>JBOHCT010000074.1:0-18464 GCA_050699055.1 Streptosporangiaceae bacterium | reverse complement strand
CAAAGTGATGCATCCCTTCCCCGACGCGCGGCTTCGCGTTTGACCCAAGGCAAGAGCCCAGTGCGTTAGTAGCGCACGCTGGGATCTGTGCGGGGGGCCGCCCGCAAGGGCGGTCCCTACCGCGATAAGTTTCAGCCTATTTCTGCGTGTTTACGCACGGTAGCGCAAAGGGTGGTCGTCGGGAACCTGGACGACACAGATCCTGACACCGTCCGGGTCGGCGATCCACATCTCGACCAGCCCCCAGGGTTCTCTGCGCGGCTCGCGCAGGATCCGTACGCCGCGGTCGACCAGGTAACGGTGCGCCTCGGACGCGTCGCGTACCTGAAACCATAGCTGGACCGTGGGCGAGGGACGCCCTTCCGAGCCACCCGACACCTCCAGCAACCCGCCCCCGGCGAAGAACACCGTGCCAGTACCCGCGGGCGTCTCGAACTCCCGGTAGACGGCGAGCCCGAGCGTGTCGCGGTAGAAGCGACGGCTGCGCTCGAGATCGGTCGGGCGTAGGAGCACGCGACTGCTGAGAACCTCCATGCGGCCCATGATGACGGCCGGAACCGGGTCCGGCCGGGATGCCCGGCCACGATCCCTCGCTCAATTCCACCGACGAGTGCTCCGCAGCGATCAGCCGAGTAGCGTGGGAGGGCCATGAACACTCCTGTCAGCGATTCTGCCAGCGATCCTCCCGTCCTGCTCGTGACCGGAGGGGCCGCGGGGATCGGCCGCGCCCTGGTGCGTAGGCTCGCCGCTCGTCCGGCTCGTGTCGTCGTGGTCGACGTCGATGCCGATGCCGGCGAGGAGGCCGCGAGCGAAGTCGGCGGCGTCTTCGTACGCGCGGACGTGCGCGACCCGGCGGCGTCCGAGCGAGCGGTCGCGGCCGCCGAGGACGCCTACGGTCGTCTCGACCTTGTTCACCTGAACGCGGGCGTCGACGCGGGTGAGCCCGAGCCGACGGCCCTCGACCCCGAGCGGTACCGACACGCGGTCAGTGTCAACGTCGACGGCGTGTACTTCGGCGTGCGCGCCGCGCTGCCCGCGCTGCGCCGGGCCGGAGGCGGGGCCATCGTGGCTACCGCGTCGCTCGCTGGGCTCGTCGCGTATCCGATGGACCCGGTGTACGGCATGACCAAACACGCCGTGGTCGGGCTCGTCCGTGCTCTCGCGCCGCGGCTGGAGGCGGACAGGGTCCGGATCGCCTGCGTGTGTCCCGGGTTCGTCGATACGCCGCTGCTCGGGGAACACCGTCAGGGCTTCGTCGACGCCGGGTTCCCGTTGCTGTCCCCTGACGGCGTGGCGGCCGCGGTCGAGGCCGCGTTGTTCTCCACCGAGACCGGCGGCGCCTGGGTCGTGCAGCCAGGACGTGAGACGGTGCCGTACCGCTTCGGCGGTGTCCCGGGTCCCCGCGTACCGGGCAGGGAAGCGGTCAGCCCACCACGGCTGTGGTGAGAGTCCCCGCCGTTCAGGAATGTCGGTGCCCGATCTCGATGTGACCGTGGCGGGCGTGGCGGGCAAGGGCGACCGCGCCAGCCACGGTGAGGACGAACCCGGCGATCGCGATGAGCGTGAACCCCGGACGCGAGTGGTCACCGAGCAGGAACCAGCCGACCACGGCGGGGCCGAGAGTCTGGCCGACGATGGTCATCGCTGACGCTGAGGTCACCGAGCCTCGCTGCACCGCTGACGCGTACAGCAGCGTGCCGAGGATGCCGCCGAGCCCGAGGGCGTACGTCGCGGGGTTGAGCAGCAGCCCGTGCACGGATGCCGCGTCGCCCAGCACGCGTGAGGCGACACCGACGATGCCGTAGGTGAGGCCGGCCAGCATCCCGAGGAGCGCGGCCTTGCCGTGCAGCTTGTGGCCGGGAACGAGCATGGTGCAGCCCAGCGCCACCGCGGCGCCGAGCAGCGCCCACTGGCCGGTCGTCGCCATGTGAGCGGGGTTACCCGGGTCGGCGGAGAGGACCAGCAGGATGAGCCCGGCGATGACCCCACTGACGGCGGCCCAGTCGCGTACCCGCAACCGCGCGCGCAGGACGCAGGCGGCGAGCACCGCGACGACCGCGAGGTTCGAGGCGACGATCGCCTGAACGACGAAGAGCGGAAGGCTGCGCAACGCGACAAGCGAGAGCCCGAACGCGGTGCAGTTGAGCGCGAGGCCCGTGACGTACGGCCACGACTTGAGCAGCGCGAGGAAGAGGCGGGGGTCGACGTGATGCGCGGTTACCCGGCGGGCGCCTATCGCCTGCAGGACGGCCGCGCAACCCGTGCAGAGGGCGGCGAACACCGCCCCGAGCAGTCCGAGACTCATTCCGCCGACGATATCGAGCACGTATGGGGTCCTCGCAGCACTTCGACCAACACTGGGCCTTCCACCAACATTAGAGCCTCGGTTCACGTTCGCCGTCGCGTGGACGACGACGTCTTGGCCCACGATAAGGGACCGTCGCCCTCCTGAACACTCCACCCCCCGCCTGACCTCAAGATTTGAGGGTCGGGAAGTCGTCTTCCCAGTACTCGCCTTCACCCCGAGCGGCGGCCTCGGTCGTCGGGCCGTGCAGCTCGTCCTCGCGCCCACGCAGCTCGACGCGGCGGATCTTGCCCGAGATCGTCTTCGGCAGCTCGCCGAACTCAAGCCTGCGGACCCGCTTGTACGGCGCGAGGTGCTCGCGGGCATACCGCAGGATCGAGAAGGCGGTCTCGCTCGTCGGTTCGTACCCGCCGGCCACCATGACGTAGGCCTTGGGCACGGACAGCCGCAACGGGTCGGGCGAGGGGACGACCGCCGCCTCGGCCACCGCCTCGTGCTCGATCAGGACGCTCTCCAGCTCGAACGGCGAGATCCGGTAGTCGGAGGACTTGAAGACGTCGTCGGTGCGCCCGACGTAGGTGATGTACCCGTTGTCCTCCCGGCGGCCGACGTCGCCGGTGTGGTAGACACCGTCGCGCATCACCTCGGCCGTGCGCCGGTCGTCGTCGCGGTACCCGGTCATCAGCCCGAGCGGCCGCCCAAGTGACTGACCTGCGAGGTCCAGGCAGATCTCGCCCTCCGCGCCGCGCTCACCCGTCGCGGGATCGACGAGCACGACCGAGTAGCCCGGCAGCGGGCGGCCCATCGACCCGAGAACGACCTCCGCCCCGGGCGGGTTGCCGATCTGGCAGGTCGTCTCCGTCTGGCCGTAGCCGTCGCGGACCGTGATGTCCCACGCCCGCCGGACCTGCTCGATCACCTCCGGATTCAGTGGCTCGCCGGCCGAGGCCGCCTCGCGTACCGAGGTACGCCACGCGCTCAGGTCCTCCTGGACCAGCAGCCGCCAGACGGTTGGAGGCGCACAGAACGTCGTGACCCCGCAGCGCGCGACCGCGTCCATCATCGTCGTCGCGTCGAAACGGCCGTACCTGACGATGAGCACCGTCGCCTCGGCGTCCCAGGGCGCGAATACGTTGCTCCACGCGTGCTTCGCCCAGCCGGGGGAGGAGATGTTGAGGTGAACGTCGCCCGGGCGGATCCCGATCCAGTACATCGTCGACAGGTGCCCGACCGGGTAGGACGCGTGGGTGTGCTCGACGAGCTTCGGCTGCGCGGTCGTGCCGGAGGTGAAGTACAGCAGCAGCGGGTCGCTCGCCTTCGTCGGCCCGTCGGGGGAGAACTCCCCGGTGAACTCGTACGCGTCGGTGTACCGCAGCCACCCCTCGACCGGCTCGCCGACCACGATCGGGGTCCATCCCTTGGGGACATCGGCGAACTTCCCGGTGTCGGCGGCGCCGACGACGACGTGCCGCACGTTCCCGCGCTCGACGCGGTCTGTCAGGTCGTCGGGCCGGAGGAGGGTGGAGGCGGGGATGATCACCGCACCGAGCTTCATCGAGGCGAGGATCGTCTCCCACAGGGGGACGTCGTTGCCGAGCATGAGCAGCAGTCGGTCCCCACGCCGTACCCCCTGGCTGCGCAGCCATCCGGCGACCTCGTCGGAGCGGGCCGCGAGCTGGTCGAACGTCAGCTTCTCCTCGCTCCCGTCGGGTTCCACGATCCACAGGGCCAACCGGTCGTTGCCCCGGGCCATGACGTCGAACCAGTCGAGCGCCCAGTTGAAGTCGTCGAGATCCGGCCAGCGGAAGTCGCGGTAGCAGGCCTCGTAGTTCGCGCGATGGGTGAACAACAGGTCCCGCGCGCCGCGGAAGGCCTGAGTTCCTGCATGGGTACCCGACGGTGTCTGTGTCATCGCTCCTCCACGGTGCCCCCGATGCTGTCCCCTCGTTCCTTCCCTTGTACAGGCACGGCGCCACGCCCGGAGATCGAACACGTAGGCTGGGCCAGGTGATAGAGACCGCCAGTGAGCTCGTCGGCCGGGCCAAGGAGATCGCGGGGTGCGGTGGGGCCCCTCTCGTCCTCGAGCTCGATCTCACCGTCGACCTCATGGAAGGTGTGCCGCAGGATCCGCTGAGCGTCGTCCTTTCCAGACGTAGGCCGCGCCTGCACGATGTGCTCGAAGGGCTGCGGCACGCGCGGTCGGATCCGCGCGTGCGGATGCTCGTCGCGAAGGTGGGCTCCTCCCGTATGGGCCTTGCCAGGGCGCAGGAACTGCGTGACGCGGTCCAGGCCTTCCGCGAGTCCGGAAAGTCGGCGATCGCGTGGGCCGAGACGTTCGGCGAGTTCGCGCCGGGCACCGTCCCGTATTACCTCGCCTCGGCCTTCGATCGGGTCTACCTCCAGCCCTCGGGCGACGTGGGTCTCACCGGCGTGTCGCTCGAGCAGCACTTCCTGCGCGGGGCGCTCGACAAGGCCGGCGTCACCCCGCAGATCGGCCAGCGCCACGAATACAAGAACGCCGCGAACATGTTCACCCAACACGGGTTCACGGAGGCGCACCGCGAGTCCTATTCGCGGATCGCCGCCTCCATGGCCGAGCAGGTCATCGCCGGTGTCGCAGAGGGTCGGCGAGTCGGCTCCGAACGGGTCAGCGGACTCGTCGACCGTGGACCGCTTCTCGGGCGGGAGGCCCTCGACGCGGGGCTCGTGGACAAGCTCGCGTACCGCGACGAGGTCTACGACGACGTACGCAAGGAGTCCGGCGACGAGGCCCATCTGCAGTTCGTCGGCCGCTACCAGCACGCGCCCCGCCGGGAGATCACCCGGCGGGTCACCCACCGGCACGCCACCGCCGTCGCGCTCATCTACGGCGTCGGGCCGGTGCGCCTCGGGCGCAGCGGTCGCCACCCGCTGCAGGGCCAGTCGATGGGCTCAGACACCGTCGCGGCGGCCTTCCGCGCGGCCGTAAAGGAGGAGCGGGTCAGGGCGATCTTGTTCCGTGTCGACAGCCCCGGTGGTTCCTACGTCGCCTCGGACACGATCTGGCGCGAGGTGGTCCGGGCGCGTCAGGCGGGCAAGCCGGTCGTGGTGTCCATGGGCAACGTCGCGGGATCGGGTGGCTACTTCGTCGCCATGGCGGCTGACGCGATCGTCGCCCAGCCGGGCACGCTCACCGGGTCGATCGGCGTTCTCGGCGGTAAGCCCGTCGTCTCCGAGCTTCTCGACCGCGCCGGTGTCGGGTACGACGCCGTGGCAGAGGGTGCGCACGCCCGGATGTTCTCGGCCTCGCGTGCGTACTCCGACAGTGAGTGGGAGCGGGTCAACACCTGGCTCGATCGGATCTACGACGACTTCACCGCAAAAGTCGCGCAGGGGCGCGGGCTGTCCCGCGACAGGGTGCACGAACTGGCTCGCGGCCGTGTCTGGACCGGGGCAGATGCGAAGGACAACGCCCTGATCGACGAGCTGGGCGGCATCGAGCCGGCGCTCGCGATAGTGCGCGCGAAGGCCGGGCTGCCCGCCGACGCGGACGTGGACCTGCAGGTCTTTCCCAAGGTGACGCCGCTGGACCGGTTGCGCCCTGCCGAGTCGAGCGAATCCCCGTCGGCCGCCGCGGCGGCGCTGCGGCTCGAGGCGTGGGGACCCATGGCCGTCCTCGCGGACAGGCTCGGCTTCCCCGCATGGGGTCCGCTCACCATGCCCGGGGTCCGGGAGGCCCAGTAGCGTCGTGCGCTCGCATCGCGACTCGCGGCCACATTCAGTCAGACGCGTGCGGGGACAAAGCATTGGCAGAGGCTGCATCCTGACGTTCCCTGCGAGTGGTGGTTTGACAACGTTGTCGAAGGGCCTAGGAACGCTCGAGGCGATGGTCGACGAGGCGACGAAGGCGAACAACATCAGGCCCGCCATCGAGGCCGAGGAGCAGTACACGCCGATGGTCCCGTGGAACATCCGCGGGCTCGCCAACGTCATGGGCGGTGACCGGGCGTTCATCGACTACCTCGATCAGCAGCAGGCCGCGCAGGCCTGGCAGGGCAACGAGCCCAGCCTGGAGATCCCGTGGGAATGGGACTTCGCTCACGCGCCGTGGAAGACACAGGCGCGGGTCCGCGAGACCCAGCGGACGATCTACGCGGCGCGGCCAGCAGGTGAGCCGGGCAACGACGACCTCGGCGCCATGGGCTCGTGGTACGTGTGGTCCGCGCTCGGCATGTACCCGGTCTTCCCCGGCAGCCCGCAGTTCCCGCATGCGACCGTGCACATGGGCAACGGCGAGACCATCGCGATCGACGCGCCCGGCGCCGCCCCCGACGCGCCGTACGTGCGGCAGCTCAAGCTGAACGGCAGGGGTTGGCCGAAGACATACCTGCCGCCGTCGTACTCGAACGGCCAGGACCCCGCGCTCGGGTTCACGCGACCGAGCGGACAGATCGTCACTACCCCCGGCCGGCAGGTAACGGTGACCGTCGGCGCGCAGAACGTGACCCACGCGCCGCGGAAGGTGTCCTGGACCGCGGACGTGCCGAGGGGCTGTCGCTGTCGCAGACCAGCGGGCGGCTGCGCGTGCCCCCGGCCGCCGCCGGCACCGACGCGACCACCCTCGCCGTCGGCCCGGAGACGGGCAGGTACCGCGTCAGGTTCCAGCTGGCCACGGACGACGGCCGCGAGTTGCCTGACGTCGTGCTCGACGTTGCGGTAGCCCTCCCCGGCGACCTGTCACCGTTTTTCGACAACACCGGGGTCTCCGACGACTCGATCCCCTCGGCGGCGAACTTCGACGGCGTCGGGTACAGCTACTCCGCCCAGGCACTGGTCGAGGCGGGGGTGACCCCGGGGGCGACGGTCACGGCCGACGGGCTCGTGTACGCCTGGCCCGACGTGCCGGTCGGCGAGCCGGACAACATCGTGGCAGCGGGCCAGACGATCCACGTCAAGGAGCACGCTGGCGCGACCACGCTGGGGATACTGGGCGCGGCGTCCAACGCGAACCCCGGCTCAAAGGGAACGCTCACGGTCCGCTACGCCGACGGGTCCACGGCCGGGGCGACGGTCGGGCTGTCCGACTGGACGCTCGGCGCGGGTGGTTTCCACCGGCGTTCGGGAACATGACGGCCGTCACGACCACGTATCGCAACCACACCAGTGGCTACGTGGACCACGTGAAGACGTATGTCTTCTCCGCGACCGTGTCCCTGGACCCGAACGAGACAGTGGAGAGCGTCACGCTGCCCTCGACGGTGGACCAGGGCGGCCTCCACGTGTTCGACATTGCTTTCGGGTGAGGGCTTTCGGGTGTGGGCTTTCGGGTGAGGCCTGGTGCGGCGGGGCCGTTTCTCGCATCCCCGCCGTCGCTCATGGCGGCGTCGCCGCGGGGGCACGCCGGATCCGGAGGGCCACTGGCAGGCCGACCAGCACGCCACCGGCGGCGATCAGGAAGGCGGCCGCGTACCCGTAGCCGACGACCGCGGCGCCGAGGGCGAAGGCGCCGACGCCCGTGCCCGCGTCGAAGGCGACGTTCCACACCGCGCTCGCGGTGCCGTACCGCTCTGGGCTGGACCGGGCGAACGCGAGGACGAGCGTCTCGCCCCGGATGACGCCGAGGCCGGTTCCGAACACCACAAGGCCGGCGAGCAGGGCCACGGTGCCGGTGAGGTCTCCGACGTACGCGCCGGCCGCCGGCCCCAGCAGCCCGAGAACGGTCAGGATGACACCTGGGGCGAGCAGCCGCCCCGGGCCGAGGCGGTCGCTCACCCGTCCGGACAACCATCGGCTCGCCGCGGACGTGCCGGCGATCACGAAGAGGGCCGCCGACGCGACGCCCGGCGTACCGCCGAACGCGAATGGGAGGAACGTCACGAGGCCGCCCGACGCGACAGTCCCGCAGGCGAGCGGAAGGGCGGCAGGGACGAGCACGAGGACCCCGGCGGCGCGGCGGTGTTTCCAGGGGACGCGTCGCTCGGTCCCGGGCTGTGTGCGTGACTGGCGGTCGCGCCCACCCCCACCCGCCCGCTGGACGTCACCCATGGCGGCGGTACCGACGAGCCCCACGAGCGGGGCCGCGCCGAGCCAGAAGGCGGGGGAGAATCCCACGTTCTGCGCGATCCAGACCCCCAGGGGCAGTGCGAGCAGGTTCGGGACCGCGATCGCGAGCCCGTACAGGCCCTGTCCCTCGCCGCGGCGGGCCGGCGGCGCGAGCTCGGCGACCAGCGCCGCACCCGTGACCGTGACGATCCCGAAGCCGATCCCCCGGACGGCAGAGACCCCGAGGACCGGCCCGATGTGAGCGGAGACGGCGTACAGCGGCGCGGGCGCGCCCAACAGGACCAGGCCGATGGAGAACGCCGCGCGATAACCGGCGCGGGAGATCAGCCACGGCACGAGAGGCTGAGTCGACACGGTAGTCAGCATGAACACGCCGGTCGTGAGCCCCGCACCCTGCTGGTTCGACCCGCCGGCCGCCGCCCACAGCGGAACGACCGACAGCAGCGAGTGCAGCCCAGTGAAGGCCGCGATCGCGGTCAGCAGCATCACCGCGAACCCGCGGCCAACCAACGGGTCGCGCGAGGGGCCGCCCGGTCCGTCCCCCTGCGTGGTTCCCTGCGCGCCGGCCGAGGTCACGGGCCCACCGTACGAGCCGCGCGTTCGCTGGCGCGCGGCCGGACGAATACGTGATCATGGAGATCATGTCCGTCACTGCCACGACCGGCCAGCGGCTGCCAGCGACCGAGACTCTGGCTGTCATCGTCCATGACGTGCTGGAGGGCGCTCCCGGGCGGTTCGGGGTCGCGGTCCGTGACCTGGCGACCGGAGCGGGGGTCGAGCACCGGGCAGATGAGATCTTCCCCTCCGCCAGCACGATCAAGGTTCCGGTCCTCCTGGCCCTCCTGCGCGAGGTGGATCGCGGCCGGCTCTCCCTCGACGAGCGGGTGACTCTTCCGGAGGGGCAGCGGGTCGGCGGCAGCGGCGTGCTGCCGGAGCTGCCGAGCGTGACCGCGCTGCCGCTGCGCGAGCTGCTCGCCCTGATGATCGTCGTCAGCGACAACGAGGCGACGAACGTCCTCATCGACCGTGTCGGCCTCGGTGCCGTGGCCGGCCTGCTCGCCGACGCCGGGGCTGTAGGTACCCGGCTCTCGCGGCACCTGATGGACCTCGAGGCCGCGGCCCGCGGCCTCGACAACCTCGCGACAGCGGCCGACCTGGTGGCCGTGTTCGCCGCGCTTGCGGGCGGTCGGCTGCTGTCCGGGAGTGGTACGGACCTCGCGCTCGGCATCCTCCGCCGTCAGCAGTTCACGAACCGGCTCCCTGCCCTGCTGCCCACGCACGTCACGGTGGCTCACAAGACAGGCGAGGTCCACGGCGTGTGCCATGACGCCGGGATCATCGAGGCGGGGGAGCGTCGTGTCGCAGTCGCGGTGCTGTCCGACGGCCTCGGCGACGAGGGCGCGCGCGGGGCGATGGTTATCGCGGAGATCGGCCGCGCCGTGTACGACACGCTCCTGCGCTGATCGCGGGAGTCACGCGGTGGGCTTCAGGGTCTCGCGTGACGCGCCGAGGTCAGCCAGGACGTCATCGCGGATGTCCACCCCGGTCCCGGGGCCGTTCGGCACCTCCAGGCAGCCGTCGACCAGGGTGAACGGCGCTGTCACGTCGGTGGCGTAGTAGCGCCCGGAGGCCGATGTGTCGCCCGGCAGGGTGAAGCCGGGCAGCGCGGCCAGCGCGACGTTCGCGGCACGCCCGACACCGGTCTCGAGCATGCCGCCGCACCACACGGGGACGCCGTGGGCGGCGCAGACGTCGTGGACACGGCGGGCCTCGAGGAAGCCGCCGACCCTTCCGGCCTTGATATTCACGATCGAGCAGGCGCCGGCCTCGATGGCCGCGACGGCGTCGTCGGCGGACTCGATCGACTCGTCGAGGCAGACAGGGGTGGTGGAGCGACGCGCAAGCTCGGCGTGGGCGCCGAGGTCGCCGGGCGGGAACGGCTGCTCGACGAGCAAAATCCCGAAGGGGTCGAGCCGGAGCAGGTGGGGGATGTCCGCGCGTCGGTAGGCGGTGTTGGCGTCGACCTGGAGCGGGAGGTCGTCACCGAAGCGCTCGCGTACGGCGGCGACGGGAACCTCGTCGAAGCCGGGCTCGATCTTCAGCTTGACCCGGCGGTAGCCCTCGTCGAGATGGCTCGCCACGACGTCGAGCAGCTGGCCGACCGTGGGCGTCATCCCGATCGACACGCCGGCCTCGACCCGGCCGCGGACGCCGCCGAGGAAGTCGGCCAGCGGCATGCCGGCCGCCCGCAGCCGCGCGTCCAGGACGGCAGCCTCCAGCGCGGCCTTGGCCATGCGGTGCCCGCGGATCCGGGCGAGCGCCGGAGCGACCCGCGCCGCGGTCAGCGCCGGCTCGGCGAACAGCGCGGGGGCGAGCCAGTGCCGGATCACCTGCTCCGCGCCGTCGGCCCACTCCTCGTTGTACGTCGGGGCGTCGCCGGCGACACACTCCCCCCAGCCCTCGCCGGTGTCGGTGAGCGCGCGGACCAGCAGCACGTTCCTGCCGGTCTGGGTGCCGAACGACGTGCGGAACGGTCGGACCAGCGGCATCCGCACCCGCACCAGCTCCAGGGCTTCGAGTCTCACCTGTCGGCTCCCTCCGTGTCGGCGACCTCCTTGCGCGCGAAGCGGTACCCGTGGGGGCCGAACGCGACCGCGGTGAGGCCGGCGGCGTAGCAGTCCGCGAGCACCGTACGCGCCACCTCTCGCCACGCCGCGGCGAGCGGATCGCCGCTGGTCCGCAGCGTGTGGTAGTCGCGCGGCAGCGCCATCCGCGCTCCCGCCCGTACCGGCGCGTCGGTGCGGTGCGGAGCGCCGCCGTCGACGGCGACGAGCGCCCGGCCGGCGGTACCGTCGTCCCAGCGCGGTCGTATCGCTCGGTCGAGCCGCCACGACACCTCGAACCTGTCGCTGGCGTCGCTGGCGTTGATCGCGTCGGTCATCTGGCCGTAGAAGTCGGGCAGGAACGCCCGCGCGACCACCCCCAGCTTGCCGAAGTTGAAGGCGGCGTTGCGGGCCAGCAGCGGATCGTACGTCCAGCGCATCTCCGTGACGCCGTGTTCCAGGCAGGTCGCCCGCTGGGCCAGCTTGAGCGCGTACCCGACCCCGCCGTGCTGGCGGTCCGGGCGTACCCCCACCTGGTGGGAGTGCAGATGTACGCCGTCAGCCCAGCCGAGGAACCCCAACGCGAACCCGACCACGCGGTCGGGGTCGTCCGCGTCCTCCGCGGCGAGCAGGACCGCGCCGGCGTGCGCCAGTGCCCGCAGGATGTCCGGGGAGGGTGCCACGTCCGGCCCCCAGACGGTCTCGACCACCGGCAGGACCCGGCGGACCTCCTGAGGCATGGTCAGCGCCACGACCCGCACGCCGGCAACCCGGGCCGCCCGCTCGGCCTCGCCCCGTGCGGCACCGACAACCGTCCGCACCTCCGACGTCGTCACTGAGTCACGGTAACCATGGGCCGCGCCTGTCGTCATCGCCCGTAAGCTCCTCGCGTGTAGCCATCCATCCTGACCCATGATCCCGGACGAGCTCTGTGCCATGCTCGTGCGGGACGCCAAGTTCCGGGTGCGTCGCTGGTGCTCTTGCACAGGAGAGGGGAGACCATGGCCGGCGAGACGGCGTGCGCGATCCTCGCGGGTATCGACAGGCTCGTACCCGACCTCGAAGAGATCTATCGAGACCTGCACACCCACCCCGAGCTGTCGATGCGGGAGACCCGGACCGCCGCCGAGGTGGCCCGTCGGCTCGCCGACGCCGGTCTCGAGGTCACCACGGGTGTCGGTGGTACCGGCGTTGTCGGGGTGCTGCGGGGCGACGAGGGACCCGTCGTGCTGCTGCGGGCCGACATGGACGCGCTTCCTGTGGCGGAGCGGACGGGGCTGCCGTACGCGAGCGAGGCAGTGGCGGCGGATCCGGGGGGCCGGCAGGTCCCTGTCATGCACGCGTGCGGTCACGACATGCACATGGCGTGTCTGCTCGGCGCCGTCACCCTGCTCGCCAGGCACCGGGACCGGTGGCGTGGCACGCTCGTGGCCGTCTTCCAGCCCGCTGAGGAAACGGCTGCGGGTGCGCAGGCGATGATCGACGACGGGATGCTCGACCGCTTCCCGCGCCCCGACGTCGTCCTCGGACAGCATGTCGGGCCGCGACCCGTCGGCGCGCTCGACATCCGTGCCGGCGTCGCCATGGCGGCCGCCGACAGCCTGCGGATCCGGCTGATCGGCCGCGGCTCCCATGGCTCCCAGCCGGAGTCGAGCATCGACCCGGTCGTCATGGCCGCGGCCGCCGTCCTTCGGCTACAGACGATCGTGTCGCGTGAGGTGGCCCCCAAGGACAGGGCCGTCGTGACGGTCGGGTCCATCGAGGCCGGCACCAAGGAGAACATCATTCCGGGCGAGGCGGAGCTGAAGGTCAACGTGCGCACGTTCGAGCCGACCGTGCGCTCGCGTGTCCTTGCCGCCATCGAGCGTGTGGTCCGCGCCGAAGCCGAGGCGTCCGGAGCCATCAGACCCCCCGAGTTCTCCACCATCCATTCCTTTCCGCTGACGTACAACGATCCCGAGGCCGCGGCCCGCCTCAGCGTCGCGTTCGGGGACGTTTTCGGCCATGACCGCGTCCATGAGCTGGAGCCGAAGGCGGGCAGCGAGGATTTCGGGCGCTTCGGCACGGAGGCCGGGGCGCCGTCGGTGTTCTGGTTCTTTGGCGGAGGTGACCCTGACGCCTACGCGGCCGCCCAGGCGGCAGGGCGGCTGGCGGAGGACGTACCCACTAACCACTCGCCGTACTTCGCCCCGCTCATCCAGCCCACGCTGCGGGAGGGAGTGCGCGCGCTCGTTGTCGCGGCCTGCGCGTGGCTCGGTGTGCGGTGAGACGGCCGAACGGTCGCTGGCGACCAAAGACCGGGGATCACGGAAGGTCCGCGTCTATCCCGGGTTCCCGCGGGTAGACACTTGTGTGAGGGTAGGTGACGGGAGGTGGCGGCGATGAGTCTGTCGGTACACGAACGCGAGGTCTGGCAGGAGATCGAACGGCAGCTCGCCACAGATCCGGATTTCGTCAGCAGGGTGACGCAGGCATCCGGCCGGCTTGACGAGACGAAGAGCGTCGCCGACTCGCCCCCCGCGCCCCCCGCGCCGGCCGCGCCGGCCGCATCCGTACGGCCTCCCTCGCCGCCTGACCGCCGTACCCAAGCATGGGGACCGCGGCCCTCGACGCCCGGGCGCGCGGCGCTTCTCGTGCTCATCGTCGTCGCCGGGGCGGCCGGACTTGTCGTGAGCGTGGGTGTGTTCCTGCTGACCGCTCCCCTCGCCATGGCGGCGGCGGCGTTCGTGCTGTGGGGTCCTCGCCTGCGGGGACATAGGGGACATCGGGGACGCCGCTTCCCGCGGTGGCGCGGGCGAGGAAGACATTGATCCGCGGTGTCGCACGCGTCCGGACGGGCAGGACAGGGCGTCGCTCTTCGAAACCGGCGGGCAAGGGTACCGTTGCTGTATGGGCGATGACCCGGTCGGTAGAGGGTACGTCGAACATCTGACCGACGCCGATCTCGCGTTGCTCGCCCGGGCGGGAAGGGTCGCCGAGGCACCGGAGGGTTTGCGGCGGCGTCCAGGCAGGGTCCCCGGACTCGTCGCGCGGCCCGAGGTGTTCGAGAGCCTGTTCGGTGATCGCGGTTCGGCCGGGTTTCGTGGCGTGAGTGAGCTCGTCGAGGTTTCGCCCTTCCTGGTGTTCGCGGTGGCGGTTCACCGCGCGTCCACCGACCTGGCGGATGTCAGCTACGTCCCCGAGCGCGCGGAGGGACGAGCGGGAGTGCCCGTGTTCGACGCCCACCAGCTGCGCACTTTCCTCGAGGGGCCGGGTCGGCGACTGTTCCTCGCCGAGCTGCTCGCGTCGTTCTCGCGGGTGGCGAGCGGAAGGTACTGGACGAACACGCCGCACGGTCCTCGCCCGCGGCGTTACAGCGAGCTCGACCCGGTTCGGCTGGCGGGTCTGGCGGAGGCGTTGCCCGAGGCGGAGCGTCCCGGCGTCTACCGAAGGCTCGGCGACGTGACGTTGTTTCTCGCGGGGGTGTTCCCCGAGTACACCCGTACCCACGCCTTGGGGCTCGTTGATGCCGGACGGCTGGTACGGGTGGCGGGGATAGGTATGGACGAGCGCGAGGAGCTCGCCGCCGCTCCCACGATCCAGCTCTTCGAGTACCTGGGGCGGCGGTGGTACCGGCAGGCCTGTGACCTCGTCGCGGTCCGCTCCGCGGGGCTCGCGGTCGTGTCTGAGGTCGCGGAGAGCTTCCGGGAGGCCCGTCGGGTACTCAACCACATAGCCGACCGGTACCTGTTCTCGGCGGGCAACTCGTGGTTCACTTCGCCCGGATCGTGACGGGTGGCAGGGCCCTGGCCAACGGTTATGAGAGGGCTTTCGGTGACATGACGGGGCTTTCGGCGACAATTGAGCCGTGTTGCTCGCCCACATCGCAGAGGCGTCCGCCGACGTCGCCGCCTCGTCGGCACGCCTGGAGAAGGTCGCGCGGCTCGCCGAGTGCCTCCGCCAGGCACGCCCGGACGACGTGGAGATCGTCGTGGCGTTTCTGTCCGGGGAGCCGCGCCAGCGCCAGATCGGCGTCGGGTACGCCGCGTTCCGCGATGTGCCGGGCGCCGCGGCGGCGGCGACTCTCACGGTGCGCGAGGTCGACGAGGCCTTTGCGCGCATGGAGAGCCTCTCCGGTCCGGGGTCGCAGCGGCAGCGTCGCCAGCAGCTCACCGACCTCCTCGGCAGGGCGACAGGAGCTGAGCAGGGATTCCTGATCCCCCTGATGGTCGGGGAGCTCCGGCAGGGGGCGCTGGACGCGGTGATGGTGGAGGCGGTCGCGCGGGCAGCCGACGTGCGCGCTGACGCTGTCCGCCAGGCGGTCATGCTCCGCGGCGCGCTCGGCCCGGTCGCCCAGGCGGTGCTGCGCCACGGCGCCGCCGGTCTCGCGGCGTTCAGGCTCGAGGTGGGTCGCCCGCTGCGGCCCATGCTCGCCCAGAGCGCTGACACCATCGACGCCGCCTTCGAGCGCATCTGCCCGGCGGCGGTGGAGTGGAAGCTCGACGGCGTACGCATGCAGGTCCACCGCGACGGGTCGGACGTCCGCGTCTTCAGCCGCAGCCTCGACGACATCACCGCGCGGGTGCCGGAGGTGGCCGAGGCGGCGCTGGCGCTCCCGGTGCGGGCGATCGTGCTCGACGGCGAGGTGCTGGCGCTGGGCGACGACGGCCGGCCCTACCCGTTCCAGGTGACATCGGGACGGGTCAGCAATCGCCGCGACGTCGAGGCCGTGCGGACCAGTCACCCGCTCACCCCGTTCGTCTTCGACATCCTCCACGCGGACGGCGACGATCTGCTCGGCCGGCCGGGGAGGGAGCGCTACGCCGTGCTGGCGCGGTTCGCCCCCGACGGCCTGCGCACCCCCAGGGTCGTCACAGACGACGCCGAGGACGCGAGGGACTTCTTCCGGGACGCGACCGCCAGGGAACACGAGGGCGTCGTCGTCAAGTCGTTGGACACGCCGTACGTCGCCGGACGGCGCGGCGCGGGATGGATCAAGGTCAAGCCGCGCCACACGCTTGATCTCGTGGTGCTCGCGGCGGAGTGGGGACACGGGCGTCGGCGGGGCTGGCTCAGCAACGTCCATCTCGGTACGCGCGACGAGTCCGGCGGTCACGTCATGCTCGGCAAGACGTTCAAGGGGATGACTGACGCGATGCTCGCCTGGCAGACCGAGCGGCTGCTCGCGCTCGAGGTGTCCCGCGACAGCTGGATCGTGTACGTACGCCCCGAGCTCGTCGTCGAGGTCGCCTTCGACGGTGTCCAGACGAGCCCTCGTTATCCGGGCGGGCTTGCGCTGCGTTTCGCCAGGGTGCTGCGTTACCGGGAGGACAAGCGACCCGACGAGGCGGACACGATCGACACGGTGCGCGCGATCAGCGGCGGCTAGGGCGGGTGACGACGGAAGGAGTCTCAGATGGGCCCATCAGCACGGCGCAGGCTCGCGCGCAAGAGCGTGATCGACGCGCCGGTCGAGGAGGTCTTCGCCTGGCACGAGCGCCCGGGGGCGATCGAGCGGCTGACGCCGCCGTGGGAGCCGATCACGGTCGAGCGGGCGGCGCCGAGCCTGGAGCCTGGCAGCAAGACGGTCTTCCGCGCCCGGATCCCCGGCCCGCTGCCGCTGCGCTGGGTGGCCGAGCACATCGCCTATGACCCTCCCACGGAGTTCCGTGACGTCCAGGTGTCAGGGCCGTTCGCCTGGTGGGAGCACCGGCACGGCTTCGCGGCGCTCGACGGGTCCCGCACGCTGGTCACCGACGAGGTGACGTACGCACTGCCTTTGGCCCGTGTCGGCGACGTCGGTACCGCGCTGGTACACCGCCGGGTGGAGCGGATGCTCGCGTACCGGCACCGTCAGCTACAGGGCGATGTCGCCGCTCATCGGCGGGCGCGCGACCGGGGCGGGTCGCCGATGCACGTGGCCGTGACAGGGTCCAGCGGGCTGATCGGTTCGGCGCTCGCCGCGTTCCTGGCCTCCGGTGGACACCGCGTGACCCGGCTCGTGCGCCGGCTCCCGTCCGCGCCCGACGAGGTTTTCTGGGACCCTATCGGCGGCACGATCGACGCCGAGGGCCTACGAGGGGTCGACGCGGTCGTCACCTTGGCGGGTGCCCCGATCGGAAGCGGGTACTGGACGGAGGAGCGCAAGCGGCGGATCAGGGACAGCCGCGTTTCCGGTACCCGCCTGCTCGCCGAGACCCTCGCGCACATGCCGGATGGGCCGCGCGTCCTGGTGTGTGGGTCGGCGATCGGCTACTACGGCCATGACCGCGGTGGCGAGACGCTCACCGAGGACGCGGCGTCGGGCGGCGGGTTCCTCGCGGATCTCGTCCGCGCGTGGGAGGGCGCCGCCGACCCCGCGCGGGAGGCGGGCATCCGGGTCGTGCACGTGCGGACGGGTGTCGTCCAATCGCCGCGTGGAGGTACGCTCCAGCTGCAACTGCCGCTCTTCTGGCTCGGGCTTGGCGGGCCGCTCGGATCCGGCCGGCAGTGGACGAGCTGGATCGGCATCGACGACATCGTCGGGATCTTCCACCACGCTCTGACGACGCCCGACCTACACGGAGCCGTGAACGGGACCGCCCCGATCCCGGTGACCAACGCCGAGTACACCCGCACCCTCGGCCGTGTGGTGCGACGGCCGGCGCTCCTCCCGGTCCCCAAGATCGGTCCGAGCGTACTGCTCAGCCCCGAGGGTGCGGAGGAGACGGCGTTCGCGGACCAGCGCGTGTTGCCCGAGCGTGCCGAGGCGAGCGGGTACGCCTTCCGGCAGCGCGACCTCGACAGCGCGCTTCGCCACGTCCTCGGGCGTACATCCAGCTGAGGATCACGACAGTGCTCTCTCCGTCAGCCGTTCCGTTTCCCACATGTCGCGATACGGGCCGGGGCCGGCGAGCAGCGTGTGGTGCGGACCCCGCTGGACGACGCGACCCGCGTCCATGACGACCACCTCGTCGACGGTGTCGAGGCCGGTGAGCCGGTGCGTGACGAGGACGACGGCCCGGCCTCGGGTCGCGCCGAGGATGTCGGCGAGCACCATGTCGGCGGTCGCGGTGTCCAGCCCCTCCGTCGGTTCGTCGAGTACCAGCACCGGCGGGTCGGCGAGCAGCGCCCGCGCCAGCAGGAGACGCTGGCGCTGGCCACCGGACAGCTGCCGACCGTCGTCGCCGACGGCCGTCTCCCACCCGTCCGGCAGCCACTCGATCCAGTCGAGAAGCCTCGCCCGGCGGGCCGCGGCCGTCAGCTGTTCCTGGGTGGCGTCGGGGCGAGCGAGCCGGAGGTTCTCGCGGATGCTGGTGTGGAAGACGTGCGCGTCCTGGGTGACGCCGCGAACAAGGCGGCGCACGTCGTCGCCGGCGTACGCGGCCAGGTCGACGCCGTCCGCCGTGACACGACCCGACTCGATGCCGACGAAACGCATCAGGACGGCGAGCAGCGTGCTCTTCCCAGAGCCGCTCGCCCCGACCAGCGCGACCCGCCGGCCGGGGGGCAACCGCAGGTCGACGCCGTCGAGGGCGAGCGGCCGACACGGACTG
>JBOHCT010000073.1:0-18557 GCA_050699055.1 Streptosporangiaceae bacterium | reverse complement strand
GGCCGAGCACGCCGTGATCGCGTCGCCGTGCTCGGCCTGGGCGAAGCCGGGGCGGCGTACGCCCGCGGGCTCGCGGCGGCGGGCGTACCCGTGGCCGGATGGGACCCAGCGCGAGGCAAGGTTATCGAGGGGGCTCTTGAAGGGGCTCTCGAGGGTGTGGAGCCCGCGCCCGGCCCGGCGGAGGCGGTGCGCGAGGCGTCGGTTGTACTGAGCCTCAACAGCGGGAGCGTGGCCGAGCAGGCCGCGCGGGCGGCGGCCCCTGGACTGCGGAAAGGAACGCTGTTCGCGGACCTGAACACCGCCGCACCGGCGACGAAGGTCGCGGTCGCGGGCGTCGTCGAGCGGCGTGCCGCGACGTTCGCCGACGTGGCCCTGCTGGCGCCGGTGCCCCGCGCGGGCGTCGCGACTCCGGCGCTCGTCTCCGGCGACGGCGCGGAGGAGTACGCGCGTAGGCTCCGCGGCCTGGGCGCGCCCGTCGAGGTGGTCGAGGGTGGACCGGGTGCGGCCGCGACCCGCAGGCTGTTGCGCAGCGTCTTCATGAAGGGACTGGCCGCGGTGGTCCTGGAGTCGCTGTGGGCGGCCGCCGCGGTGGGGAGCGAGCCGTGGGTGCGCGCGCAGATCGTCGACGAGCTCGAGCGGGCGGACGCGAGTCTGGTCGACCGGCTCGTCGAGGGCAGCAGCCGGCACGCCGTCCGCCGGGTCGACGAGGTACGCGCGGCGATGGGTCTCCTCGCGGGGGTCGGGGTGCCCGCCCGCACGACCGGAGCGGCGCTGGAGTGGTTGACGGATCTTGCTGGGGAGGGGCTCGCGGGGAAGACGCCGACCACCGATGACGCTCCCGGACTGTCAGGTGACGGCTGAGCCCGGAGGATGAGAAGGAGACTGTCGTATGGGTGAGGAACCATCCCCGTCGCAGCGAGCCAGGGAGCTGGTGCGGGGCGCGTACGACCTGCATGTTCATGTCGCGCCCGATGTGATGGAGCGTCGGGTCACGGATGTGGAGCTGGCGCGCCGCTGCCGGGATGTGGGGCTGTCGGGTTTCGCCTTGAAGTCTCATTACCTGCCCACGGCCGAGCGGGCGGCCGTGGTGCGGGCGGTCGTCCCTCCGGTGGACGTGGTCGGGGGGTTGACGCTGAACGCCTCGGTCGGGGGGATGAACCCGATCGCGGTCGAGGTGTTCGCGCGTGCCGGGGGCCGGATCGTGTGGTTCCCGACCGTCGACGCGAACAACCAGCGGGAGTCGCGGGCGAAGGACCCGCCGGACGCGCGGCCGCCGATGTGGGCGCGGCTGCAGCAGGACCTCGTCGACCAGGGCATCGCCGCGCCGCCGATCATGGTCATGGGTGACGGCGGCGAGGTGCGTCCCGAGGTACGCGACGTGCTGCGGCTGATCGCCCGCCACGACCTGGTGCTGGCCACCGGCCATCTGGGGCGGGAGGAGATCCTCGCGGTGGTGGACGCCGCTGTCGAGGAGGGCGTCGAGCGGGTCATCGTCACCCACCCCGAGTTCACCTCCCAGCGGGTCCCTGTCGAAGACCAGCGGAGGCTGGCGGGCAAGGGGGCGCTGCTGGAGCGGTGCTTCACCACGCCGCATACCGGCAAGGTCAGTTGGGAGCAGGTGTTCGACACAGTCCGCGCCGTGGGACCGGAGTCGTCGGTGTGGACCACCGACCTGGGGCAGCCGTTCAACCCGCCGGTGGAGGACGGGCTCGCCTTGATGGCCGACACGTTCCTGACAGTCGGGTTCGGCGAGGACGAGGTGCGCCTGATGGCCGTGGACAACCCGGTGCGGGTGGTGAAGGGCGCGGGGGGCCTCGTAAAGACGGACGAGGAAGCCGGGTGAGGCGGACGAGAGAGGCGGTCATGGACCTGCGCGCTCGTTTGGGCGAGCTGGATACGTGTGCGGTGTCCGACGCGCTGGACGCTTTGGGGTTGTCCGGGGCCGTGACCGGTATCCACGCCCAGGGTGGGCTACGGCTGCCTCTGGTGGGGGTCGCGGTGACGGTGCGGGTGGTGCCGAGGCGCGACGACACGCCGGTACCGCACCTGGCGACCGAGGCCGTGGCGTCCGCCGGCGACGGCGATGTCGTGGTGGTCGACGACGGGGGACGTGTCGACGTGTCCGCGTGGGGCGGGCTGCTGTCTCTGGCCGCGCGGCTGCGTGGGGTGGAGGGCGCGGTCGTCGACGGGGCGTGTCGTGACGTGGACGAGGCGGCCGGGCTGGGGTTCCCTGTCTACGCCCGGGGCAGTGTGCCGGTGACGGCCCGCGGCCGCATCGTTCAGGCCTCGCACGGAGACCCGGTCACGGTCGGCTCCGTGCGTGTGCGGCCCGGCGACCTCGTCGTCGCCGACGGGAGCGGGGTCGTGTTCGTACAGAGGGAACGCGGCGGTGAGGTGGTGGAGCTGGCGGAGCGCCTCGCCCGGCGTGAGGCGGCGATGGCCGACGCGATCCGGGCGGGGGAGTCGATCGTCGACGTCATGCACGATGCGCGGTTCGACGTGGGCGGGGAAGGAGACCGGTGAGCGCTGCCACCGTCACCGCGCGTCCTCCGCGATCCACGCGTCGTCCCAGGAGATGCTCGCACCGCCGACCGACGCGGGTGTCTTGACGGTGATGCCCGGGCCGTGCACCCCTTTCGCGGAGACGCTGGCGGGTGCGTAGGCGAACAGGAAGGGTGCGTAGGCCTGGTCGCTCATGTACTTCGCGATCCGCGCGTACAGCTTGGCGCGTTGCCGCTTGTCCAGGGTGGTCGCGGCCTGCCGCACCATCCTGTCGAGTTTCTTGTCGTGGATGCCTGTGTAGGGAGCGTCGGAGGTGAAGCGGAAGGGAAGACCGGTGCCGATCGCCGGATCGCGCCCACCGAACGGCTGAAAGGCCGCCTGCCACTCGCTCTTGAACACCTGGATCTGTCGGGGCAGCGCATAGGCATGGATCGTGGTCTTGATCCCCGCCTTCGCCCATTGGCTCTGCAGCGCCTGGGTCGTCTGCCTGGAGATGAGGCCCTGGTCCCCGAAAAGGTCCACCTCGAGGCCACCGAGCTGACGCACGAGCCGTTTCGCCTTGGCGAGGTCGTGGGTCCGGTAGCCGGGCACCTCCGGCATGGAGAAGAGGCCGCCGGGACCCGTGAATGACTGCGTCACGGGGTACACGCCGTGGAACAGGTGGGTGGTGATCGTCTTGGCGTTCGTCGCGTAGTAGATCGCCGCACGAGCCCGCTTGTCGTCGAACGGTGGGACCGCCGTATTCAGCTGGATGACGTATACGGATGTCGCTTTCGGCGGGCTCACCGTCAGCCTGCCGTTCTGATCGGCTTGCCGGATGAGCGACGGGGTCGACAGGGCGGTGGCCTGCGCCTGCCCTGCCAGGATCGCCTGGTAGGCGGCCTGGTCTCCGCCGATGGACTTGAAGGTCAGCTTGTCCAGGTAGGGGTGTCCCTCCTTCCAGTACCCGCTGTAGCGCTTCAACTCCAGCTTCGAGCTCACGACGTCGCTCACGACCTCGAAAGGCCCGGCGCCGACCGGCCGCTGCCTGAACTTCTTCTCTCCCAGCTTCTTGACGGCCGTGGGGGAGGCGATGTGGTTCGCACTCGAGGCCATCAGCGAGGGGATGAAGGCGGCGTATGGGCGCTTGAAGTGAAGGACGACCGTGTGGTCGTCCGGCGCCGTAATGCCCCGGGACGACAGCGGCGGCCACGATCCGCTGGGACTGCACGAGCAGGGGGTCTTGAGGTCACGTCTGAAGTTCCAGGCCACCGCGTCGGCGTTGAACGGCGTGCCGTCCTGGAATTTCACGTCTCGACGGAGGGTGATGGTAACGGTCCTACCGTGGTCGGAGAACGTGTCTCCGGTGGCGAGATCGGGATTGACCTCGCCGCCTGGACCAAGCTGGAAAAGCTGGCCGTAGATGGCGCTCAGGTAGTTGGTCGCCGCCACGCCCGCGGAGGCCGCGTCGAGGCCCCTGGACCAGGTGGATCCGAGCCCGTTTGTCAGGAAGGTCACTGTCCCACCCTGCCGCGACCTCCCCGCCGCCTTACCCGAACCTGTCCCGGTACCGCTGGTGGCGCCGCCCCCACACGCCGCGAGAAGAACCGTCGACCCTGCGACGAGGGACAGCCCCATCAGCTTGCTCGGACGCCTCATGAGACACCGCTCCATTCGCCGGGAATTCTGGCCGCGCGTTCCTCCTCCGGACGTCCTCCCGCTTGTTGGCAATATCGTAGACAAGCCTGTTGCCGTCTACCAGCCTTGGACACGGTATTTCTCCACGCGAAATACCTCTAACGCTCCCGCGCCTACCGCCCTCCCGTCGCCGTGTCCACCCGTTGTCCGCTCTCGCGGCAACTCTCCGCAGGAGGGCTCAAGTTCCGGGCGTGACCAGTACCTTCATCACGTCCTCCGGAGCTGCGGCGGCCAGCTCCATCGCTCGATCCGCCTCGGCGAGGGGGATCCGATGCGAGACGAGGCGGCCAACCGCGGAGACACAGCGCCCGACGAGGTCGACCGCCGCTGCGAACTCCCCGCCGTCGCAGCAGCTGGATCCGAGGACGTCGACCTCCTTGGTAGGAAGCAGGCCCGAGCGAAATGGGGCTCGGTCTGCCGACATGCCGACCACGACAACCCGGCCGGCGGCGCCGACCGTCTCCAGCGCCCGCGCGAGCGCGGTCGCACTACCCGTGGCATCGACGACGACCTGGGGCCCCTCCCCTCCGCTCCACGTGCGGGCGGCCGCGGCGACCTCGGCGGCCGAACCCCAGCAGGATCCGGTCGCCCCGGCCGCCTGGGCCAGCGCGCGTCGCGAGCTCACCGGGTCGACCGCCATGACGTGCGCGCCCAGGTCGAGAGCGGCGAGACAGACCGCCTGCCCGATGGCGCCGGCGCCCAAGACGACCACGTGCTCGTCCGCCATGACCCGCGCCCGCCGCACCGCATGGATCGCGATGGACGTGGGCTCGGCGAAGGCGACCACGTGGGGCGGCACGTCGCCGGCGGGGAACACCTGGGTGGCAGGGACGCTCAGCAGCTCCTGGAGACCCCCGTCGGTGTGCACGCCGACCAGACGGAAACCGGTACACGCGTTGGGACGCCCGACCCGGCACGGGTAGCAGCGTCCGCACGAGCTGAGCGGCCATACGGCGACACGGTGTCCGGGCGCGAGGTCAGAGGGGCCGTCGGCGCCCCCTGCGCCGATGGCGACCACCCTCGCGGAGATCTCGTGTCCCTGCACCCTCGGGTAGGTGTGCTCGGCGCCGGAGAGGGCCGCCGTGTCGCCCGTGAAGATGTGCGAGTCCGAGCCGCACACCCCGACCGCCTCCGGGTGCACCAGCACGTGCCCTGGTGGAGGGGGGTTGGCCGGCTCCGGGCGCTCGATGACGTGGATCGTGTGCGGGCGGGCGGTGACGGCTGCCAGCATCGGCTGCTCCCTTCGCGGGTCGGCACTCAAGATCCGCTTCATTGGTCTGGAACGACGGTTTCCTCACGGATCCGACCACAAACGAGGATCTTGGCCGCACCCGCCAGCCCGTTGGCGTCCGCATGGGTCAGACCTGTGCCGGGCCGCCGTCCCTCCCGACGCTGCCCCGAAGCAGATACGCCGAGTGGAGGAACTCCGGTCGCTGCTCCAGCTCGCTCGCGAGGCCGGAGAACTGGATCGTCCCACCTTCCATGACGTAGGCCCGGTGCGCGAGAGCGAGCGCGACCGTCGCGAACTGCTCGATGAGCAGCACCCCGACGCCCGACTCGGCGACGGTGCGGATCGTCGGGACGAGGCGCTGCAGGACCACCGGAGCGAGCCCGAGCGAGAGCTCGTCGATGAGGATGACCCGCGGCCGGGAGACGAGAGCCTGTGCGAGTACGACCATCTGCTGCTCGCCCCCCGAGAGCGAGCGCGCCGGGGTGTCCAACCGCGCCGTGAGCCCATGGAAGAGCTCGAGCGCGTACTCGCGTCCGACCCGGGCATCGGCTCGAGGCAACGCGTAGGTGGCGACCTGGAGGTTCTCCGCCACCGTGAGCTCGGACAGCAGCCGCCGGCCCTCCGGGACGACGGCGACCCCCGCCTGCCGCACCTTCTCCGGCCGGCGGGCGGTGAGGTCGCGTTCGCCCAGCAGCACGGCACCGGACTCCGGTCGCAGCACGCCCGCCACGGTGAGGACCAGGCTGGACTTGCCGGCGCCGTTCGGTCCGAGCAGCGTCGTCACCTCGCCCGGCGGTACCTCCAGCGAGACCTCACGCACGACCATCCGGCCGCCCCGCGCCGC
This sequence comes from Streptosporangiaceae bacterium, assembly GCA_050699055.1. GTDB lineage: Bacteria > Actinomycetota > Actinomycetes > Streptosporangiales > JBOHCT01 > JBOHCT01. The sequence continues at coordinate 12,303 of JBOHCT010000073.1, read as the reverse complement.
GCTCAGCCCCTGCACGCGCAGGGGAGGCGACGCGGTTTCCGCGGGGCTCACACCGCCACCTCCCCGCCGAGGTAGGCCCGGATGACCTGTTCTTCGCGCAGGACCTTCGCGGTCGGGCCGGACGAGATCAGCTTGCCGAAGTCGAGGACGGCGGTGACCTCACAGCAGGCGGACACCAGGCCCATGTCGTGGTCGACCATGATCACAAGGGCGCCCGAGTGCTCGGGGATCCCTCGGATCACCGTTCCCAGGTGCTCGGTCTCGTCGTCGGGAAGCCCCGCCGCCGGCTCGTCGAGAAGCACGAGCCGGGGCTTGCCGACGACCGCGCGCGCGACCTCGACCAGGCGCCGCTCGCCCGCTCCGAGCGTCCCGACCCTCGCGTTCGGATCCACGTCAAGGCCGACGAAGGCGAGCGCCTCCAGCACGTTGTCCCGTCGCGAGCCGCGGCCCTGCTTCGAGTGCTCGTGCACCATCGCCACGTTGTCGGCCACCGACAGCTCCTCGATGGCCTGCTCGGTCTGGAACGTCCGCCGCAGTCCCCACCGCGCCCGCTGGTAGTGGGGCATGGACAGCAGGTCGTCGCTGAAGGCCCGTACGCTCCCGGCGACGGGGGGCACGAACCCGCTCAGGACGTTGAAGAACGTCGTCTTCCCCGCCCCGTTGGGGCCGATCAACCCGCAGGTGCCGCTCGCGAACCGCACGGTCATGTCGTCGAGTGGGGTGACACCGCCGAACCGGACGGTCAGACCGTCGATCTCGATCATTGTCGGCCCTTCCTCCTGCCCGCGTAGCGTTTGATCACGCGCGCGACCAGGCGACCGAGCCTGGCCAGATCCCTCGGCACCTGGGCAGCGAGCCCGGCCGGCGCCGTCGCCAGCACCTGGACCGCGCCGATGCCGAAGAGGATCGTCAGCAGGTCGGCCGGCAGGTTCCAGATGTCGAGCACCGCGGGGAAGACCTTCATCAAGATGCCGGCGACGATCGCGCCCCACAGGCTGTAGATCCCGCCCATGAGGACGACGGCCAGCAGCAGGATCGAGTCGCTCGTGGGGAACTGATAGGTGTAAAGCCTGCCGACGCCGGCCGCGAGCAGGCCGCCCCCGACGCCGGTCATGAAGGAGGCCAGCGCGAAGGCCCAGAGCTTGTACAGAGTGATGTTGACGCCCGCGGCGAGCGCCGCGGGCTCGCTCTGCCTGATCGCCGCCCAGGCGCGACCCGGCTTGCCCCGGACGTGGATGAAGGCGAGCAGGAACATCAACGCCGCCACGATCACCGTGTAACGGAAGTAGGCGGGATCGCTGGGGGCGATCGCCGGGCGAGGGACCGAGGCGGCGGACGTCGACTCGGTGTGGCCAAGGAACCCGGAACCGCCGTTGGGGAAGTTGGTCGCCGCCAGCACCACGGTGATCGCGCCCGCCATCATGAGTGTGATCAACGCGAGGTAGAGGCCGCTCAGGCGCAGAGCCGGCAGGCCGACCATCGTGCCGAGCACCGCGGTGATCAGCCCGGCGAGCAGCAGTACGACAGGGAAAGGGAGCGGTGTCGCGAAAGCGATTCGAGCGGCGACCCAGGCGCCGAGCGCCAGGACGGCGATCTGACCCAGTGAGACCAGGCCGACCCGCCCCATCAGGACACCGAGCCCGAGCGCGACGACGGAGTAGACGGCGGCGAGTGTCAGCACGTCCAGCCAGTACACGCTGAGCAGGGCCGGCAGCCCGACCAGGAAGAAAACGAACAGCGCCGCGACACCCGCCATACGCACGCGCTGGCCGCGGCCGAGGCGCGACACCGTCGCGCCGGTCCACGCGCGGTCCGAGGCCTCCGCGGCCGTGCCCATCGGCTCCATGCGCATGTCCCTAGTGGTCCGTCAGAGGGGTCTGCCCCGTGAACGGCGGTCCAGGCGGATGCATCGCAAGGCGGAGGAAGGAGGCGCACTGGTGATGCGCCGACTGACGACAACGCAGCGAGGCGCCGCCTGGGCGTCGTGCAACCAACAAACGGCTCCTCTGACAGACCACTAGAGACCCCCTCGCGAGAGCACGCCCCCACCGCGGCGCGACAGCCAGAGGAGCGCGATGATCGCGAGCACGAACGGCGTGATGTCCCGGTACGCGGAGATCGACAGGAACGGTGTGACGAGCGCGTCGACGAGCCCCACCACGAGACCGGCGACGAGGGTCACGGCGATCGACCGAAGGCGCGCGATGAGGGTCGCCGCCAGCGATGAGATGACGAGGAAGGTCAAGGTGGCGGCGTCCAACCCGACGAGGTTGGAGAGCAGCAGCCCCGCCGCACCCGAGAGCAGGCCCGACCCGAGCCACGCCGCGGCCTCGACGCGCCGTACCGGCACGCCCAGGGTCGCGGTGATCTCGCGGTCGTTGGCGAGGGCCCGCATGGCGGTGCCGAGCCTGGTGAACCGCAGGAAGGCCGCCGTACAGACCGTCACCAGGATGCCCAGCGCGAGCGCGATGATCTGGGTCCAGCTGACGAGTACCTTGCCGATCTCGTAGCTCCAGTTGGACGTCGGCAGGACCAGAGACCGGGCCTTGTCGCTCCATATCCACGACATGGCGCCCAGCAGGATCAACGCCAGCCCGAGCGTGGCCACCGCCTTGACGAGGGCATCGCGCCCGGCCAGTGGGCGACCGAACATCATGCCGTAGGCGAGCGTGACGAGGCCGCCGAACGCCACGCAGACGAGGTAGGAGACCCAGTCGGGAAGCGCCGTGTTGTTGACCAGCGTCCACGAGATGAAGGCGCCCATGGCACCGACGGCGCCGAACGCGAGGTTCAGCACCCCCGTCGCCCGGTACAGGACCACCATCCCGGTCGCGGACAGGCCGTACACACCGCCCAGAGCCAGGCCCGTGACGATGAAGGGCTCGAAGTCCTGCCAGCTGGGCATCGGGTCTCCCGGGTCGCTCGACGCGGATCCTGCTACCGGCCGGTGAGCTCTGGGTGTTTCTTCTCGATCTTGCGAACCTTCGCGATGAGTGGATCGACCGCGGAGATGTCGTGGCATCCTTCCTTTTTCACCATGTGATCGCCCTGCGGCGTCACGGTGATGTCGGTGTTGTTGGTGATGTGCAACGGGGCATGGCCGTAGTACCACGGATCGCACAGCAGATCCGTGTGGTAGTTCTTGACGCTCACGAATGCTTTGTTGACGCTCTCCACGGTGTACTTGCCCTCGACGTCTTGCAGGGCACTGACGGCGATCACCGCCGCGACGAAGCCCATCTGGCTGAAGCTCCCGAGCGGGAGGCTCGGCGCGTACTTCTGCCGGACGGCACGGTAGAGCTCGAGATCCTTCCCCTTCGCGTCGTACAGGCTGAGCTCAGCGTTGATGCCAAGCTTGCCGTCCCACCGCGAGCCCAGGGCTTTCGCCAGGAAGTCGGTGTTGCAGGTCGTCCCGCATGCCCAGATGACGCGATCCTCGAGGCCCAGCCGCTGTGCGGCCTGCAGGATCTTCAGCGCCTCGGGCGGCGTGAAGTTTATGACGACCGCGCCGTCGTCCCCGGCCGCCTGGACCAGCTTGAGAGCGATTGAGTTCGCGTCCTGGATCGGCACGTTCTCGGCGAGCGTTACTGTCGGGACACCGGCGTCTTTCGCGATCGCCTTGGTGCCATCCGCTATCCAACCGGCTCCAGGAACCTTCGCCTGATCCAAGATGATCTTCTTCGCGTCCTGCCGGATGACGTACTGCACGGCGCCGTCGACGCTGAATCGAGGGCCCATGTTCACTGTCGCGTTGTTCGGAGTCGACCAGCACTCTGGCGCGATTCCCGCGCCGATGACGTAGATGCCCTGCTTCTCGTAGTACTTGTGGTTGACGGCGCAGTCGATGATGCTCGTGTTGCCGACCATCCCGAGCACGCCCTCGCTCTCGATCAGCTTCCGCGCGAGAGATGCGTCCTGACCGGGGTCGGTCTGCTCGGTCTCGACGAGGTACTTGATCGGGTGGCCGCGCACGCCGCCGTTGTCGTTGACGCACTCGAAGTAGGCCTTGGCCATGTTCGAGATGTCGGTGAAGTCCGTGCCCGGCTGCTTGGTGACGATCGCGCCGAGCTTGATCGGGGTGCCTGTGGCCTTTCCGCCGTTCCCGGGGCCGCACTTGACGGGACCGGCCGCCTGCGCCCCGCCCCCGCCCGCGGAGTTTCCGGAGCCCGAGCCGGCGGCGCCGCTCCCGCCACAGGCGGCAACCGTGACCGACAGGGCGGCTACGACGGGCAGCAGGACCTTCCTGGCCCCCTGCGAGCGTGGATACGTCCTCACCGCTCCTCCTCTGAGCGTGGACCGAACTATGGCTTCGCGTGCCCCCGCAACAGATAGCGAAAGGCTAGACCGGAATTCGTACGATCGCAAGAGGATGCGTCGTAGGTCAGATGACCCAGGGACGGCGCGGACCGCGCCCGCGCTGGACCGGATCGCTCAGGCGCATGCGGCTTGACGCGGGGTCCAGGGGCGCGTCGTCGGTTCAAACGGACAGGTCACTGTCGCTGGGTGCGGAGACGCTTTGCCACTGGTGCGGCGGTGTTCCCACGTACCGCGAGGCATCGAATGTCTCGTTGGCTCGCCGCTTCCCCGTCGCCCGGCGGCGGGTCCCGGGAGGCAGCGCGAAAGCAGTGACGACGCGTGACGGGCGTCATCAAACAGATGCCATTCCGCCGCGGGAGTGTGACGCCGCTTCGGACGTCTTCTACTCGCTTCCCCTCGAGTCACCGACCTAGACATTCGCGGCGCTTGCTCACTACCTTGTAGGCAATTTGATGCGTAATCGGTCCAGCACGTCAAGGAGCGGGTCATCGGTGATCATTGACGCGCACGGTCATGTCAGCGCCCCCTCGGGCCTGTACGCGTACAAGGCGGGGCTCCTCGCCGCCCGGGGGAGCCACGGCCGTGGCCGCCTGTCGTTCAGCGACGCCCAGATCAGGGAGGCGCTGGAGGCGCCCCTGCCGCCGTTCGGCGGGATCTCCCACATCGACCACCTGGACACCATCGGCATCGACGTCCAGCTAACGTCGCCGCGGCCGTTCCAGATGATGCACAGTGAGTCCCCCGCCCGGATCGTGGAGTGGTTCTGCGCGGCGACCAACGACGTCATCTCCCAGGTCTGCGCTCTGCTGCCGGAGCGGTTCCGCGGTATCGCCGGCCTCCCGCAGTCGCCTGAGCTGCGGCCCGCCGACTGGGCCGAGGAGCTGCGCCGCTGCGTGAACGAGCTCGGATTCGTAGGGTGCCTGATCAACCCGGATCCGTACGAGGGTACGCAGGTGCCGCCGGCCATGGGCGACCGGTACTGGTACCCCCTCTACGAGGCGCTGTGCGAGTTGGACGTGCCCGCGATGATCCACTCCGCCGGCTGCCGTCCCCCCGCCCGGGAGAGCTACAGCCTCCATTTCGTGGCGGAGGAGACCATCTCGATCATCAGCCTGCTGTCGAGCGATGTGTTCGATGACTTCCCGACGCTCAAACTCATCGTGCCCCACGGCGGCGGCGCGGTGCCGTACCAGCTCGGCCGCTTCATGTCTGCGGGCAGGCGGCACGAGGGGCCGTCCTTCGCCGACCAGCTTCGACAGCTGTGGTTCGACTCCGCTCTCTACACTCGTGAGGCGCTCGAGTTGCTGGTCAAGAGCGTCGGCGTCGACCGGGTCCTGCTCGGCACGGAGAAGCCGGGCGCCGGGTCGACCAAAGACCCCACGACAGGGCGCTGGTACGACGACGTTCCCGGGCATCTGCGCGCGATCGACTGGCTGTCTGAGACGGATCGGGAAAGCATCTTCGCAGGCAACGCGCAGGCGCTGTTCCGCCTGTGACGCCGCCGGAGGCGGCCGATGCCCGCAGGGCCACCGGGGGCGGCGGGGCGCAGCCGTGGGGGCGAAAGACCGCGGAGTCTCCGGAGCACGTGAACCGAAGCCAGAAGGCCCGAAGGGCCGACGTCCGCGAGGTTCACAGACTAGCTCTGAGCCTGGCGGCGGCCGCCGCCAGCGCGCGCAACTTGCCTTCGGCCGAGTCGCGGGAGAGGTACTTCATGCCGCAGTCCGGGGCGAGCACGAGGTGTTCCGCGGGTACGTGGGGCAGCGCGCGGCGTACGCGTCCGACGATGGTCTCGGGTGCCTCGACGGTGTTGGTGGACAGGTCCAGCACCCCGAGAATGATCGTCTTGGCGGAAAGCTCCCGGAGCACCGCGCAGTCCAGCCCGGACTGCGCGGTCTCGATGGAGACCTGGTCGCAGCGGCAGTCCGCCAGCTCCGGCAGGAAGGAGTAGCCGGATGGGCGGTCGTGGATGATCGCGGCGTACCCGAAGCAGAGGTGCACCGCGGTCGTGCCGGTGACCCCGGTCAGCGCGCGGTTGAGGGCCTCGACCCCGTAGGCGCGGGCGGTCTCCGGCCGCGCCTGTAGGTACGGCTCGTCGAGCTGGACAATGTCGGCGCCCGCGGCGAACAGGTCGTGGATCTCGGCGTTGCAGGCGTCCGCGTAGGCGAGGGCGAGGCTTCTCCCATCGGGGTAGTAGTCGTTCTGCGCCTGTTGGCTCATCGTGAAAGGCCCGGGCAGAGTGATCTTGACAGTCCTGTCGGTGTTGGCGCGGAGAAACGCGACGTCGTCCACCTCGACGGGCCGGGTACGGGACACCGGCCCGACCACACGAGGGACCGGGTTCGGGCGCCCGCTGCGGTCGAGGGCCTCGCCGGGGCTGTCGATGTCGACGCCCCCGAGGGCCGTCGCGAAGTGGTTGGAGTAGCTCTCCCGACCGGCCTCGCCGTCGGTGACGATGTCGATCCCGGCGCGCTCCTGGGCCCCGATGGCGAGCAGGGTGGCGTCGCTCTGGGCCTCCCCGAGCCGCCGCGCGTCCACCCGCCACAGCTCGCGGGCGCGGACGCGTGGCGGGAACCGCTCGGCGAGCCTGGCCCGGTCGATGAGCCACTCCGGCTGCGGGTAGCTGCCGACCAGGGATGTGGGGAAGAGCATTGTGCCGGCCTCAAATCCGTGCGTCGATGGGCGCGTCGACCCGAGCATGTCACTGTCCACGAGGAGTCGTGTGTGGGCGACAACACTCGGAGCCTGGCCGGAAACCCCGAGTGATCCCGCCGGGATGACCGTGGTCCCGCCGGGATGACCGTGGTCCCGCCGGGATGACCGTGGTCCCGCCGGGATGACCGTGGTCCCGCCGGGATGACCGTGGTCCCGCCGGGATGATCGTGGTCCCCTCAGTATGAGAATTTGTCCGCTTTGCCGATATTCAGGGGACCACGGTTGTACTCACGGGACCACTGTTGGACTGGCCAACGTGGGCAGACGGTTCTCGGGTCTTGGACTGGCCAACGTGGGCAGATGATTCGCGAACAGCCTGTCAGGCATCGGGGCGGATGGCGACGTGCACGGCCTCTTCTCCAGGCACCTCGCCGGCGAGGGTCTCGATGGCGCGGGCGGCGTCGGCGAGCCCGAACGTGTGGGTGTGCAGCTTCTCCAGGGGGAGGCGCCCGGACTCGATCATCCTGATGGCCTCGGCGTATCCGCGTGCGTCGACGCTGAAGGCCCCGACGACGGTGAGGGCTTTGTTGATGATCTGGTCGGTGACGAGCTCCACCGGGCGCCGGCCCTTCAACCCGGCCAGCACCACCCGACCGCCGTGGCGTACGGCGTGCAGCGCGTCCCGGATGGGCTGGTCGGCCATCGGCGTCAGCTCGAGCGCGACGTCCGCCAGCTCACCGTCGGTGATCTCCTCGACCCGCGCGACGGTGTCCTCCTCCTCGACGTTGATCGTGTGGTCGGCGCCGAACTCGCGGGCCAGCTCGAGCTTGCGGCGGTCGCGGGCGAGCCCGGTCACGATCACGGAGCGGGCGCCGGCCGCCTTGGCCGCGATGACCGCCGCGATCCCCCGCTGGCCGGCACCCAGCACCAGGACGGTGTCGCCCAGACCCGCGCCGCCGAGGTGACACGCCCAGCGGATACCCGCTCCCAGAGGGTTGAACATCACCGCCAGCTCGGCGGGGATGTCGCGGCGCATCTTGTGCAGGACCGCGTTCGGATGCAGGTACACATACTCCGCGTACCCGCCCCACAGGCTCGGCTCCGTGCTGATGGGCGTGCTGCCCCCATAGTTGGCGGGGCCCCTGTTGCGACACGACATGTAGGCGCCGGTGAGGCAGCCGTCGCAGTGGCGGCAGGGGACCAGGATCTCCACGGCCACCCGGTCGCCCGGCTCGACGCCCCAGCGCCCCGCCGCCCGCTCGCCGACCTCGTCGATGGTTCCGAGCAGCTCGTGACCGGGGATGGCAGGATGCCCGTCGCGCAGGGGAGCCTTGTACAGCTCGATGTCGCTTCCGCAGATCCCGCACGCCTCGATACGCAGCAGCCCATCGTCGGGACCGGTACGCGGCCGCGGAAACTCCCGCAGCTCGATGCTGCGGGGCCCGGTCCGTACCGCGGCGCGAACGGCGTCAGCCATGATCCCTACCCTTCGACCGTGGGGAACGAATGATCGTGCCCCCGGTCAGCTCTGTCAGCCCGTCTCGGTGTCGTCGAGCGGGATGATCGGCACCGGACCCGCGTTGTCCTCGGGCGGCGTGTAAGCCCAGTGCTTGACCCTGGCGCCGCCGTCGACGACGAAATCGCAGCCGGTGATCAGGCGCGCGTAGTCGGAGCAGACCCAGGCGACGCAATGTCCGATGTCCGTAGGGGTGGACAGGGCCCCCATCGGAGTGTTGCGCACGGCGTCGACCGTCCCGAGCGGTCGCCACCAGTCGGGCGCGTCCTCAGGAGTTGCCGTGAAGGGCCGACGGGGCGGGCCCGACGCGCGACGCTCGGCGATCAGCTCGGGATTGTCCGGCTTGGGCGCCGTGGGAGTGAAGCTGTTCAGGCGGATGCCATAAGGCGCGAGGTCCATGGCGGCCGTGCGCACGAAGTTGGCCAGACCGCCCTTGTGGAACGAGTACGCGATGACGCCCGGCATGCCGCCCCACGCCTGTGAGGAGAGGATCGTGACGATGCTGCCCTTGATGCCGCGCTCGATCATGGATATCGCGACATGCCTGGTGTTGAGGAAGTTCCCGGCGGCGGAGACGTTGATGGCGCGGTTGAAGTTTTCCAGGCTCTCCGTCAGCAACCCGCGGCCGCCCAGCAGGGCGGCGTTGTTGATCAGGATGTCGATCTTTCCCCACGTCTCGAGCACCTTGCCGATGTAGCCCGTGACGTCGGCCTCGTCGGTGACGTCACCACCTACCGCCAGCGCGGTGCCGCCGCCCCGCTCGATCCGGCGCACGCTGGCCTTCGCCGCGTCGAGGTTGATGTCGTTGCACGCCACCTTGGCGCCGTACTTGGAGAGCGCGAGAGCGATACCGCTGCCGATGTTGGGACCGGCCCCGGTGACAAGGGCGACCTTGCCTTCCAGAGAGATCTCCATCCTGATCCTTCACATGGGGCCACCGCTCTCGTCCTTGGCTAATACTCGACTAGATCATGACGGTCGTCAAGGTTCGATCCGCTGTCCACCGGGCCCTAGACCGACGTCCCGCCCCGCAGGTACGCGTCGGCCGCGATCGCCGCGGTCGCGCCGTCGCCGGCCGCCGTGATCGCCTGGCAGGCGGAGTCGCTGCGCACGTCGCCGGCCGCGAAGAGGCCGGGCCGCTCGGTCCGCATCCGGGCGTCGGTGGGGACCCGGCCGTCCCGACCCAACGGAAGGACGCCGTCCAGAAAAGCGGTGTTCGGCTCGCGCCCGACGTAGATGAACACACCGCTCACGTCGAGGTCGGCGGGCTCCCCTGTGCCGACGTCACGGGTCCGGGCACCGGCCACCGCGCTATCGCCGAGGATCTCCGCGACGACCGTGTCGTGCCGTACCTCTATCGCCGGGTCGTCCCGAACCCGGCGCTGGTAGGTCTCTTGGGCGCACAACGCCTCGGCGCTGTCGAGCAGGACGACCCGTGTCCCACATTTGGTCAACTCGAGCGCCTCGAGGAGCGCCGAGTCGCCTCCGCCGAGCACCGCGACCGTCCTGTCACGGAAGAGCGGGCCGTCGCAGCTCGCGCAGTGGCTCACCCCCTTGCCGAAGAGCTCCTCCTCGCCGGGCACACCGAGCCGGCGGGGCCGCGAGCCGGTGGCGACGATGACGGCCCCTGCCTCGTACGTCTCGGTGTCCGCGGCCACCAGCCAGCCGCCGTCATGAGCCTCGAGTCGCGTCACCGTCGCCATCGTGAGCTCGGCCCCCGCGTCGGCGGCCTGCTCGTAGGCGAGCGGCCCCAGCTCGAAGCCGGGGATGCCCTGCGGGATAGCGGGGAATTCCTCGACGTGTCCGATGTTCACGAGTGTTCCGCCGGGGCCCTCCGGGGCGAGGACCAGAGTGCTGCACCCACAGCGCGCGGAGAAGAGGCCGGCCGTCAGCCCGGCGAGGCCACCGCCCGCCACCACCACGTCGTACCGACTCATCCTCCGCTCCTCTCGGACCTCCACCCGCGGTATCTCCGGCGGGGAGGCTCAGCCCCCGAGGAAGGTGCACGCTCGTCTCATCGCCAGGAGTCGACAGAGAAGGTCCCCCTGTACATCGCGCCGATCATCCGCCATGTCCCCATGGTCTCGCCGCCGACGACTACGACCTCGATCTTGTCCGGCTCAAACGCGCGCACCAGCTCGTCCGGCGCGGCCGCGAGGTGGCTCGCCCAGGGCTCCACGCCCAGGACGGCCTGCGGGTACAGCAGCGTCTGCACCCACTGGTTGTCCCAGAACTCTCCCGCCGGCAGCAGCGCGTTCTCGTGGATCCACCGGGCGAGCCCCGCCTTGGTGTCGAACCGACCGCGGGCCTTGAACTCCCGCGCAGCGATGGGATCCAGCAGCAGGACGGGCGCCTGCATGGGATCGAGGCCACGCAGGATGTTCCTGACGTTCTCCCGCCAGTGCTTCTCCCGCACGCCGGTCATGTAGACGGTGCTCCAGCCGCCCACCCAGACGCTGACCGTGCTCTCCTCCGCGGCGAACCCCCGCTCGACGTGGAACGGCTCCCACGGGCTGCGCTCCTCGTTCTCCGCGAACGTCACGCTGTTGTACGCGTAGCCGTTGCCCTGCGACCCCACGTAGGTGAGACCCGGGGTGGAGCCACCCTGGAGGTTCTGCGACAGCAGCCCGTACGCGCGCCCGATCGTCGCGTTGGCGTGGCTGTACGGGCCGAGGGCACCGGTCCCGGAGTTCATGCCGATCTCCGTGCGGACCGGCCCGTTGACCGCGACGACCGCCGCCATGGAGGTGGTCGTGCTGGGCCGCGCCGACGCGCCGCTCGCGGCCAGGGCGAGGATGACGGGGAAGTACTCCGGGTGCGCGCCGGCCATCACGGCGTTGACCGCGACCTTCTCGACGGTGTACTCCCACGCCTCCCGGTAGGCGGTCGGGCGCATGTGCCCGACGACTTCGTCGGGTGCGTGGCTGGTGTGTGCCAGCATGTCCGCCACCCGCCTCTCGGTGGGCAGGACGAGGGGCAGCTTGTCCGTCCAGTCGCGTTCCAGGAACAGCCGGTGCAGGTTGTCCTCGGAGTCCGGTGCGAGGAGGCGGGGCGTCGAGCGTTCGAAGGTGGCACTCTCGAGCGCTTCCTGCCCTAGCGGCTCGGTGAGGCCCTCGACGACCTCCCGCATGAAGGACCGTTTGGTCACGGGGTCGTCCCCGTCGACGTAGCCGCGCAGCTCCTCCGGGGACAGGTTGACGATGGGCTGCGGCACGAACGCCTGCCGCAGCCGCGGCATCCCGGCGACCTTCGCCGTCGACCGCACCAGCCGAGCGAACACGTCTGTGTGGACGGCGACGGTCGGGACGCCGAACGCGCTCTCCAGCTCCACCGCTTGCCCGACGACCGTCGGGCAGCAGGTGCTTCAAAGGCCGACCGCGACGACCGCGCCGTCGCCCAGCTCCGCGACCCTGGCCAGCGCCGCGGGGTCCGCCTTCCAGGACTCGCTCATCCGCACTACCCGCGTCGTCACCGCCGGCAGGTGCTCGGAGAACCACGCCCGCAGCTGGTCGAGGAAGGGCCCGGTGTTGTCGAACCGGCAGTCGAGCAGGCACACAGTACGATCCTCGAGGCCCTCGAGGCGGGGGGCCATCGCCTTGCCTTCGACCTTGGGCGGGTAGCCCTGCGGGTTGTGTACGGAAAGCCGTGTCTCCCGCTGGGTCGTCTCTGACATCGTGGCCTCCAGGACTCTAGTGTCGCGTGTCGGAAGTCTTCTTCACCCTGGCGGCGCCCACGCCGCGCCTCGCCGCGTTGTCGTCAGTCGACGCAGGGCCCACTGCGCCTCCTTCCTCCGCCTCGCGATCCATTCGCCTGGATCA
>JBOHCT010000072.1:0-18754 GCA_050699055.1 Streptosporangiaceae bacterium | reverse complement strand
ACAGTCCTGATCCTCACCGGAATCTTCCTGAGCTTGTTCTTCCACCCCTCCATGCAGGAGGTCGTCTACCACGGGTCGTACAAGAAGCTCGACGGCGTGGAGATGAGCGACGCCTACGCCTCCACGGTGAATATCAGCTTCGATATCCGCGGCGGCCTGCTGATGCGGCAGATCCACCACTGGGCGGCGCTGGTCTTCGTGGCCGCGATCATGGCCCACCTGATGCGGATCTTCTTCACCGGGGCGTTCCGGCGGCCGCGCGAGATCAACTGGGTGATCGGCACGATCCTGTTCACGCTGGCGATCGCCGAGGGCTTCGCGGGCTACTCCCTCCCCGACGACCTGCTGTCCGGCACCGGCCTTCGCATCATGCAGGCGATCGTCCTTTCGATCCCGGTGATCGGCACGTATACGTCGTACTTCATCTTCGGGGGCGAGTTCCCCGGCACGGAGTTCATCCCCCGGTTGTACATGGTGCATATCCTGCTCATCCCTGGGATCCTGCTCGCGCTGATCGGCGCCCACCTGATGATCCTGTGGCACCAGAAGCATACGCAGTTCCCCGGCAAGGGCCGCACCGAGCACAACGTCGTGGGAGGCCCGTTCTTCCCCGGATTCATGGCCAAGACCGGAGCGTTCTTCTTCTTCGTCTTCGGCGTGCTCGCCCTGCTCGGCACGTTCGCCCAGATCAACCCGATCTGGCTGTACGGCCCGTACGACCCGGCGGACGTGAGTGCGGGCTCGCAGCCGGACTGGTACGTCGGGTTCGCCGAGGGCGCGATGCGCATCATGCCGCGCGTAGAGACGACCATCGCCGGATCGTATACGATTGCGTGGAACATCTTCATTCCCGCTGTGCTGATGATGGGCGCGTTCTTCACCCTGATCGGGTTGTATCCGTTCTTCGAACAGTTCGCGACCGGCGATCGCAACTACCATCATCTGCTGGACAGGCCGCGGAACAACCCCACGCGTACCGCCATCGGGGCCGCCGCCATCAGCATCTACGGCGTGTTCTTCGCGGCCGGCGGCAACGACCTCATCGCACACCAGTTCAATATCTCGCTGAACGCCACCACATGGTTCTTCCGTGTGATGTTCTTCGTCGCGCCGATCGTCGCGTTCTTCGCGGTCCGGCGCCTCTGTCTCGGGCTGCAACGCAAGGACCTCGAGTCGCTGGAACACGGCTACGAGAGCGGGGTGCTGCAGCGCCTCCCGAGCGGCGAGTACGTCGAAGTCCACCAACCGCTCCCAGACGAGGAACGCGCGGTCATCTCCGCGAAACGACCGATGCCGTCCTCGCAGCGAGAGACCACGGACGCGCACGGCGTACCGATCCCGTCCAGCAGGACCATCGTCGGCCGGACGCAGTCTCAGCTCAGCCGCATCTACACCGCGGACGAGGTGGAGTACCCGCCCAAGGAACAAGAGGAGCCACAGACTCCCGAGCGCCGGCAGGTGCCGCCATCCGAGTAGGGAGCAGCTCAGGAAGGCCGCCAGGCCTTGATGATTCAGCGTTGAGGAGGGGTCTTGGCACGTCTTGACGGCAGATCAGCCATGGTCACCGGCTCCGCGCGCGGCATCGGGGCGGCGACCGCCCAACGTCTCGCCGCCGATGGCGCGACCGTCGCGGTCATCGACCTGAAGGAGTCGGACTGCCGCGACACGGTCGAGGCGATCCGGGCGGCGGGCGGGACGGCGGCCGGTATCGGCTGCGATGTGACGAGCAAAGAGCAGGTCGAGGCCGCGGTCGACCGAACGGTCGCGGAGCTCGGTGGGCTCGACATCCTCGTGAGCAACGCGGGGGTCACCCGCGACAATCTGCTGTTCAAGATGACAGACGACGACTGGGACACGGTCCTGGACACCCATCTGAAGGGCGCCTTCCTCTCCAGCCGGGCCGCTCAGCGGCACATGGTCGAGAAGCGGTACGGCAAGATGGTCTTCCTGAGCAGTAGCTCCGCGCTCGGCAACCGCGGCCAGGCCAACTATTCCACCGCGAAGGCAGGCCTGCAGGGCCTCACCCGGACACTGGCGATCGAGCTGGGACCTTTCAACATCAACGTCAACGCCGTCGCCCCCGGCTTCGTCGAGACCGCCATGACACGGGCTACCGCCGAGCGGGTCGGTGCCGACTACGAGGAGTTCAAGCGGGTCGCCAGCCAGGGCATTCCGCTCCGGCGCACCGGCGAGCCCGAGGACATCGCCAGTGTCATCGCCTTCCTCGTGAGCGACGAGGCGGCATACGTCTCCGGCCAGGTCCTCTACGTGGACGGCGGCAGGCGCTAGGGGATGCCCCAGCCTCCCACCCTCCGAGATCCCCGCCCGTGGTCGGAGTCGGTGGAAGAGTACGCTCCTGGACCGCGCGAGCGGATCACGAGGCAGAGGATGCGGATGTGGCGCTCGAGGACGCTGCGGATGTTGGCGTGACCGTGGCGGTCCCTGTCGCGGTAGCCGTCGGCGCTGGCGAGGGGGCGTTGACGACCCTGTCGAGGGCGCTGCCCTTCACCCACTCGTGCCAGCCCATCATCCAGTCGGTCCAGCCGTTCTGCCACTGCAGCTCCTTGGGTGAGCCGACAACCTTGATGACGTCGCCGCGCTGGGTGAAGTGGTAGAACCACTCGGCGTTCGCCGGGCTCGCGTTGACACAACCGTGGCTGACGTTGGCGCTGCCCTGCGACCCCACTGACCAGGGGGCGGAGTGGACGAACTCCCCGCTCCAGGAGATGCGGACGTTCCAGTACACGGTCTCGCGGTAGCCGCCCGGAGCGTCCGGCGAGATGCCGACCGAGTCCGAGGTCATGACAGTCTTGTAAGCCTTCTGCACGGCGACGTAGGTGCCGCTGTAGGTGGCGTACTCGGGCCGGCCCGTGCTCACCGGGACGTTGCGGACCACATGTCCGTTTTTCTTGACCCTCATGGTGTGGGTGTCGGTATTGACGACGGTCATGTGCCGGTCACCGACGTCGAACGAGACCCTACGGTCGTGATCTCCCCAGAGCCCCTTGCCTCCCTTGACCCCCGTCAGGTTGACGTGCAGCGCCACGTGCTCGCCGGCGGGCCAGTAGTGGCGGGGACGGAAGTGGACCTCGTCGTCGTCGATCCAGTGCCATGCGCCAGGCACATCCTCCGACATCCGGAGCTTCAGGTGACGCTCCACCTTAGCCTTGTCGGCGACGTCCTCGGTGAAGATCACCACGATGGGCATGCCGACGCCGACCTGCTCGCCGTCGAGCGGCGCGATGCTGGTGCCCAGAGTCTCGTCGGGCTTCAGCGTCCGGAAGGACGAGTGCTCGGTCGCCTTCTTGCCGTTCTCACCCAGCGCTACGACCTTGATCTTGTACCTCGTGTCGGGCACCAGCGGCGCATCGGACCGCCACGCCGTACGGCGGGAGGCGTACGAGCCCGCGACGGCGCCACGTTCGTCGGTGTCCTTGCCGACAGGATCGACACGGACATGCTTGATCGTGCCGTGCGCGACACTCACCCGGACCTCGTGGTCGGGACGGAACCCCTTCGTGTGATCGTCGGGGGCGATCGTGACCTTGGCTGGCTTCTTGGGTGGCTCCTTCGCCTTGAAGACATTCGCCGGCCCGCCCTGACAGGCCGACACGGCAAGCGCCAGGATCAGGAGGGCGGGCAGGGCAGCCCTAGTGGCCTTGCGCCCTCCCCGCCGGCTCGTCGCGCGTCCACCCTTGCTGGCTGGCACCGTTGGACCTCCCAGGGCCACCGCCACCTGGCGCACTCACATACGACACGTGCCCCGTTGATGCGACCGGGACACGGGACTGGACAGGACGTAACAGGCGCGGCGCACCCCGAGATCGCGCCTCAGTACTCTCTGGCCATACTCACCTTAATGATAATGGAGCCCCCGATAGTACTCGAAGACGAACCCGACGGTTGCCATCGCGATCAGCGCACAACCGGTCAGGGCCAGCCACCAGGCGATCGCGACACCGAACCCGGTGACCGCTGACGCGAGCCCCAACCACAGCGGCCACCAACTGTGTGGACTGTAGAAGCCGTACTGTCCGGCCCCTTCGGAGATCTCCCCTTCGGCGTCGTCCTCAGCGCGTCGCCCGATGCGCTGGCCGGTGAAGTACAGGTAGAAGCCGACGAGGAACGCGAACATCGTGGTGATGGCGAGTGCGGTCGTGCCCGTCGGATCGCGCGAGAAGTACCAGTACCCGAGGCCGGTCAACCCGAAGAGCAGGGTGATGAGCAGGTAGAAGTACGCCTCGACCCGCATGCCCATCGCAGGTCAGCTCCTCTCCGCGGGCTCTGCCGGTTCTCGTCCCGGCCCTCCCCCGCCGGCCCCGGTCAATGCGACGTCGCTGTGGTGCAGGTCGAAGGCGGGGCGCTCGGAACGGATGCGGGGGATGGAGGTGAAGTTGTGTCGCGGCGGGGGGCAGGAGGTCGCCCACTCCAGGCCGTTGCCGAAGCCCCACGGGTCGTCGGGCAGCGGCTCCGGTTGAGGTCTCTTGTGGGTCTTCCACACGTTGTACAGGAACGGCAAGGTGGACAGGCCCAGCAGATAGGCCCCGAGCGTCGACACCGTGTTCAGCGTGGACCACCCGTTGGCGAACGAGTAGTCCGCGATCCGCCGCGGCATGCCCTCGACCCCCAGCCAGTGCTGGACGAGGAACGTCAGGTGGAAGCCGAAGAACAACGTCCAAAAGTGGATCTTGCCGAGACGTTCGTCGAGGAACTTGCCGGTGAACTTCGGCCACCAGAAGTAGAACCCGCCGAACATCGCGAACACCACGGTGCCGAACAACACGTAATGGAAATGAGCCACCACGAAGTAGGAGTCGGACACGTGGAAGTCCAGCGGCGGTGAGGCGAGGATGACGCCGGTCAGCCCGCCGAACAGGAACGTGGTCAAGAACCCGACCGCCCACAGCATCGGCGTCTCGAACGTGATCGCGCCCCGCCACATCGTGCCGACCCAGTTGAAGAACTTGATGCCGGTCGGGATCGCGATCAGGTACGTCGTGAGCGCGAAGAACGGGTCCAACACCGCGCCGGTAGTGAACATGTGGTGCGCCCACACCGACGCCGACAGCCACGCGATCGCGGTCGTCGCCGCGATCATGCCTTTGTAGCCGAACAGCGGCTTGCGGGAGAACACCGGGATGATCTCCGTGATGATGCCGAAGAACGGCAACGCCACGATGTAGACCTCCGGATGGCCAAAGAACCAGAACAGGTGTTCCCACAGGATCGATCCACCGACGGAGGGGTCGAAGATGTGCGCGCCGAGCTTGCGGTCGGCCTCCAGGCCCAGCAGCGCCGCGGTCAGCACCGGAAACGCGATCAGCACCAGCACCGAGGTCAGCAGCGCGTTCCACGTCATGATCGGCATCCGGAACATCGTCATGCCGGGCGCGCGCATGCAGAAGATCGTCGTGATGAAGTTGACCGCGGTCAGGATCGTGCCCAGACCCGACACCACCAGGCCCATGATGAACACGTCCCCGCCCAGGCCCGGCGTCGACCCAGCAGGCCCCGACAGCGGCGCGTAGGCGTACCATCCGAAGCTCGCCGCCCCGCCGGGCATGATGAACCCGGACAGGAACATGATCCCGCCGAACAGGAACAGGTAGTAACCCATCAGGTTCATCCGCGGGAACGCCAGGTCCGGCGCCCCGATCTGCAGCGGCATGATCACGTTCGTGAACCCGAGGAACGTCGGGGTCGCGAACAGCAGCAGCATGATCGCGCCGTGCATCGTGAACAGCTGGTTGTACTGATCACCGGACAGGAACTGCAGGTTCGGCCGGGCCAGCTCCGACCGCATCGTCAGCGCCATCAGGCCCGCGGCCATGAAGAAACCGAACGAGGTGATCAGGTACATGTACCCGATGACCTTGTGGTCCGTCGACGACGCCCACGACGAGAGCTTCGACCCCTTCGGGTACGACGGGATCGTCGACGTCTGAGCCGCGGTGGAGGTCGTGGTGGTCACTTCGTACCCCCGGCGAGGGACTTCTTGTGGTGGCTGGCGATGAAGGCCTGGAACTCCTGCGGGCTCACGACCCTCACGCGGAAGAGCATGCGGTCGTGGTAGGCCCCGCACAACTCGGCACACTTACCGGCGAACGTGCCCTCACGGGTGGGCGTGACCTCGAAGTGGTTGGGATGGCCCGGGTTGACGTCACGGTGAAACAAGAACGCCGGCACCCAGAAGCTGTGGATGACATCAGCCGAGGTGAGGTTGAACCGCACGGTCCTGTGGGCCGGGATGACCAGCGTCGGCTTCCCTCCCGTGTGGCCCACGACGGTGACGTCGCGTTGCGGATAGTTGAACTCCCAGCTCCACTGGAAGCCCACGACGTTGACGACGACGTCGGGGTTCTTCGACAGGTGGTTGATCTCGGACTCGTCCTTGACGGAGAAATAGAACAGGACGAGCACCATGATGAACGGGACGACCATGTAGAGGACTTCGATGGGCAGGTTGTAGCGCACCTGAGGCGGCAGCTGGTCCGACCGCTTGCGGTGAAACAGCGAAGCCCAGAAGATCAGGCCCCAGACGAGGGCGCCGACGCAGAACGCGGCGATCCACGAGCCCTGCCACAGCGACAGGATCGTCTCCGCTTGGGTGGTGATGGGTTCGGGCATGCCCAGCCGCAGCACCTCCCCTTTGGTGCAGCCGGTCACGGCCACGGCCAGCACTACAAGGCCGACGCCCTGGAACGCCAGGCGCCGCGGCTTCCACCGCCGTGTTCGTACCTCGGAGTGGGTCGAACTCACCTGCCGCCTTCCCCACGATGGCGCCCGCGTGACGGGCGAACTGCTGCCTGTGCGTCGTCTCGGACGAGATTACCGCGCCGCCTCTCGCCGGCCTCGGGGGGATCCCCAGTTCAGGAGGGGACGGCGGGTGTGGGACTACTGAAGGCCGCTGACCGGCTCCATCCGTCGGCTGCTTCGAGCCGCGCGGGCTGTACTCGATGACTGAACGAGCCACCGTCGTGGCCTAGTGTCTCGTTAGGGAGGTCCGTTGACATGGCGGTGATCCAGGCGGATGGATCGCAAGGCGGAGGAAGGAGGTGCAGTGGGCCTGCGTCGACTGACCACGCTCTTGTGGACTCCGCGGCGGATCATCTGGTCGGTGAGGAACCCGAACCATCGTTCTACCTGGTTGACAGGCGCTGGAAGCCGACATCCGTACCTGGATCGAAAACTGGAACGACAACCCACGACCGTTCGTGTGGACCAAGACCGCTGAAGAGATCCTGGACTCACTCGCTAAATATGTCGCCAAGATTTCTGGCGCAGGACACTAGTGTGCGGGATGACACATTCGATTGGCGTGAGGCGGGGTGGGGACGTCAGCGAAGGTGCGGGGCGACCTCTCCAGCGGCGTCCTCACCGTAGGCCTTCTTGAGACGCTCGAGGACGTCCTCGCGGAGAAGCGCGTACTCCTGGGTGCCGACGGTCTCGAGAGCGTACGTCGCGACCAGAGCGCCGATCTGCGCGCAGCGCTCCAGGTCGAGACCCCAGGCGACACCGGAGAGGAACCCGGAACGGAAGGCGTCACCGACCCCAGTCGGGTCGGCCAGGCACTCCGGCTCGACCGAGGGCACGTGAATGCTCGGCTCTCCGCGGCGGTCGACGCTGATCCCGTCCGGACCGTGCGTCGTGACCCGTGCCCCGACGCGCGCCAGGATCTCGTCGGACGGCCAACCGGTCTTCTGCTCCGTCAGCGCCTTCTCGTACTCGTTCGTGAAAAGGTAGCCGGCGCCGTCGATGAGCACCCGGATGTCGTCGCCCTCCATGCGGGCGAGCTGCTGTGAGGGGTCGGCCGCAAAGCGGTAGCCGCGCTCGCGGCACTCCGCCGTGTGGCGCAGCATCGCCTCGGGGTCGTTGGGGCTGATGACGATCAGGTCCAGGCCCCCGGCGCGCTCGACTATGGGGGCGAGCTCGATCTCCCGCGCCTCCGCCATCGCTCCCGCGTAGAACGACGCGATCTGGTTATGGTCGTTGTCTGTCGTACACAGGAACCGGGCTGTCTTATGGACGTCCGACACATGGACCGCTGTCGTGTCCACCCCATGCCGGTCGAGCCAGGAACGGTAGTCCTCGAAATCTGGGCCGACGGCCCCCACGAGGATCGGGCGCAGCCCAAGGCAGCCCATACCGAAGCTGATGTTGGCCGCGACACCCCCACGCCGTACCTCGAGGGCGTCGACCAGGAACGAGAGGGAGACCCGCTCGACCCGCTCGGGCACGATCTGCTCGGCGAACCGGCCGGGGAACGTCATCAGATGGTCGGTGGCTATGGATCCGGTAACAGCGATATGCACTCGCCTGAGCCTACAGGCGCACTCCCACCCCGAGTCCAGTCCGCGTGCGATCCGTCGGGGTCGGGCCGTCGGCCGTGTCCGTCACATGCGAAGGGGAGGCCACCAATGGTGGCCTCCCCGGTCTTCGTGAACCTCAGTGGAACGAGTCACCGCACGCGCAGGACCCTGTGGCATTGGGGTTGTCGATCACGAAGCCCTGTCGCTCGATGGAGTCGACGAAGTCGATCGTGGCGCCCAAGAGGTACGGGGCGCTCATCCGGTCGACGACGACGTTGACGCCGCTGAAGTCGCGGACGACATCGCCCTCGATCGAACGCTCGTCAAAGAACAGCTGGTAGCGCAGGCCTGAGCAGCCACCGGGTTGGACAGCGATGCGGAGCTGAAGGTCGGTACGCCCCTCCTGCTCGAGGAGACTCCTCATCTTGCCGGAGGCCGCGCCGGTAAGGACAACGCCTTCCTGGATGGTCTCGCCTTGGACCGTCATAGTGCTCGCTCCCTGGAGATGAGCTTCTCGCATTCCTCAACGGGCGGACCGCCCCCGAGCATTCCCGGGGACGCCGCTCCCATGCTCGCACACCCTACCCACGATTCGTCCACCCACGCGCCGTGCGGGCCGCGAGCGAACGAAGTACCTCCGCGGGGCGAGCAAGCGCGGCCTCGGTCGAGCCGACGTGTTCGGCCATGGCGTAGGCGGCCTCGACACCGGCCGCCGCCGCCTCTGGCTGGTCGACCACGACCTGCCCGGCCAGCACCAGGCATGCTACCCCCCGTGCGCGGGCAGCCCGGGCGACGCCGCTCACGACCTTCCCACGCAGGGACTGGGAGTCGAATGACCCCTCCCCGGTGATCACGAGATCGGCGCGGGACACGCGTTCCGCGAGACCCACCGCGTCGAGTACCGCGTCGATCCCCGAAACGCGACGAGCGCCCAGCAGGAAGAGTCCGTAGCCCAGGCCTCCCGCGGCACCGGCACCCGCCATGTCCGCCTCCGGCCTCCCCGCGAGCTCGGCGAAGCGCGCCAGCGCCGACTCCAAGGCGGCCACCTCGGCTCGGCCCGCGCCCTTCTGCGGGCCGAACACGGCGCTGGCCCCGTAGTCACCGAGGAGAGGGTTGTCGACGTCCGAGGCAATGGCGATCTCGCATCCGGCGACCCTCTCCCTTGCCGTGCGGAGGTCGACGTCGGAGAGCTGATGGAGCGCCGCCCCGCCCCGACGCAGTCCGTCGCGCGGGGACGCCCCGAGCGCGGCCAGCATCCCCGCTCCCCCGTCGTTGGTCGCGCTCCCACCGAGCCCCAGCATCAGTCCGCGAGCGCCGTCCTCGATGGCGGTGGCGAGCAGCTGCCCCACGCCGTACGTCGTAGTGATCATGGGATCGCGGCGGTCCGCCGGTACAAGATGAAGCCCGCACGACTGCGCGGTCTCCAGGAAGGCGTCGGCGCCGCTGCGCAGAATCGCCGCTCGCGCGGGCTCGCCCAACGGGCCCGCGACCGAGGTCTCGAGCGTGGTGCCGCTCAGGCTCATCCGCAGGACGTCGACGAAGCCGGGGCCGCCGTCCGCCATTGGTACGACGTCCAGGGCGTCGTCGGGCGCGGCGTCATGCCACCCCGCCGCGATCGCCTCCGCCGCGGCGAGCGCCGTGAGCGTACCCGCGAACTTGTCGGGAGCGACCAGCACGCGCATGGTGACCAGTATCCCGCGCCGGTCTTGGGAAGATCACCGGGAACGTCAGGCCAATCCGGTCTGGAGGTCTCGGACTCCCTCGCCCCGGTGATTATCCCTACTACGGTCCCGGTGATCGTGAGAGCGAGGCGAGGATGACGCGGTCAAAGGCCGGGGGCGCCCCAGACCGCGAACCATCGGCGCAGATCGGACTCGACGGGCAGCTCCCCCTCGAGATGGCCCCGGATCTCGAGTTCGCCGGCGTTGTCGCGGCGCTGGCCGCCCAACGGGACGAAGGGGTAGAACGTGCCCCGCTTGTACAGGTAGACGAGGCCCAGGCGGCCGTCCGAGCCGTCGGCGAAGCCGATGAGAGTACACAGCAGGAACGGGCCGAAGCCCGCGTCCTGCAGTGAGACATTGACCGTGTGGACGTCGCCGACAAGGCCCGCGAGGTCCCCTGGATCGCGGCGCACGACCAGCCAGGTGTAGTCGTAGGCGTCGGTCACCTGCTCGACCGGCGGCCCGTCGGTGCCGAGCAGCGCACGTACCTCCCGCTCGACGTCCGCGAACGCCTTGCCCTCGGCCGCCCTGACGCAGACGGACGCCGTCCCCGTGGGGGCGAGACCCAGCGCGGCCTCGAGCGTCACCGCCGCGGAGGGGACACCGAAGAGCCGGTCGAGGTTGGGCTCGATCGGCTTCGACCGGCCGAAGAGCACGTCGAGGAAGCCCACGTCGCCTCACTCCCGTGGAACGCTCAGACAGCCATCAGGCGCGGCCCAGGTCGGCGGAGATCCGCGCGAGCTGGCCGAGCCGCTGGTCGAGGGACGGGTGGGTCGAGAACAGCGTCGACAGGCTGAAGCCCTTGCCGAACATGGGCACGACGAAGAAGGCGTTGAACGGCTCCGCTCGGCGCAGGTCACGTGTCGGGATGCGGGCCATCTGACCGGACAGCTTGGTGAGCGCGCTCGCCAGGGACGAGGGCCGGCCGGTCAGCAGAGCGCCCGCACGGTCGGCGGCCATCTCGCGGTAGCGGGACAGGGTGCGGATGAGCAGGAAGCTCAGGGCGTACGCGACCACACTCGCGAGCGTCACGAGACCGAACGTCATGGCCGCGCCCTGGTTGCCGCCGCCGCGCCGTCCCGCGATCAGGCCGAACCGCATCGCGATGCCGGCCAGGATGCCGATGAAGGACGCCACTGTCATCACGGCGACGTCCCGGTGCGCGACGTGGGAGAGCTCGTGGGCGATGACCCCCTCGAGCTCGGCCACCTCGAGTCGGCGCATCAGTCCCCGCGTGACGCACAGCACGGCGCGGTCGGCGCCCCGCCCGGTCGCGAACGCGTTGGGGATGTCGGTTTCCGCGATCGCGACAGATGGTTTGGGCATGTCGGAGAGCGCGCACAGGCGGTCGACGACGCTGTGCAGCTCAGGCGCGTCCTCCGGCTCGACCACCCGCCCGTGCAAAACGACCAACGCGAGGCGGTCAGAGAAGAAGTACTGGATGGCGAAGACGCAGAGGGCGATGATCAGGACGGCCCACCAGACCGCGCCACGGGCCACGAGAGCGCCGATGAAACCGACGTAGACGAGCCCGAGTAGGAACATCACCGCCCCCATCCGGACGGTGAGACCACGGTCCGAGGCGAAGCGTGAGCGGCGCGCCAATGGAGCCCCCCTGGTGGTCAGCGCCCGGGCGCTACCCCGGGATCAAGCCCTCGTCGCCGAGCATCTCGCGGACGTCCTCGACGCTCGCGTCGGCCGGCGGCAGCAACAGATCGGACGGTTCGAGGCTGTCCATCGGCAGCGGTTTGCCTGTCTCGCGTACGCGGTCGAGCAGCGCGGAAAGTACCGAGCGGAAGGTCTTCTCGTCTTCCGTCTCGACGGCACGCTGCAGCGCGTCGTCGAGGGCGTTGAGGTCGTCGAGCTCCGCGTCGTCGAGCTTGAACTGCCCCTCGCCCATGATGCGAACGATCACGCGCCCTCCCGGTGTTGCCGCTGGCGAGACTCCTGGCCAGCATCGGATGTGGCATCGGAAGCGGCTTGCCCGCCGAGCTGCTTCTGCGCCTCGCCGCCGCCGACCTCACCCTTGAGCCGGCGCATCTCCAGCTCGACGTCGTTCTGGCTACTCAGCCTGTCGAGCTCGGACTGGATGTCGTCGCGGGTCGAGCCCGTGGCGTCCTCCAGCGCACCCGACGCGATGAGGTCGTCGATGGCGCCGGCGCGCGCCTGCATCTGGGAGGTCTTGTCCTCGGCCCGCTGCATGGCCATCCCGACGTCCCCCATCTCCTCGGAGATACCGGAGAACGCCTCGCCGATACGCGTCTGGGCCTCGGCGGCGGTGTACGTCGCCTTGACTGTCTCCTTCCGCGTGCGGAACGCGTCGACCTTGGCCTGCAGCCGCTGCGACGCCTGCGTCAGCTTCTCCTCCTCGCCCTGGAGCGAGGCGTACTGCTGCTGGAGGTCGGTCAGCTGATTTTGTACCGCCGAGCGGCGGGTCAGTGCCTCGCGGGCAAGGTCCTCGCGGCCCATGCCCAACGCGTCGCGGCCCTGCCCCTCCAGCTTGTCCGACTGCTGCTGCAGCTGCTGCATCTGCAGCTCGACGCGCTTGCGCGAAGTCGCGACGTCGGCAACACCGCGCCGCACCTTGCGGAGCAGCTCGAGCTGCTTTTGGTACGAGTAGTCGAGTGTCTCGCGCGGATCCTCCGCACGGTCCATGGCCTTGTTAGCCTTGGAACGGAAGATCATCGCCATCCGCTTCATCAAGCTCATCGCGAGTGGCGTCCCCTTCTGTGTCGCGGCCGCCGGAGCGTTTGGGTTCACCCTATGTCGTAACGTACGCGAACGGCAGAGAGTTCTCCGCCGCCGTTGACCGCTCGCGCTCGCCTTCTCGTTCCCTTCGCGGCCGACCCGCCTACCATGCGGGCCATCCACTGCGCTCACTCGTTCGTTCGCCGCTCGATAGTCTGTCCAACGTGTTCCTACGCCGCCGCGCCGCCGATCCGCCGACCACCAAGTCGCCCGCGGAGTCGAACGGGGCCACTGAGACCGCGACCAGCACCGGAACTCCGGGTAAGGGCCGGCCGACACCCAAGCGTCGCGAGGCGGAGCAACAGCGGCGGCGGCGGCCCGTCACGGCTCCGCGCGACCGCAAGGAGGCGTACCGCCAGGTCAAGGGCCGCCAGCGCGATCAGCGCCGGCGGCAGCGGGAAGGCCTGGCCAGAGGCGAGGAGCGCTACCTTCCCGCCCGGGACAAGGGGCCGGCGCGCAAGCTCGCCCGCGACTACGTCGACTCCCGGCGCAATCTCGGTGAGTATTTCCTGTACGCGATGATCGTCGTCATCGCGCTGACCTTCGTGCCGACGACGCTGACCCGCTTCATCGCCTACTACGTGGTCTGGCCGGTCATCATGGTCGTGGTACTCACCGACTCGGCGTTCATCTGGCGCGGCATCTCACGTCTCGTCCGGGAGAAGTACCCGGAAGAGAGCACCCGGGGCATCGCCTGGTACGCCGTGACGCGGGCGCTGCAGATCCGCCGCCTACGCCTGCCCCCGCCCCAGGTCAAGCGCGGGGACCGCCTGACCTGACGTCGCTAGAGTCTGTCCCATGGAGTATCGGCACCTCGGCGGCAGCGGTCTCATGATCAGCGAGATCGCCTACGGCAACTGGATCACCCACGGCTCCCAGGTGGAAGAGGACGCGGCCCGCGCGTGCGTCGCCGCCGCGCTCGACGAGGGGATCACCACCTTCGACACCGCCGACGCCTACGCCGGCACCCGCGCGGAGGAGGTCCTCGGACGCGCGCTCAGCGGGCAGCGGCGCGAGGCGCTAGAGATCTGCACGAAGCTGTACTGGCCGACCGGGCCAGGGAAGAACGACCGCGGCCTGTCCCGCAAGCACATCAAGGAGTCGATCGAGGGGGCGCTGCGTCGTCTCCAGACCGACTACGTCGACCTCTACCAGGCCCACCGTTTCGACCACGAGACCCCGCTCGCGGAGACCCTCCGCGCCTTCGACGATCTGCTCCGAGAGGGGAAAGTGCTCTACATCGGCGTGTCGGAGTGGACGGCCGACCAGATCGGCCGGGCCCTCGAGCTCGCCGACGAGATGGGCTTCGATCGCCTCGTGTCGAACCAGCCGC
The DNA here is from genome assembly GCA_050699055.1 of Streptosporangiaceae bacterium. Lineage (GTDB taxonomy): Bacteria > Actinomycetota > Actinomycetes > Streptosporangiales > JBOHCT01 > JBOHCT01. Next base: position 4,643 of record JBOHCT010000072.1, on the reverse strand, counting down.
AGTACAACATGCTGTGGCGGATCATCGAGAGCCAGCTCGTACCGCTCTGTGAGAAAGAGGGCGTGGGGCAGATCGTGTTCTCCCCGATCGCCCAGGGCACGCTCACCGGCAAGTACCGCCCGGGCGCCCAACCGCCCACCGGGTCGCGTGCCACGGACGAAAAGAGCGGCGCGGGCTTCATCAAGCGGTGGATGCGCGACGACGTGCTCACCCGCGTGCAGCAGCTCGAGCCGCTGGCCCGCGAGGCCGGCCTCAGCCTGGCGCAGCTCGCGGTGGCGTGGGTGCTGCAGAATCCCAACGTCTCGGCCGCCATCGTCGGGGCCACCCGTCCAGAACAGGTGCACGAGAACGTCAAGGCTGCCGGCGTCATCCTTGACCCCGCCCTGATGCGCCGCGTCGACGAGATCCTCGATCCCGTGATCGAACGCGATCCCGCGAGGACCGAGAGCCCGCCCGGCCGTCCTTAAGCGGCTGCTGCCAGAACCATGATCCGCGTTTGATGGTTGGAACGTGGAGAATCTGACCCCTTCGGACCATAAGAACGGATCTCCGGGAAGCTGACCCCTACGCGCGGGCCGCGGGGGCCTCACGAAGCTGCTCGACGATGCGGGAGGCGACGGCTTCCGGGGTCGCGTCGTCGACGTCGATGACGCAGGCGGCGACCTCGGCGTACAGCGACTCCCTGCCGTCGTACAAGCGGCGCATGGCGCCCTCGGGGTCGCCTTGCAGCCATGGCCGCCCGCGACCGCTGCCGACCCGGCGTACCAGGGTCTCGAGGCGAGCCCGCAGCCACACGACGAAGCCGCCGTCGCGCAACCGGTCCCGGTCGTCGGCGCCCGTGACGACCCCGCCCGCGACGCCGGCGATGATGGGCGGCGCGATCTTGAGCGCCTCGGTGAGCGCGCCCGACTCCGCCGCTCGCAGGGCGCGCTCGCCTCGCTCGTGGAGCAGCTCGGGTGTGACGATGCCGGTGGCGCGCGCGACCAGGGCGTCGTTGTCGATGAACGGCCAGTCGGTCGCCCGGGCGAGCGCGTTGCCCACCGAGGACTTGCCGGAGCCCATCATCCCGACCAGCAGCACACGCGCCGGAGGTACGTCGGTCACGGTCACCTGGCGGACACCTCCACGAACGGCGGCTTCACCACGCGCATGCGCACCGAACGCCCCCGCACGTCGACAGCGACCTCGTCGCCCCGACCGAGCGGGCGATCCAGCAGGGCCAGGCCGATCCCGATCCGCCTTGTCGGTGAGAACGTCCCGCTCGTCACCTCGCCCACGGGACGGCCGTCGTCGTCGCTCACGGCCATACCCGGCCTCGGGATCCCGCGGCCGATGGCCTCGATCCCCCACAGCCGCCGGTGGGCGCCTTCCGTACGCTCGCGAGCCAGCACCTCCCGCCCCCAGAAGCGGGGCTTATCCCAGCCGACGGCCCATGACAGCCGTGCCTGTACCGGAGTCACGTCGAGCGAGATGTCCTGCCCGTGCAGCGGGAGCCCAGCCTCGGTACGCAGGGTGTCGCGGGCCCCGAGCCCGCAGGGCAGGATGTCGAAATCGCCGCCCGCCTCGAGGAACGCGTCCCACAGCTCCCCGGCCGTCGCCGCGGGGACCAGCAGTTCGTACCCGTGCTCGCCGGTGTAACCGCTGCGGCATACGAGCAGCGGGTGCCCCCGCCATGTCGCATCCACGAAGGACATGAACGCGTGGCCGGTCGGCAGCCCGACCCGGTCGAGCACGTCGGGACTGCACCGGCCCTGCACGGCGATCGTGGCGTACCGGTCCTGCACGTCGTCGATGCGCACGCCCCCAGGAACCTCGGCCGAGAGGCGGCGGTGGACCTCACCGATGTTGGCGGCGTTGGGCATGGTCAGAACCTCGTCGTCGCCCCGCAGATAGATGATCATGTCGTCGACGATGCCGCCGGTCGCGTCGTCGCACAGCAGGGTGTACTGCGCCTTACCCGGACCCACGCGGCCGAGGTCGTTCGAGAACGTCGCGTTCACGTAGTCGGCCGCGCCGCTCCCCCGCACGGTTACCTTGCCGAGGTGGCTGACGTCGAAGACGCCCACCGTCGTCCGCACAGCGGTGTGTTCCTTGACCGTGCCGGCCCCTTTGTAATCGACCGGCATGTCCCACCCCGCGAAGGGCGCCATGCGCGCGCCGAGGACGAGGTGACGGTCGTAAAGGGGCGAGCGGCGAGGTTGTCCGTCGATCACTGGCTCAAGCTCCGGCCTAACCAACAGCATTGCCTTCGTGTCGGTGCACGGTACGGACGTTAGCGCGGGACATCAGTCCGTACTCCAAGAGGCGTCCTTTCCACCCGACCGGCGACGGTTCCACGCCCGCATGCGGTTGGGGTACCCGGTCACCGTGACGTCGTAGACCGGCACCCCGAGCCGCCGCCCGAACGACCTGGCGGCGTCGGGGCCGCTGACCGGGCGACGCGTCCACTCCCCAGAGCCCGCGACGAGGACGAGCGTCGTGTCGGTGACGATCGTACGCGGCTCGACATATCCCTCCACCCCCCCATGCCCGCGGGCAAAGGCGGACAGGTGGACGATGTCGCGCTCCTCTCCCAACGCGCGTGGGCCGTGCTTGCGGAACAGGCGCCGAAACACTCTGCGATCCCTCCTCGTACGGTTCCTTGTGTGTCCCAACGAAGGAGCGGCGGCGTGTGTCCCGACACGATTTGCTGCGTCCCCTCGGGGAAGTGGAAAGATGACAACTCGGGACAACGGTCCACGAAGATCCGGTACAACGATCCTGACAAGGAGTGTCCTGTGGCGAACAGCAGCGGCACCACCTTCGATCTCGTGATCCTCGGAGGGGGCAGCGGGGGCTACGCGTGCGCGCTGCGTGCCGCCGAGCTCGGCATGAGTGTCGCCCTCGTCGAGAAAGACAAGGTCGGCGGCACCTGCCTGCACCGCGGATGCATCCCAACCAAGGCGTTGCTCCACGCCGGCGAGGTCGCCGACCAGACCCGCGAGAGCGAGACGTTCGGCATCCGCGCGTCCTTCGAGGGTGTCGATATCGCGAAGGTCGACGCCTACAAAGACGGCGTGGTCGACCGCATGTACAAGGGTCTCCAGGGCCTCGTCAAGAGCCGGGGGATCACGGTCGTCGAGGGCGAAGGTCGGCTCGTCAGCCCTACCGCCGTGCAGGTGGACGACACGGTCTACGAGGGGGGTCATGTCCTCCTCGCCACCGGGTCGCAGCCGAAGTCCCTTCCCGGGATCGAGCTCGACGGCGAGCGGGTCATCACCAGCGAGGACGCGCTGGAGCTCGACCACGTGCCCGCCTCCGTCGTCATCCTCGGCGGCGGGGTCATCGGCGTCGAGTTCGCGAGCATCTGGCGGTCGTTCGGCGCGGAGGTGACGATCGTCGAGATGCTCCCCCACCTCCTGCCCACCGAGGAGGAGTCCAGCTCCAAGCTGCTCGAGCGCGCCTTCCGCCGCCGCGGCATCCGCTTCGAGCTGGGCACACGTTTCGAGAGCGTCAAAGCGTCCGAGCAGGGTGTCGTCGTCACCCTCGAGGGCGACAACACCCTGGAGGCCGAGCTCCTGCTGGTCGCCGTCGGCCGCGGGCCGGTGTCCCAGGGACTCGGTTACGAGCAGGTGGGCGTGGAGAGCGAGCGTGGCTTCGTCGAGGTCGACGGCTACTGCCGTACGAACCTCGACACGGTCTCCGCGCTCGGCGACCTCAGGCCCGGGCAGCAACTCGCGCACGCCGCGTTCGGCGAGGGCATCATGATCGCCGAAAGGCTCGCCGGGTTGAACCCCCCGCCGATCGACTACGACGGGGTCCCGCGCGTGACATACTCCCAGCCCGAGGTCGCGTCGGTCGGCGTCACCTCCACTGTCGCCAGGGAGCGGGGCTACGAGGTCGAGGAGCAGACCTACGACCTCGCGGGCAACGGCAGGAGCAGGATCCTGCAGACGCAAGGGGCGGTGAAGGTAGTCGCCGCCAAGGACGGCCCGGTCCTCGGCGTCCACATGGTGGGTGCGCATGTCGGCGACCTCGTCGCGGAGGCGCAGCTCATCACCAACTGGGAGGCGCTGCCCTCGGAGGTGGCGCAGCTCATCCATCCCCACCCGACGATGTCGGAGGCGATCGGCGAGGCTCACCTCGCGCTCGCCGGAAAGCCGCTCCACACGCACGGCTAGGCGGGAGCTAGCCTGCCTGCGTCGGCATCCAGCAGAAGGAGTCGCAGACAACCATGCCGGTCTCCGTGACAATGCCCCGCCTCGGCGAGAGTGTGACAGAAGGCACCGTGACCCGCTGGCTAAAGAAGGAGGGCGAGCGGGTCGAGGCCGACGAGCCTCTCCTCGAGGTATCGACCGACAAGGTCGACACCGAGATCCCCTCCCCGGCCGAAGGCGTCCTGCGCAGCATCTCTGTGTCCGAGGACGAGACGGTCGAGGTCGGGTCGGAGCTCGCCGTCATCGACGAGCAGGGCGCCCCCTCGGGCGGGGAGCAGCCGAGCGGCGCGCCTCCAGCGGAAGCACCCGCCGAGGAGCCACAGGGCGGCGAGCGGGAAGCCGCGGAGGAGACGCCTGCGGAGCAGGCCGCGGGACCGCAGCAGGCCGTCGCTGAGGCACCGCCCGAGCCCGCCCCCGGGCCCCCGCCCGCGCCGCAGCCGGCCGCAC
>JBOHCT010000071.1:0-18909 GCA_050699055.1 Streptosporangiaceae bacterium | reverse complement strand
GTCGGTATGAACGTCTATTCCATCGAGGTGGAGAACGCGCTCGCCGCGCACCCTGACGTGGTCGACTGCGCCGTGGTCGGCGCCCCCCACCCGGTGTACGGCGAGAGCATCATGGCCGTGGTCACCCCTCGCGAGGGGACGGAGCCCACCCTGGACCAGATCAGGGACCACGTACGTACGCTGATCGCCGACTACAAGGCGCCGCACCGGCTCGTCATCGACGCGGTGCCGCGCAACCCTTCCGGCAAGATCCTCAAGCACACGCTCCGCGCCCGTTTTCGCGAGGAAACGGCATCGGCGGGCGAAACGACTCCATCGTAGCGGGCGGACGTCGAGAGGGCGGCAGGCCGCTGTTCGTGGGTTTTCCGGACCGCCCGCGAATGATCGGGTGAGTGCGGCGGCCGGGCGGCATAACCACCGCCTGTTCAGCCGACGATGACCCCCGGCCCTGAGCTCCGCGGCATACGCGGCGGCCTGAGTGCGCCGCTCCATGCCCAGCTTGGCGAGGAGATTCGACACGTAGTTCTTTACCGTCTTCTCGGCGAGATACATCCGCTGTCGGATCAGGCGGTTGGTCAGACCTTCACCGATCAGTTCGAGGATGCGTCCCTCCTGCTCGGACAGCATGGCGAGAGGGTCCTCGCGCGCCGCGCTCGTCCGCGCCGTCGTCGCCGTGGTGCCGCGAAGGTTGAGTAGCGACCGGCCGGCCGCGACAGTGCGTACGGCCGCCACCAGGTCGGCGCCGTGGCTCTGCTTGAGCACGTAGCCGGCGGCCCCGGCCATGAGCGCGTCAAAGAGCGCCTGGTCGTCGTCGAAGGAGGTGAGCAGGAGGCACGCTACGTCGGGGGTGCGCGAGCGGACCTCTCGACACGTCGTGACGCCGTCGCCGTCAGGCAACACGACGTCGAGAACGGCGACATCGGGGCGGGCGGCGGGCACGCGGTCGAGCGTTTCCCGCGCGGACGACGCCTCACCGACGACCGTAAGGTCGGCCTCGGCCTCCAAGAGGGCGGCCACGCCGCGCCGGACGAATTCATGGTCCTCGACGACGAAGACCCGAATTCGCCGATCCGCCCCGTCCCGCTGGGGGCGGGAGGTCTCATCCATCGCTGCCGGCCATATTCCTCTCGGGCACGATATGCCTAGCCATGCGGCCATGCCCGGCCTCAACCAGACCGAAACGTCGCAGCGGTGCCCACCTGCCGGCCGACGATCACCGCCGACGGCCGAGTCACAAATTGAAGGACGAACGACCCTAATTGGCCATGCTTCCTGGGCTTAGCGTGATAGCAGGAAGAGCTGGTGGCCGGGAGCGGCCCATCTCACGACAGGGTCGGTAAGGGGAACGCTCACGTTCGCCGCTCTCGCTGACGTGGCGGCCCGTGGGGGGTGCGGGCCGCCACGATCTTAGTAAGGGTCATCGCCGTGACCGTACCCGAGGGGGCTACCGCGATTGGCGTAGCCCGCGTACGTCCTCTGTGCAGCCGTGAAGTCGCTTCCAGGCCGACGATTTCGCTGGGCCGTTAGGGCAGCATCGGGACCGTGGGCCACCGCCGTAGGTCACGGCGGGCCCGACAGGAAAGGTCTACTGCCGTGAGCGAAGTACTCACCGACGTGAAGTCCGCCCGGGACGGGGACCGCGCGCTGCTGCCCCGTATCGGGGGAGCTTGCGCGGTACTCGGGGCGATCGTCTCGGTGGCCGCGGGCACCGGGTTCGGCAACCTCACCAACGAGTACGGCGCCGAGGCCGTACTGAACGCGCTCGCCGCTCGGCCGCCGTGGTTCTGGCCGCTGGTGCATCTGGGGTTCATCGCGGGCGCCCTGCTGTGGGTAGGCGCGTTCGTCGCCCTCGCCCGGTCCATGTCCACCGGCGTGAGCCGGTCGTTGGGTCGTCTGAGTGTCGCGGCCGTGCTCGTCGGCGCGACCGTCCACGTCATCGACTCCGCGATCAGCGGGTACGCGCTCGGCGGGCTGGCGCACGCCTGGGCGACCGCGGGAGACGCTGGGCAGGCACAGATCCTGGACACAACCCGGGTCCTGCTGTGGGTTCTCGGCGGTACGTGGTCAGGGGTGCTGAGCTTCTTCCACGGCCTGCCCTTCATCCTGCTCGGGATGGCGGTGGCGCTGGACAGGCGCACGCCCGCCTGGCTCGGCCTTGTCGGGGTCCTCGGCGGTGCCGGCTCGCTCGCGGCGGGGCTGGCGCTGTTCCTCGACTTGAACGCCTTCCCGGGATCGTTGTTCATCGCCTTCGCGGTGATCATCAGCCTGTGGATGGTGATCATGGGCGTGATCATGTGGCGGGATGGGCGGACGACCCCCCAGACCCGATTGGGGCACGCATCCGTCTGAGCACCGTCTCCGGGGCCCGTTCCGCTCGGTACCCGGTCCGGTCAGCGTCGGTCGCGCGGCACCCAGGCGGGGTCCTCCTTGGCGGCGAAGGCGCGGAAGCCCTCGCGCGCCTCGGCGGAGGCGAAACGTTCGGCCGACAGCTCGGCCATTCGGCGGAAGCCCTCGTCCATCGAGATCGCCGGCACGGTGCCGGCGAGGGCTTTGGTCTCGGCCAGCGCCTCCGGCGCGCCGCGCAGGAGCATGTCGACGTAGCGGTCGACGGCGGCGTCGAGGCCGTCGGCGAGGACGACCCGGTTGACCAGACCGATCTCCGCGGCGATGGCGGCGTCGAACGGCCCGCCGGTGAGGAAGTACTCGAGGGCGGCGCGAGGGAGCAGGCGCCGTAGGCAGACGACGGCGATCATGGCCGGTGCGACCCCGACCCTGACCTCGCTGAAGCCGAACGTCGCGCCCTCCGGGGCGACCGCGATGTCGCAGGCGGCGATGAGGCCGATGCCCCCGGCGCGGGCGGGTCCGTTGACCCGGGCGACCACCGGCTTGGGGTGGTCCCAGATCGCCGCGAGGATCGCGGTCAGCGGGGGAGCGGGGGCCTCGGCTCGGCGTTGCTCCTTGAGGTCGGCGCCCGCGCAGAAGACCGGACCGGTGCCGGTGAGCACGACCACGCGCGTGTGCGCGTCGTCGCGGGTCACCCGCAGGGCCGCGTCGAGCTGCGTGACCAGCCGGGTCGACAGGGCATTACGGTTCGTCGGCGAGTCGAGGGTGATCGTCGCGACGCTGGCGTCGACGTCGAGATGGACGAGCTCACCGTCGGCGTCCGGTGTGGGCATGGTTGCGCCTCTTCATGATCAGTCGCTGCGGTCCAGGAACGCAGTATCCTCCCTGTCCCGACCACAGACGCGAATCTTCCGTCGGGAGGCGGGTCATGAACCACCACGAGGGCGAGGTCCTGCGGGTCGCGAACTGCAGCGGCTTCTTCGGCGACCGGCTGTCCGCCGCTGCCGAGATGGTCGAGGGTGGTCCGCTCGACGTCCTCACCGGCGACTGGCTCGCCGAGCTGACCATGGGCGTACTGGCCAAGCAGCGCCGCCGTGACCCGGCCTCCGGGTACGCGCCGACGTTCCTCCGTCAGATGGAGCAGGTCCTCGGTCCGTGCCTCGATCGCGGCATCAAGATCGTCTCCAACGCCGGCGGCCTCAACCCCACCGGATGCGCCACCGCCGTCGAGCAGCTCGCGGGGCGGCTCGGACTGTCGGTACGCGTGGCATGCGTCACCGGAGACGAGGTGACCGAGCGATTCCAGGAGCTGCGCCGGGACGGCTGGCCGGCCAGCCATCTCGACACCGGCGAGCCCTTCGGCTCTCTGGAGCCCGAGGTCGTGAACGCCTACCTCGGCTGCTGGGGCATCGCCGAGGCGCTGGAGGCGGGCGCCGACGTCGTCGTGACGGGGCGGGTGAGCGACGCCTCGCTCATCGTCGGGCCCGCCGCCTGGCGCTTCGGCTGGTCCCGGGGCGCCTGGGACGCGCTGGCCGGAGCCGTCGCGGCGGGGCATGTGATCGAGTGCGGGGCGCAGGCCACCGGCGGCAACTACGCGTTCTTCGAGGAGCTGTCCGGCGCCGAGCGGTGCGGGTTCCCGCTCGCTGAGATCGCCCCAGACGGGTCCGCCGTCATCGCCAAGCATCCCGGTACCGGCGGCGCGGTCACGGTGGAGACCGTCACCGCCCAGCTGCTGTACGAGATCGAGGGCCCGCGCTACCTGAACCCCGACGTCGTCGCGAGGTTCGACACGCTGGCGCTCGAACAGGCAGGCCCCGACCGCGTACGGATGACCGGCGCCCGGGGCGAGCCGGCACCGACGAGGCTCAAGGTCGGGGCCGTGTGTACGGCGGGTTGGCGCAACCAGGTGACGTTCGTGCTTACCGGCCTCGACGTCGAGGCCAAGGCCGAGCTCGCGGAGCGGGCGCTGTGGGCGGGGATCCCGGGCGGGCGTGGCGCCTACGAAGACGTCGACGTGCGTCTACTGCGAGCCGACCGCCCGGACCCGGCCCGTCGGGACGACGCCGTGGCGCTGCTCCGGATCGCGGCCTCTACCCGGGAGAGGGGGCTCGCCCGGCTGCTGTCCCGCGCTGCCGTGGAGACCGGGCTCGCCAGCTACCCCGGCCTGTACCTCACCGAGCCGCCGGACCCCGGAAGCGAGTACGCGGTCTTCTGGCCCAGCCTGATGCCCGCCGACGACGTGCGGCAGCGGGTCATGCTCGATGGGCGGAGCTGGCTGCTCGGGCCGTCACCCGCGACCGGAGATCTATCGTCTCCGGGGGATCCACCCGCTCGGCCGCCCGCGACCTTCCCCGGCGGCCGGACCGTGCGCGCGCCGCTCGGCGAGGTGGTCGGCGCACGTTCCGGCGACAAGGCGGGCAACGCCACGCTCGGCGTCTGGGCACGCGACGACGAGGCGTACGCCTGGCTGCGGGGCTGGCTCACCGAGGACCGGCTGCGGGCCTCACTGCCCGAGGCGGCAGGATGCCCGCTGCGGCGGTACGAGCTGCCCAACCTGCGGGCCGTCGGGTTCACGATCGTCGGGCTGCTCGGCCGCGGTGTCGGCGCCAACCTCGCGCTCGACGCGCAGGCGAAGGGGTTGGGCGAGTACCTCCGCGCCAGACACGCCGAGATCCCCGCCGCGCTGCTGGACTCCACAGCGCGGTGAGACATGACCGCGACCGCCACCGTCCGTAGGCATCCGGATACGTTCTGGTCACGGCTTTTCAAGCCTCTTTCGCCTCGGCGGCGGGACTGTCGACGATCGGCCAAGGTCGCGTCGTCCTCCTACCCGGGGCCGGGCGCGACCCAACTCCGTGAACCGTGAGCCACCGCCGACACCAAGGAGACACGGTGCGCAGACCACTGCAGGCCCTCGTGACGGGCGTCGCCCAGGGCATCCTGGCTCACGAGCGGGCGTTCCAACAGATCGCCGACGCGCACGACGGCACCCGGGCGAGCGGCACCCCCGGATACGGCGCCTCCGCCGACTACGTCGCGAGCAAGCTGGTCAACGCCGGTTACGAGGTCTCGCGACAGGTGTTCCAGTACGATCAGTTCGTCGAGACCGCCGACCCCGTGCTCGAGCAGACGAGTCCCCAGCCGACCACCTACACGCCGGGCGAGGACTTCCTGACCATGACGTACTCCGGGGCCGGCGACGTCACGGCCCACCGCGCTGCTCGGCACCCGCTCCGCTCCTCCGCCCAGGCCGGCCGCCCCGGCCAACCCCCGGCCCCAGCCGACTGAATGTGCCACCCACCGCGCTATAGCGACCACAATGGCCCATGCAGTTCGAGGGAGTCGGTACCGGCGGCCGCGCGGCGGGTCAGTGCTCGGAGCGGACGTTGGGGGTCGACCCCGCGGGGCGCAGCACCAGCCGGTCGTGCGGCTCCTCCACGTCGACCAGCCCGTCTAGGCCCGCCTCGACGTAGAGCGTCATCTCTCCCACCTCGACGGGTTGGTCGTCCGCCGCCGGCGCCTCGGCGAGCTGCGCCTCGACCCCACCGGGGCCACGGACCAGGCGGATACGGGTGTCAGCGTTGAAGCGGCTGGCCGCCTCCTGCGAGCGGTTGAGAATGTCGGTGGCCCATTCAGTGACCTCGAACAACGTCTGCCTCCCGATCGTGTCTGTGCTTCGGTCTCTCATAGCACACCACCCGATGTCGGGCCGACGCCGGCCGTCAAGCTCTGTGGCCGCCGCCCGCCTCCGGGGCGGTCACCGAGTCGAGCATGCCCCGCACCCTACGCCCGGACCGGACCGGTTACGACCGGCCAGCACTGTCCGCGCCTGGCCAGTCGTCATGCCGCCCGGCCGGCGCCGCCCTGAGGGTTACGCGGGGGCGACCGGGTTGGTCCACCGCAGCTCGCTGAAGCGCGCGAAGTCGCTGTCGTTGGAGCACACCTCCAGCCCGTGCTCGATGGCAAGCGCGGCCAGGTGGGCGTCGCTGACCAGGTTGCCGTGCAACTGGTACCGGGTGACCAGCTGGGTCAGGATGCGCGCGTGGCCCGGGCCCTGCGTGGGGACCCATGCGACCTCAGGCTCCAGCCACTCCGCGACGCACCGGGCGGCGTGCGCAGGCGTCAACGGGTGGGCCGAGGCACGTTCGTGCGTACTGATGCGCATGAAGGCGACGAGCGTGTGCCAGGGGAGGCCGACTCTGCGTGGTCCGTTGAGGACAGTGGTGAGCCAGGTACGGGCCCGCCCGTGGAACGGGCTTGCCTGATCCACCGCGTACAGCAGGATGTTGGCATCGACGAGCATCAGCGGGCGTCCGGGCCGTCGAGGCGCTCCAGCGCGTCCGCGACGTCGCTGACATCGACCCGAAGCCCGAGATCGGCGGTGCGCTGCCGGAAGGTCCGGCGTTCGGAGGGGGCGGCGAGCCCGGCGCGGACCAACTCGTTGACGGCCTCACTCAGCCCGATATGGCGCTCGTCGCGGAGTCTCTGCGCAGCCGCCGCGACGTCGTCGTCCAGCGACAGTGTCGTACGCATGCCTCGATCCTAGCGCATCGCGATGCGTCTATAGCAACATCGCGATGACGTCACGGGTGGCGCAGCACATCATGGCTTCCGATCCGCCGCCACACGATGTGCGCCTCACCGAGTCGCTGCTCGGGGCCGTACTGCCATGTGGCCCTTCCATCGGGTGCCCACGTCATCTCAAACACCCCACGACGGCCCTGGACGCCTTTAACCCGCAGGCCGGGGCGGAACCCCTCCCCGCCCTTGAGGTCGGCGACCATCTCAGACACCGCCACGAGGAACTGGCGACGCTGCTTCCTGGTCAGCTTGACCCAGTCGCGGGCGAATGTTGACTCACGCTCGTAGGTGGGGCTCACAGACGGCTCGGGTCGTCGATGGACTCCTCCAACGCGGCGAGAAACTCCTCGTCACTGTCAAAGATCCGGCCGCGGCCGGCGGCGATGTCCTCGTCGGCCTCTCGCTCCTTGGCCTGCCATTCCTCGGTCCAGAACCACGCCTGGTCGGCGGGGATCGTCGTCAGCCCGCGTAGTGTGACGGTACCGTCACCATGGACGTCGAAGGCTACCTGGTCGCCCTCGTTGACGTGGAGGGCATGACGGATGCCGCGGGGCAGGGTGATCTGTCCCTTGGAGCGGATCGTCGCGGTGTCACTCATCGGGGAGATCTCCAGGGGTTGGAAATTCATACATTTCCAGGATACCGCTGGCACCCCCGCCACATGTTTCGCTCGACGAAGGGCTCGTGCTAGGCGCTCGCCCCGCCGTCGATGACGAGATCGTGCCCAACGGCGAAGCCAGCCTGGTCCGAGGCCAGCCACAGCACCGTGTCGGCAACCTCGTCGAGCGTGCCGACCCGGCCGAGCGGAAGGGACTCTCGGATGCGGGCGGCACGTTCCTCCTCGGATTCCCCTGGGCGGAAAGACATGCGCGTGTCGGACGGTCCGGGGCTCACCGCGTTGATGCGGATGCCGTCGCGGATGTACTCCAGTGCGGCTGCCCGAGTCAGCGCGCTCACTCCGGCCTTGGACGCGACATAGGCGCCCATCCCAGGGATCCGCACGTGGGCTCCGATGGTGGAGGACATGTTCACGATCGTCCCGCTGTTCTTCCTCAGCATCTGCGCGATCTCGTACTTCATGGAAAGCCACATGCCCGTCAGGTTCGCGTGCAGCGTGGCCGACCACTTACCAGCGTCGATGTCCCCGACACGGCCGACAGGGCCGAGCATGCCCGCGGCGTTCACCGCGACGTGCAGAATACCTTATCTGGCGACCGTCTCCGTGACCATGTGAGCGGCCTCGTCCGCCTGGGTGACATCGGCGGGGACCACGCTGGCGAAACCACCCTCCGCCTCGATGGCCTTCGCGGTCTGGGCACGCGGCTCGACGCCGCGTCCGGCGACGACGACGGCCGCGCCGGCGCGGGCGAACGCCATCGCGGTGGCTCGCCTCAGCCCGGACCCGCCGCCGGTGACGAGGACGGTCTTCCCTGCGAATCGCGTGGATGACATTGCAGCTCCTTATTAGATAGCGGGTGTCACGGGGCGGGCGTACATTCGGCGGGCGCCAGGTCCGGGACAGGCTGTCGGTTGGCACGGCGGTCGAGTCGGCGGGAGGACAGCGCGAGGGCGAGAGCTCCCGTGGCGAGCAGCGCGCCCACCCACGGCGGGGCGGCGTACCCGTAGCCGCCGGCGATCACGATCCCGCCCAGCAGTGGCCCGACCGTGTTGCCGACGTTGAACGCGGAGGTGGTGGTCGCGCTCGCCAGCGTGGGCGCCCGCCCCGCCAATGCGAACACCCGCGCGGTGAGCGGGGCGGCCAGCGTGAAGGCGGCCACGCCCAGCGCGAACACCAGGATTACCGTCGGGGCCTGAGAGCGCGAGCTGACGGCGAGCAGGGTGAGAACCGCGATCGTGGAGACGAGCCCGCCGTATAGCGTCGCCCAGGGGTGCGCGTCGGCGAAACGTCCGCCGAGCTGGACACCCAGCACGCCGCCGACGCCGAACGCCGCGAGCACGAGAGGCACGCTCGCCTCGGGAAGCCCCGCGACGTCGGTGACCAGCGGGGCGAGATAGCTGAAGGCGCAGAAGACGCCCGCCTGGAACAGGGCGATGGTGGCGAAGGCCATCCACAGTCGACTGCCCCGGAACGCCACGAGCTCGGCGCGGAGCCGGGAGGGGCCCGAGGCGTGGGATGTGTCGGGCACTACCCGGGCGACACCGGCGAGGGCAGCCGCCGCAAGCAGTGCGACGGCCCAGAACGCGGATCGCCAGCCGAGCTGCTGCCCGATGAACGTACCCAGCGGGACCCCGACGACGTTGGCCACGGTGAGGCCGCCGACAAGGATGGCGAGCGCACGTGCCCGCACGTTCTCCGGTGCGAGCGAGACCGTCACGACCGCGCCCACCGCCCAGAACGCGCTCGTGGCCAGGGCGGTGACTACCCGCGCGACGAGGAGGACGTCGTACGCGGGGGCGAGCGCGGCCAACAGGTTGCCCGCGATGAAGACGACGAGGGCGGCCAGGAGGGTCGTCTTCCGCGGAAGCCGCAGCGTCAGTACCACCATCGCTGGTGCTCCGACGGCCATGCCCACCGCGAACGCGGAGATCAGCAGGCCGGCGTGCGGGACTGACACGTCCAGGTCGGCGGCGAGTACGGGTAGCAGGCCGGCGATCATGAACTCGGTGGTGCCGAGGGCGAAGATGCTCGCCGAGAGGACGAAGACGGCGACTGGGATCCCTGTCTTAGTAGACCGATCGTTCCAGTATTTGGTCACAAGCGTCCCTTGGTCAGATTGGCTCATGTCGGTCAGGCGAGCGCCTCGAGCGCCTGCCGCGCGGCGGCGGAGAGCCGAGCGGTGTCGCGGCCCGACCTTCCGACCACCTGCATGCCCTGCAGCACGACGAGCAGGAAGCGGGCCAGGCTCCGCGGACCCTTGTCCGCGGAGATCTCGCCCTGGGCTCGAGCGCGCGTCAGGGCCGAGGTCAACGCGACCTCGAGCGCATCCCAGCTCGACGTCACCTGGCGTTCGACCTGGGTGTCGTCGGGGCAGCACTCGACCGCGGCGTTGACGACCATGCAGCCGGGAGCCTGGTCGGCACCGGGCCCGCGGGCGTAGCTCTCGACGAGGGCTCGGACGGCTGGCAACACGGGGCCGGGCTGGGAGAGCATCTCCACCGGCGACGGGTCACGGGTCTCGACGTAGCGGGCGAGGGCCTTGAGGTACAGCTCGTGCTTGTTGCCGAACGTGCCGTAGAGGCTGGCCTTGCCGATGCCCAGATGCTCGACCAGGTCGGCCATCGAGGTGGCCTCGTAGCCGTTACGCCAGAAGAGCACCATGGCCGCGTCGAGTGCGGCGTCTGGATCGAACTCCTTCGTCCGTGGCACGCGTGGCAGCGTAGCACGATTCCAGACCGGGCGGTATAAATTAGCGGGCCGCCCGGTTGGTCGCAGCCTCAGGTACCCGCAGCCGATTAGTGGTCCCCGGAGAACGATCGTGGACCCCTCAGTACGGAAACTTGTCCGCTTTGCCGCTATTTACGGGACCCAGTTTGGACTGACCAAACGTGAGTAAGCGGCTCTCGTACAAGACACGAGGGCTCAAACAGACAGGCGCGCCCGAGCCAACCGTCACTGGCCTCAGGCATTCGCGGGAGACCGGCAGGCCGCGGCGTAGCGGGCCGGCGACATACCGATGGCTGCGGTGAAGTCGCGTACCAGGTGGGGCTGGTCCGCATACCCGAGGTCGGCGGCGACAGACTCCCAGCCGACGTGCTCCCCGCGGGCGACACGCTCGGCGGCCTCGAGCAGCCGGTAGCGCCGGATCACCCACTTCGGGCTCGCCCCGACGTGCACGCGGAACAGCCGCTGCAGCTGCCGGACGCTCCAGCCGGACCTGCCGGCCAAATCCTCCACCCGCAGCACTGTGCGGTCGGTGGCGACGATCTCGGCCGCGGCGACCGCGGCGTCCGCCCCGGGTGTGCGCGCGGGGACGCGGCCCGCGAGAAACTCGTCGACCAGCGCCACGCGGCGCGCCTCGTCGTCCGTCGCGCGTACGGAGTCCGCGAGCGCTCGCACCCCGTCGCCGAACACCGCCCCGACCGGCGACACGGCGTCGGTGATCGAGGAGACAGGACCCGCCAGGAACGGGCTGAACCCGCCCGGCCGGAACATCACGCCGAGGGCCCAGCCCCGGCCCTCCAAACGCTGGGACGATACCCGTCTGGCGACGCCGTACACGGCGGCCCTGTCGGGCTCGAAGACGACGTTGACGCAGGGGTGGGTCAGCACGTGCTGCTCGTGCGGCGGCCGGCCGCGGAGGTCCCAACGGACCGTCCAGTACCAGTGGATGAGTCGGCCGAGTGGGGCGCACGGCGGGTACCGGTGCAGGGAGAAGCGCCGCAGTCCCTCCTCCGGGCGGAGGATGCCGCGAGAGTCCTCGGTCGCCGGCCGCACGCCGTCACTCTAGAGGGTGGGAGGCCACGGCGAGGTGGTGCGTCGGTGCGGGCCGCTCTCACTGTCGCCGGTCCATACTGTCGCGTTTGTTCAAGACGATCCCTCGTCCGGGTCGCTACTCTCTCGTTTATGAGCGATATCGCCGACCATTACCGCCGTCTCGCCACGGGCTTCACCGAGAAGGTCGTCGCCGTAACGCCCGACCGGTGGGCAAGCCCCGCGCCCTGCGAGGGCTGGACCGCCCGCGACGTCGTTCGCCACATGGGCGACGGCGCGCAGATGTTTCTCGACCGCGTGAACCGGCGGATCCCGTCCACACCGTCCGTCGACGACGACCCGGTCGGCGCGTGGTTCGCCGTGCGCGACACGGTGCAGGCCGCGTTGGATGATCCCGCCACGGCCACGGTCGAGTACGACTCGCCGATGGGGCGGATGACCTTCGAGCGGGGCGTCGACCGCTTCGTCGGCTTCGACACGCTGATCCACGCCTGGGACCTCGCCCGCGCCGCCGGCCTCGACGAGCGCCTCGACCCTGACGAGGTCCACGCCGCGTTCGAGGCCGCCCAACCCATCGACGAGATGCTGCGTACGCCGGGAGTGTGCGGGCCGAAGATCGAGCCGCCGCCTGGCGCGGACGAGCAGACACAGCTGCTCAACTTCCTCGGCCGCGCCGTCTGACGGGCCGTCCTTGACACCGCGGTTCAGCCTGACGGGGTTCGAGCCCGCCGCGCATCGACAGGGGAGAGCGTCAGCTTCCAGCCCCGACGGGAGGGCGAACCGATGAAGCTTCGCTGTGCCGTGCTCGACGACTACCAGGACGTTGCCCTGAAGGTGGCCGATTGGGCGCCGGTCGCCGATGAGGTAGACGTGACGGTGTTCCGCAGCCACTTCGCCGCCGAGGATGAGCTGGTGGCGGCGATCCGCGACTTCGAGATCGTGGTCGCCATGCGGGAGCGGACACCGTTCCGCGCGTCGTTGTTCGCCCGGCTGCCCCGGCTGCGGCTGTTGGTCACCACTGGGATGCGCAATGCCTCGATCGATCTTGGGGCGGCCGCCGACCGTGGGGTTCTGGTGTGCGGAACAGCGGGTTCGTCCGCGCCGCCCGCCGAGTTGACCTGGGCGCTCATCCTCGGGCTGGCTCGCAACATCGCCGTCGAGAACGCCGCATTCAGGGCGCGCGGTCCCTGGCAGAGCACGGTCGGGGTGGATCTGTACGGCGCGCGGCTGGGCCTGCTCGGGCTGGGCAAGATCGGCGGCCGGGTGGCCAGGGTCGGGCAGGCGTTCGGCATGGACGTCGTGGCGTGGAGCAAGAACCTGACCAGGGAACGCGCGGACGAGGTCGGGGTCGGGCTTGCCCCGTCCATGACGGATCTGTTGGCCGGCAGCGACTTCGTCTCCGTGCACCTGGTGCTCGGCGACCGGACCAGGGGACTGATCGGCGCGGCCGAGTTCGAGCGGATGCGGCTGTCGGCGTACCTGATCAACACGTCGCGCGCGGGGATCGTCGATGGCCCGGCCCTGGTCCAGGCCCTGCGCACCGGGCAGATCGCCGGAGCGGGCCTCGACGTCTTCGAGGTCGAGCCGCTGCCCTGTGGCGACGCACTGCGATCCCTGCCGAACGTCCTGGCCACCCCACACATCGGCTACGTCACCCGGGGGAACTACCGGACGTACTACCGGGACGCGGTCGACGACGTAGTCGCCTTCCTGGCCGGCTCGCCGATCCGGCAGCTGTCCTGAGCCTCTCGATTGTCGCGTCGGGGCCGACCTCGCAGGGTGCACAGATCCGCTCCGGCCGGCACGTCAGCGCAGAGCGACACGGAGGATCTTGTCGTCCCCGGGGTGGGGGTCTCCGCGGCCGTCGCGGTTACTTGTGGTGAGCCACAGCGAGCCGTCCGGGGCTTCGGCGATTGTCCGCAGCCTGCCGTACTCGCCGGTGAAGAACGGCCTCGGCGTGGTGACATGGTCCCCGGTGATGGAGGCCTGCCAGACCCGCTCGCCGCGCAGGCAGGCGATGTAGACGACGTCGTCGACGATGGCGATCCCGCTGGGCGACGCCTTCGCCGGGTGCCACTGCCACACCGGGTTGATGAACTTGTCGTTGTCAGAGGAGCCTTCCACGACCGGCCACCCGTAGTTGCCACCGGGACGGATGAGGTTGAGCTCGTCCCAGGTGCTCTCGCCGAACTCCGCGGCCCACAGCCGGTCGCGGGAGTCGAACGCCAGCCCCTCGACGTTGCGATGCCCATAGCTGTAGACCGGCGAGTTCGGGAACGGGTTGTCGGGCGGCACCGCACCCTCGGGCGTGATCCGCAGAATCTTCCCGCCGAGTGACTGCTTGTTCTGAGCCAGCTCGCCGTCGCCGGTCTCCCCGGTGCTTGCGTACAACATCCCGTCGGGGCCGAACACGATCCGACCTCCGTTGTGGATCGTGCCCTTCGGGATGCCGGTCAGCACCGGGTCAGGGCTGCCGAGCTTGCCGTTCTGGTACGTCATCCGCACGATCCTGTTGTCGTCCGCGGCGGTGTAGTAGGCGTACACCAGGTGATCTGAGGCGAAGTGCGGCGAGACGGCGAGATCGAGCTGCCCGCCCTCTCCTCCTGGCACCACCGACGGCAGCGTGCCGACCTCGGTGACCTTTCCGTGCGGGGTCACCCGCAGGATTCGGGCGGAGTCACGCTCGGAGACCAGGGCGCTGCCGTCGGGCAGGAACGCCAACCCCCACGGCACCTTCAGGCCCTTCGCGATCGTGTCTACGACCTTAGGGGTCGGCGCGGATGCCGCCGCCCCTGACTTTCCCGGCGTCGGCGTCGCCGAAGAGACGTGTGTACCACCTCCCCCCGCGGGTCCCGAGCCGCCGGTACAGCCCGCTGCCGCGAGCACCAGGCACAGGCTCAGCGCGGCGGCGCACAGTCCCCCGCGTCGAGAAGATCGGGGCATCGCGTTCCCTCCGGAAGGCATCTGTCCCCCTATGACACGCCAGCAGCGTTGGAGGTTCCGTACCCGGTACGTCTTGAGCGCCCGTGAGCGCGTCGCCTTGCCACCGAACGTAGCCAAGACCGGCTGGCGACACGGCGCGGGCGACAGGAAGAGGCCAACGCCCGCCTCTTCCGGGGCGGGCGGGCCGGGGGACCTGTCGACTAGCCTCGGCCGTGTGCGTCCTGCGATGCAGCCGCCACCGCCGCGTGACGGCCCCCGGTACCTGGCTGAGCGTGTCGCCGGGACACGCCGAGGCAGCGCCACGGTGGCGGTGTCGACCAGCCTCACCGGTCTCGAGCACCGGGAGGGGGCGAGTCTGGCGGGGCCGCTGCGACAGGACGGGGTGGTCGACTTCGCTAGCGACCGCTGCCGACTCGATGGGCCGGAGTCGGCGCTGGTGCTGGATGGCGCCACGGTCTACCAGGCGTTGCGCGACGGACGCTGGACGCGGCAGAGCGGTCGGCCCGGGCAGTGGAGCGTCTTCCATCCCACCTGGGCGTTTGAGGCGCTGCGCCTGGCCTGCGGCACCACGGAGGTCACGGCGCCGGGGCGCATGCGTGTTCGGCTCGACCGGGAGCCCCTCGCGGCGATCACGTTCGCCGGTCTCGCCCGCGATTGGGTGCACATCACCGCGGAGGTGACGCTCGACGACCGGGAACACGTGGCCGCTGTCGGTATCGACCTGGTCGCGCCGCGGGCGAACGACACAGATGCCCGCATGCAGGTTGGCTTCGAGCTGACGGGCTTCACCGCCGCGGTCGACATCCGCGTCCCCGACCCGGCCCGAACCATCGACCTCGCCCAGTACTTGAGCGAGGCGTTCGACACCGACGAGTGGCCTGACTCGGACAAGCGATGACCGCCGCTCCGCGCGTCAGGGATCCTGTCTCGTCGTGGCGGCTCTCCTGTGGAGCAGCTCGCGGAGAGCTGCCACCCGTTCGTCGTCGGGGTAGGAGTCGGTGAAGTGCGTGCGATAGCGGCCGTCCGGGTCGACGACGTAGACGATCGCCGAGTGCGGCACCCGGTAGCCCTCGGGATCGTCCGGGTCGCTCTTCCTGACGGCGAAGACGCGGAAGCTGCGCTTCGCCTCCTCGATCTGTTCGGTTGAGCCGGTGAGACCGACGAACCTGGGGTGGTGTTCGGCGAGGTGTCGGCGCATGACCTCGGGGGTGTCACGTTCGGGGTCGACCGTCACGTAGAGGGCGTGGACGCGCTCGGCCGCGGGTCCCAGCTGGTCGAGGACATCGGCGATGCGGGTCAGCGCACGGGGGCGGATGGCCTTGCAGCTGGTGAACCCGAAGAACACCACCGCCCACCGGCCGGCGTAGTCGCCCGCCGTGACGAGGCGGCCGTGATGGTCCACGAGGGTGAACTCGGGCCGGATCGGGGGACGCGGAAGAACTTGCACGGCTTGTCCTGCCAGATTCAGGGTCGGTCGAATGCGAGGACGAAGGTGTGCTCCCCGTCGGTCGGGGACGAGAACGCCAGACCGCCGTCCTCGCGACGCACCTCAGCCACTGGCTCGGCGGTCTCGGTCTCTCGCCGTGACGGTGGGCCTGGCGGTCGCCGGGTGCGCCGTGGTCGGCCGCTGGTACCCTCTTCGGCCGGTCGGGTTCATCTGGACACCAGCGGTCACCCAGCGAGATGGCGCATTGAGGCCAACAGGCGATCCGCGGTGTGCCCAACCCCGGGGGCGACGGCGGCACGACCCCGGCCATGTCGGCGCTGACCAGCGGAAACATGACGCGTAACACTCATCTCCTTTTTCATTCTGTGCAACTCGTTTCTCAGGAAGCAACAAATCCGGGGTGTTCCTATTCAGTAGTTTCGTGTGTACTATGCGGAAGGTAGTCGTGCGCCGCTCCACCGGAGAGAGAGGAGAAAGTCATTCCGGAGGCAACCACGCAGTCCTTTGGAGAAAATCCGGTCGAGGTCCGTTCCACGGATCATTACGTCGCGGAGTACGTTCCCGGCTTCGTCGAGAAGTGGGACGAGCTCATTGACTGGAGAAAGCGGGCAGCGAGCGAGGGAAGCTTCTTCATCGACCAGCTCAAGGCCCGGGGCGCGAAGAAGGTCCTGGACGTGGCCACGGGCACTGGGTTCCACTCGGTCAGGCTCCTCGAAGAGGGTTTTGAGGTGGTCAGCGCCGACGGCAGCGCGGAGATGCTGGCCAAGGCGTTCGAGAACGGACTGAAACACGGTGAGCACATCCTACGGGTCGTACGTGCCGACTGGCGATGCCTCAACCGGGACGTACACGGCGAGTACGACGCGATCATCTGCCTCGGAAACTCGTTTACCCACCTGTTCGCCGAACGCGACCGCCGTAAGGCGCTGGCCGAGTTCTACGCCATGCTCAAACACGACGGTATTCTCATTCTCGATCAGCGCAACTACGACGCCATCTTGGACAGCGGATACTCGAGTACCCACACCTACTACTACTGTGGCGACGAGGTCTCCGCGGAGCCGGAGCACATGGACGAGGGGCTGGCGCGCTTCCGCTACAGCTTCCCTGACGACTCGGTCTTCTACCTGAACATGTTTCCGCTGCGAAAGAGGTACGTCCGCCAGCTGATGCGCGAGGTCGGCTTTCAGGACGTACAGACCTATGGTGATTTCCAGGAGACCTACCGGGAGGATGAGCCGGACTTCTTTGTCCACATCGCCGAGAAGACGTACACCGGCGGGCGGGGATCCTATGGAGTAGCCGTCGACACCGCGCGCGAGTACTACGACTCCGACGATGCGGACAACTTTTATTTCACCGTCTGGGGCGGCGAAGACATTCACGTCGGCATGTACGATCACGCCGACGAGCCCATCTTCGACGCGAGCCGCCGCACGGTGGAGCGCATGGCGGAGAAGGTGAGCCTCGGGCCTGACACGAGGGTCCTGGACATCGGCGCCGGCTACGGTGGCGCGGCACGGTACCTTGCCCGAACCTATGGATGTCGGGTGGTCGCCCTCAACCTCAGTGCGGTGGAGAACCGACGCGATCGTCAGATGAACGACGAGCAGGGCTTGTCGCACCTGATCGAGGTCGTCGAGGGCGCTTTTGAGAACATTCCTTACCCGGCGGACACATTCGACGTGGTCTGGTCACAGGACGCCCTGCTGCACAGCGGTGATCGCGACAGGGTCTTCGAAGAGGTCGACCGTGTTCTGCGGAGCGGCGGCGACTTCGTCTTCACCGACCCGATGGCCGCCGACGACTGCCCGTCCGGTGTGCTGGCGCCGATCCGGGAGCGCATCCACCTGGAAACGATGGGCTCGCCCGCTTTCTACCGGGGTGCGGCTCGACGTCTCGGGTGGCAGGAGGTCGAGTTCGACGACCACAGCCAGCAGCTGTCGAGGCATTACGGTCGCGTCCTGCGGGAACTAGAGAACCGCGAAGACGAGGTCTCGGGAATCGTCAGCGGCGACTACGTCGCACGGATGAAGAAGGGCCTTGGGCACTGGGTCGAGGGTGGCGACAACGAGTACCTCGTCTGGGGCGTCTTCCACTTCCGCGCCTGACATGCGCGGGGGAGGAGGTTCATGACCTCGCGCGGGTTGGTCGTTCGTGGTCGCGATGGTGGCATCAGGGGCGAGAAGTGTACTGAGGGTCAGTGGCTCGGGCCCCGCCGGGGGCGGCGGAACTCATGGCCCACGGCGGTGTGCCCGGTGCCTGGGCTCACTGGAGTGAGGGGCGATGGTGCGACCACGTCCGACGCGCGCCTTGGTCGTCGGGGCGGCCTTGGCCCTCGGCCTGGCCGCCTGCGGTGGGGGCGGCGGCGGCAACCAGCCCTCGAGCGCCGCGGAGCCCCAGAAGGGCGGCACGCTCACCTACATCGGCAAGGGCGATGTCGACCACCTCGACACCGCCAGCGCCTACTATGTCTCGACGTTCGCTCTCGAGCGTGCCTTCACCCGCCAGCTCGTGACCTGGCCCAGCACGAACAACATCAACCGGGCCGGCGAGATCGTGCCGGACGCGGCGACGCGGGTGCCGACCGGGCAGAACGGCGGGCTCAGCAAGGACGGCCTGACCTATACGTTCCACCTCAAGAAGGGCGTGAAGTGGAACGCGCCGTCCGGGGCACGGCAGGTGACCGCCAAGGATTTCGCCCGCGGCCTCGAGCGGCTGTGCAATCCGGTACGGCCGAGCGCCGGCCTGGCGTACTACACGAACACGATCAAAGGGATGTCGCAATTCTGTAGCGGCTTTCACGGCGTCGAGGGCACGCCCAGCGCAATCGCCGACTATCTCAGCGCGAACGATATCAGTGGCGTGCAGGTCAAGGGGGACTTGACGCTGCAGATCACGTTGCAGCACCCGACGCCGGACTTTCTCGAGATCATGGCGATGCCGTTCACCTCGGCGGTCCCCAAGGAGTACCTGAAGTACAAGCCCGATGGCGGGGAGTTCCGTACGCACACGATCTCCGACGGCCCGTACCAGATCACGACCTACGAGCCGAACAAGCAGATCGTGCTGAAGCGCAACCCGACGTGGAAGGCGAGCACCGACGACGTGCGGCACGCCTACGTGAACAAGATCGTCGTGACGGAGGGCGTCGAGGCTCAGTCCGCCTTCCAGCAGATCATGGCAGGCACCGCCGATCTGG
>JBOHCT010000070.1:0-19023 GCA_050699055.1 Streptosporangiaceae bacterium | reverse complement strand
GTGCTGGTCGCCGTCGACGGCTACCGGTACAACGGCAGGACGTACGACAGGAGCGACGTCGTGCGCCGCATCGAGGGCGAGCTGCCCAGCGTCGAGGCCACCGTCCTGGTGCCGTATCTCTCCGCCGACGCCACGCCCGAGGGCCTGCGGGCCGGGATGCTGTGGCGCGACCTGCCGCTGGGGGCAGAGGAGGTCGAAGAGGTTGCCTTCGCGGACGTGACGTTCGATCATCCACTGTGGGTGCTGTACTCCTCGGGTACGACCGGCCTGCCCAAGCCCATCGTGCAGGGGCACGGCGGCATCGTGCTCGAACATCTCAAGGCGCTCGCGTTCCACGCCGACCTGGGTCCAGAGGACGTGTTCTTCTGGTACACGACGACCGGCTGGATGATGTGGAACTTCCTCGTCGGCGGGCTCCTGGTCGGTGCGACCGTCGTGCTGTACGACGGCAGCGCCGGTCACCCCGACATGGGGGCGCTCTGGAGGGTGGCCGCGGAGACGGGCGTCACCTACTTCGGGGTGAGCGCGCCTTACCTCGCCGCCTGCGCCAAGGCGGGTGTCGAGCCAGGTAAGGAGTCGAACCTCTCCCGACTCAAGGCCATCGGCTCGACGGGCTCGCCGTTGCCGCCGGAAAGCTTCCAGTGGACCTACGACCACGTGGGTCGCGATCTGCTGCTCGGCTCGGTGAGCGGCGGAACGGACCTGTGTACGGCCTTCGTCGGGTCCTCCCCCTTGCTGCCCGTCCGGGCCGGGGTGATCCAGTGCCGCTGCCTCGGTGCGGCGGTGGAGGCTTACGACCCGGCCGGCCGTCCGGTGGTCGACGAGGTCGGCGAACTCGTCGTGACCAAGCCCATGCCGTCGATGCCGATCTACTTCTGGAACGACGAGGGCGATCGGCGCTACCGCGAGAGCTACTTCGAGGTCTTTCCCGGTGTCTGGCGCCACGGCGACTGGATCAAGATACGGCACGACGGCGGCTGCGTGATATACGGACGCTCCGACTCGACGCTCAACCGCGGCGGCGTGCGCATGGGCACGAGCGAGTTCTACCGCGTCGTCGAGGGCTTCCCAGAGGTTGCCGACAGCCTCGTCGTCGACACCGGCCGTCTCGGCCGTGAGGGCAGGCTCGTCCTGTACGTCACACCGGCGGAGGGGGCGCGTGTCGACGAGGAACTGGTCGGTCGGCTGCGGGCGGCCCTCCGTAGCGAGCTGTCGCCGCGTCATGTCCCCGAGGAAGTCCACGAGGTCCCCGGCGTCCCCCGCACGCTGTCGGGGAAGAAGCTCGAGGTCCCCGTCCGCAAGATTCTCCTCGGCATGCCCGTCGAGCAGGCAGCCAACCCGGATGCTCTCGCCAACCCCGAGGTACTGCGCTACTACACCGGGTGATCGGACGAGCGGTGAGCCGAGCTGACCCTTCCCCCGGGACAGGGTCAGCTCCCCCGGCGAGGCATCGTGAGCAGCACCTCGTGGTCGCCTCGGATCTCCAGGCCAATATCCTGCCCTGTCGCTTCGCGCACGAGACGTGAGATGCGCGGGATGCCGGTGCCGGCGTCAGTCGCGAGCCCTGCCCGCGCCACGCGCGTGTAGAGGTGTGGGTTGCGGACGACGTGTATCCCGCTGCGCATCGCGTCGACGTCGACGGTGTTCGGCGGCTTGCCCGGAGTGTGGAACTCTACGCGGTCGGCGAGGACGAAGATGCGTACGGGTGCGGCGATGGTGTAGTCGCGGTGCACGAGCGCGTTCACCACGGCCTCTCGGCACGCTGCCTCGGGAAGCTCGGGGTAACGCTCGGGCTCGAACCCTCTGATTCGGTGCGGTGCCCGGAGGTGGAGGTTGAGGAATGAGTTCGCCTTGTCGATTACATCGAACAGGCGACCGGTCAACTCCATCTGGTCTGAGGGATCTTCGGAGCTGTCGACTCCCGGAAAGCTCACGGCGACGATGCGGGCTTGGGGAAGCGCTTCCTGCGGACGACGTCCGAAGAGGAGTATGCCAGCAACGGTTGGATGTTCACCGTCGTACAGTCGCCAAGCACGAAGCACATGAGGAATATCGTCGGCAAGCTCGGGCTGGCCGCTCACTGAGAGATGGTTCGCCGCCTCGTCGAGGTCGAGGTCGGCCAGTGACAGACGGCGCAGTGGCATCTCGTCGTAATAGAGAGACTCGGTCGCCTGGAAAAGACGCAGCAGCTCCTCCCGCGACGCCTTCCGGCAACGCCCCGTGGTCCGGACATACAGTAGTAGTGACCAGAACCTGTCGCGTACGGACGCTGATCGCCCTTGGGCACGTTGACGACTATTACTTGGCGCTCGTCGAGTTGAATGACCTCCAAGACAACAGTTATGGGTAGGTCGCATCGCTGGAAGGCCAGGCGGAGGGCGGCAGCGTCGACGGTGCTCAGCTTGATCCAGGTGGCGCGCGGCCCGCCGCCGACACGCCCGCGACCGCCAATTTCGTCGAGCTTCTTCGGATCGCTCGACTCGATGAGCGACAGGTTCCTTAGCTCCTCTTCCGTGAGCACCCCTGTCGACCGGAGCTTGTGTGGGGAGTCACCGGCGTGATCGAGCCCGTCGAGGTAGCGATCCCTGACCAACTCCGCAGCATGCTCGGCGCCCAGGACCTTGACCACTCCGTTCTTCTCGCAGGCATGGGCGCCGATGAGCACGCAGGGAAGCCGCCCGCGGACCTCCCCAAGGGCCTCGCGGAGTGGGGCGCGGAGCTCGATGTCCCGATGCTGTTGACATCCGGTGAACAACGAAGTGCCCTGAGCGTCGAGGTGCCGCAGGCAGTCGTTGATGTCCTCGGGACGCGTGGTTGGGTCGCAGATCGCCAGGATGTGCAGTCCTCTGCCGGCGCCTTGACCGATCGAGATCTCGGCGCCGGGGAGCACGACCATCCCGCGCTCTCGCGCTTCCGCGGCGATCGGCGAAACGTGTGAACCCCCGGCGAGTGCAGGTGGAGGTCCACTCGCATCCAGCGCGCCCCGCAGCCCGGTGGTCTTGTCGTATCCGCTCGCACGCTTCCCATAGTGCCTTGTCGGTCCGACGTTCACGGTCATCAATCACGAGGTTCTGGGTCCGCGTCCCATCGGTGAGCCCGGTCCAGTCCCGCGTCACCTTGGGTCTACAGAACCCCCCGCGAGGGAGCATGACGTCCGCTCGGGGGACCGTCGGCTTCCGCGTAGAGCTGCCCCGAGGAGCGGGTGGACGCGCTACCCTGGCCGACGTGACGACGACGTCCGGCCGGAGTTTCGGTGAGGAGGGCGGCCGGCTCACCTACGGCGCCTACCTCCGCGTCCCTGAGCTGCTCGCGCAGCAGGTGCCCCAGTCCACCCCCCAGGCGCACGACGAGCTGCTGTTCATTACCGTCCACCAGGTGCACGAGCTGTGGTTCAAGCTGATGCTGCACGAGTTCGAGAGCGCTCGCGACGCGATGATGGACGGTGAGCTGTGGCGGTCCCGGGAGATCCTGCGCAGGGTACACACGATCGAACGGGTCCTCATCGAGCAGCTCGAGGTCCTGGAGGCGATGACTCCGCAGGATTTCCTCGCCTTCAGGTCCGCGCTCGCCCCCGCGAGCGGGTTCCAGTCGGTGCAGTTCCGCGAGCTGGAGTTCATCTCCGGCGCAAAGGACCCTGGGTTTCTGTGCCGGTTGCGCGGCCTGACCGACGATGAGCGGTCGCGGCTGACCAAGCGCCTGGAGGAGCCGTCGCTCTGGGACGCGTTCCTGGAGGTGCTCTCCTCGCGGGGCTTCGCGACAGACGACGACGAGGCGACGATGACGTCACTTCGTACCGTCGCGCATGATCGAGTGACCTACAACGGCGTATGGGAGCTCGCAGAGGACCTGATCACCCACGACGAGATGGCGGCCATGTGGCGGGCCCGCCACGTCGCCATGGTCGAGCGGCAGATCGGCACGAAGTCCGGCACGGGCGGGTCGACCGGCGCGCCGTACCTGCGCAGCCGCCTCGCGCTGCACTACTACCCCCTGCTCTGGGAGCTGCGGACCTGCCTGTGACCGATGATGCGAAATCACCCCGAGCGGGTACTGCCTTTGACAACGGCTCACAAAGGAGTGAGGACGACATGTCGGGCAAGCTGGACGAGGCCAAGGACGAGCTCCTCGCCCGTGCCGCGGATGTCGCGGCCCACCGACCGGGCGCGCACCATGAGCGTCCGGAGGACGCCCTGTGGTTCCTGCGTCTGTACTACCGTCACGTCGCGGCAGAGGACCTGCTCGGCCGCGATCCGCTGGACGTGTACGGCAGCGCCGTCTCCCACCGCGGACTCGCGGAGGAGCGCCCGCAGGGTGGGGCGAGGGTGCGCGCCTATACGCCGACGCTCGACGAGCACGGCTGGGAGTCCGGACACAGCGTCGTCGATGTCGTGACCGACGACATGCCGTTCCTCGTCGACTCGGTGACGATGGAGCTCAACCGGCACGAGGCAGGCATCCACCTGATCGTCCATCCGCAGCTCGCCGTCCGCCGCGACGTCACGGGGCGGCTGACCGAGGTCTGCGGTTCAGGCAAACGGTGCCCCGAGGACGCGGCCGTCGAGTCGTGGATGCACGTGGAGATCGACCGCCAGGCCGATCCGGAGGCTCTCGGCGCCATGGAGTCCGACCTCACCCGCGTGCTCGGCGACGTCCGCGCCGCTGTCGAGGACTGGCCGAAGATGAGGGACGCGGCGCTGGGCATCGCCGAGGGGCTGGCGAGCGACCCTCCTCCGCTGCCGACCGAGCAGCTCGGCGACGGAGAGGAGCTACTGCGGTGGCTGGCCGGCGACCATTTCACGTTCCTCGGCTACCGGGAGTACCGGCTCGAAGAGGGACGGGACGGCGATGTTCTGCGTGCCGTGTCCGGCACCGGTCTCGGCATCCTTCGCGGCGACCGGCCGGAGTCGCACAGCTTCGCCGCGCTGCCGCCCGAGGTACGCGCCAAGGCCAGGGAGAAGCAGCTGCTCGTCCTGACCAAGGCCAACTCCCGCGCGACCGTCCACCGTCCCGCCTACCTCGACTACGTCGGGGTGAAGACGTTCGACGAGGCGGGCGAGGTCGCGGGGGAGCGGCGCTTCCTCGGACTGCTCACCCATGTCGCGTACAGCGAGAGCATCACCCGCATCCCCGTCGCGCGGCGCAAGCTCGAGGAGGTGCTGGAGCGCGCCGACGTACCCGCGGACAGTCATGACGGCAAGGACCTCGCCGAGATCCTGGAGAACTACCCGCGTGACGAGCTGCTCCAGACGTCGGCGCAGGACCTGCTGCCGATCGCGCTCGGCGTGCTCCGCCTGCAGGAGCGGCGGCAGCTCAAGCTGTTCCTGCGGCGCGACGACTACGGGAGGTACATGTCGTGTCTCGTCTACCTCCCGCGCGATCGTTACACCACGAGCATTCGCCTGCGGATACAGGACATCCTGCTCCAGGCTTTCCGAGGCACCTCGATCGACTACACGACGATGGTCTCCGAGTCCGTCCTCGCCCGCCTCCACTTCGTCGTCCGCGGCGGACGCGACGGCCACCTGCCCCAGGTCGACGCCGACGAGTTGGAGGAGCGGCTGGCGCAGGCCACCCGCTCGTGGGGCGACGACCTCGCCGACGCCGTCGTCGAGCAGTGCGGCGAGGCGCGTTCGGTGGGCCTGCTCAAGCGCTACAACGACGCCTTCCCCGAAGCGTTCAAGGAGGACTTCCCCGCGCGCACGGCCGTCGCCGACCTGAAGCGGCTCGAGGGGCTGACCTCGGCGGACGAGATCGCGATGAACCTTTACGAGCCGTACGCCGCCGCGCCCGGAGAGCGGCGGTTCAAGGTCTACCGCGTCGGCGAGCCGATCTCGCTGTCGAACGCTCTCCCTCTGCTGCAGCGCATGGGGGTGGAGGTCATCGACGAGCGGCCGTACGAGCTCGACAGGCGCGACGACGAGCGCGCGTGGATCTACGACTTCGGGCTGCGCTACGAGCCGTCCAGGGAGGTGCAGCCGGATCGAGTCAAGCGGCTGTTCCAGGATGCCTTCGCGGCCCAGTGGCGGGGTGAGGTCGAAAGCGACGGCTTCAACGCGCTCGTGCCGCGCGCGGGCCTCGACTGGCGGCAGGCGACCGTCCTGCGGGCGTATTGCAAGTACCTGCGCCAGGCGGGCTCGACGTTCAGCCAGAACTACATCGAGCGGACCCTGCTCGACAGCGTCCACATCGCTACCCTGCTCGTTCGTCTGTTCGAGGCGCGCCTCGACCCTCGCCACCGGGATGGTGAGGAGGAGCGCAGCACGGCGATCATCGAGGAGATCGAGGGCTGCCTCGACGAGGTGGCGAGCCTCGATCAGGATCGCATCCTCCGCGCGTACCTCCGCCTGATCCGGGCCACGCTGCGGACGAACTACTTCCAGGCCGCTGAGGAGGGGCGGCCCAAGGCGTACCTGTCGATCAAGCTCGACCCCCGCGGCATCCCCGAGCTGCCCCGGCCGCGACCGCGTTACGAGATCTTCGTGTACTCGCCCCGTACAGAGGGCGTCCACCTGCGGTTCGGGCCGGTCGCCCGTGGCGGCATCCGCTGGTCGGACCGACGCGAGGACTTCCGCACCGAGATCCTCGGGCTCGCCAAGGCGCAGATGGTCAAGAACGCCGTGATCGTGCCGGTCGGCAGCAAGGGCGGCTTCGTCGTCAAGCGGCCCCCCGTGGGTGCGGATCGGGAGGCGCTGCAGCAGGAGGGTATCGCCTGTTACCGCGAGCTCATGTGCGGGATGCTCGACATCACCGACAACCTCGCGGGAGGCTCCTCCGGCAGCGCCGTCGTGCCGCCGGCCGACGTGGTGCGGCACGACGGCGACGACCCCTACCTGGTCGTCGCGGCGGACAAGGGCACCGCGGCGTTCTCCGACCTCGCGAACTCGATCGCCCGGGAGTACGGCTACTGGCTCGGCGACGCCTTCGCCTCCGGGGGCTCCACGGGCTACGACCACAAGGAGATGGCGATCACCGCGAAGGGCGCGTGGGAGTCGGTGCGGTACCACTTCCGTGAGCTCGGCGTCGATGTGCAGGGCATCGACGGGCAGGGCGACGACGTCACCGTGGTCGGCATCGGCGACATGTCCGGCGACGTGTTCGGCGGCGGAATGCTGCTCTCACGCCATATCAAGCTCGTCGCGGCCTTCGATCACCGGCACGTCTTCATCGATCCCGACCCTGACCCCGAGACCGGATACCGCGAGCGCGAGCGCCTGCATGGCCTGCCGCGCAGCTCCTGGGCCGACTACGACACCTCGCTCATCTCCGCCGGCGGTGGGGTCCACCCACGGACCGCCAAGCAGATCTCGATCTCGCCGCAGGCCCGCGCGGCGCTCGGGATCGACGCGAAGACCGAGACCCTCGCCCCGTACGACCTGATCCGGGCCATCCTGAGCGCGCCGGTCGACCTGCTCTGGAACGGCGGCATCGGGACGTTCGTCAAGGCGTCGACAGAGTCGAACGCCGACGTCGGCGACAAGACGGGCGACCAGCTTCGGGTGGACGGTCGCGACCTCAGGTGCCGTGTGGTCGGAGAGGGCGGCAACCTCGGTTTCACCCAACTCGGCCGCATCGAGTACGCGTTGTCCGGTGGGCTCATCAACACCGATTTCATCGACAACTCCGCCGGTGTCGACACCTCCGACCACGAGGTCAACATCAAGATCCTGCTCGACCAGGTCGTGGCCGATGGAGACATGACAGACAAGCAGCGTGTGCGGCTGCTGCACGATATGACCGACGAGGTCGCGGAGCTCGTCCTGCGGGACAACGACGAGCAGAACCTCGCGATCGCGTGCACCCGCGCGCACGCGGCGGGCATGCTGCACGTCCACACCCGCTACCTCGCGCGCCTGGAGCGCGACGGCGTGCTCGACAGGGAGCTTGAGTTCCTCCCCGGCGAGCGGACGATCACCGAGAGACGCTCGGCGGGGCTCGGGCTCACCTCGCCGGAGATCTGCGTACTGCTGTCGCACACCAAGATCGGGCTCGCGGAGGAGCTGCTCGACTCGGACCTCCCCGACGACCCGGCCCTGGCGGCCGATCTCGCCAGCTATTTCCCGGCCCCGCTCCGCGAACGGTTCCGGTCGCGGATGGACGCCCACCCGCTGGGCAGTGAGATCATCGCCACACGTGTCGTGAACGACATGGTCAACTACTGCGGCACGACCTTCGCGTTCCGGCTGGGGGAGGAGACGGGCGCGTCGGCGGCCGATATCGCGCGGGCGTACCTCGTGGCGCGCGAGATCTTCGACATGCCGAGCTACTCGGGGGCGGTCGAGGGGCTGCAGGGTCAGGCGGACACAGAGACGCAGACCACGATGCTGCTCGAAGGCCGAAAGCTGACCGAGCGTGCGACCCGGTGGCTGCTGCACAACCGCCGGCCGCCCTTCGACATCCAGCAGGCGGTCGAGGCCTTCGCCGATGGCGTGTGCGTCGTCCTTCCGCATCTACCCAAGCTCCTGGTCGGCGGTGACCTCACCGACTTCGAGGCGCGGCGGGACGAGTTCGCCGAGCGGGGCGTACCTGACGAGCTGTCGGAGCGGGCGGCGAGCCTCGTGCCGGCGTACTCCGCGATGGATATCGTCGAGACCGCCAGGGTCAGCGGACGACCGTGCGAGGAGGTCGCGGAGGTCTACTTCGACCTGGCGGAGAGCCTGAAGATCGCGCCGCTGCGTGACCGCGTCGTCGCGCTGCCCCGCGACGACCGCTGGCAGGCGATGGCGCGCTCGGCGCTGCGCGATGATCTGTACGCCGCACACGCCGCACTCACCCGTGACGTGCTGGCCGTGAGCGAGCCCGGGTCCTCGCCCGAGGAGCGTCTGGGGGCATGGATCGACAAGAACGACGCCGCCGTCTCCCGCGCGAAGCAGACCCTCTCGGAGATCTGGGCGAGCGACACGTTCGACCTCGCCACGCTCTCGGTGGCCGTACGCGTCGTCCGCACCCTCGTCGCTTCCAGCACCCTCCCGGAGCCGGACTGACGCGTCCTCCCTCGGCCAAGATCCGTGTTTGTGGTGACGATACGCCAGAGAGGTGCCGGGCCAGACTCCCGAGGGGGATCTTGGACGGTGCGGCGTGGGCGGGCGTGTGAGTCGGCGCGCTACCCGAGCACGATGGGCTCGCGCTGGATGGTCGTGAGCAGCTCGCAGCCGTCCGCGGTGACGAGCGCGGTGTCCGACACGCAGTAGTCGCCGGGCTCTTGGCCGAGCAGCCACGACAGGACGTGGAAGACCATGCCTTCGCGGATGACCAGCTCACTCTCCGAACGCAGCCCGATGACCGCGCTCCCGCCTACCCAGCTCGGCGGAAAGCCGATGCCGACCATGTAGCCGCAGTGGTGGCGGCGGTACCCCTCGTGTCCAAGGCCCTGATCGACGGTCTTCTGCCAGGCGGCGTAGACGTCGCCGGCGATCGCGCCGGGCACGAGCGCGTCACGGACGGCCCCGAGGCCGGCGAGCGCGATCTCGGCGGCGTCATGGACGCCGGGGGACGCCTCGCCCACGCAGATCATTCGGCTGAGCGGAGCGTGGTACCGGTACACGCTCGCCGACAGCTCCATCAACACCCCGGTGCCGGACCGCAGCTCCCTGTCACGCCAGGTGACATGCTCCTGGCCGAGGATGTCCGTCGACCGGATGAACGGGGCGAACCCGGGGTGCTCGCTGCCCGCGAGGATCATCTCGTGGTAGATCGCCGCCGCGACGGCACGCTCGGTGCCGGCGTCTCCCGCGGCGTCGATGCCCGCCCGTATGGCACGGTCGGAGATCGTGGCCGCACGCCGGATGAACGCGATCTCAGCGGGTGACTTCACCGAACGCACCCGCTCGACGACGCCGGTCCCGTCCGTCCACAGGCGGTCCCACAGGGCCTCGCGGATCCGCATCCACACCGCGACGGGGAAGAACATCGTCGCCTCCTCCACGCCGACCATCTGGCCCGACTCGGTGACCTGCCCGATCGCGTCGATCGCGGCGGCCGCCGGATCGCCGCCCTCGTTGAACGGCACGTGAACGCATCCGGGTGCCTGCATGGTCACGGTGATGTGCTCCATCGCCCGGGTGACGAGCAGGGGCGGCCCTTCGATCGGCAGGACGAGCAGGGTGAACGCGAAGTACCCCTGATGGTTGAGCCCAAGGAGGTAGTAGATGTTCTCCGGGCTCACGAGCAGCAACGCGTCCAGGCCGGCCTCGCGCATGCCCGCGCGGGTGTCCTGGATCCTTGCCTGAAACTCCTGAGCCGCGAAATCGGCCGCGACGTGTGGCGAGAGCACACGAGGCGCGATGTCTGTCTGCACAGCGCACCCTTTGAAGGCACACGAAGGGATGGTGGGCGATTCGTACCCAGATGGCAAATACCACGCTACCTCCGGCCCGGTCAACAGGGGACACGGGAGGTCCACCTTCCCGAGCGTGTCGTTCTGTCGCGTAGTCTCGGGACAGATGGCAGCCACCGACCTCACTCAGGAGATCAAGGACCTCGACGCCACGTTGACCGGCGTCGAGTCCGTTCTTGACCTTGACGGGATGCGGCGCACGGTGGCCGAGCTGAGCGAGCGGGCCGCCGCCCCCGATCTTTGGGACGATCAGGAGCGTGCGCAGCGCGTCACGAGTCGTCTGTCACGCGTGCAGGGAGACCTGAGGCACGTCGTCGACCTGCGTCGGCGTCTCGATGACCTGCAGGCCGCCGTCGACCTCGGCGACGACGACCTGCTGACCGAGGCGGCACGCGGCCTACCCAAATTGCGTCGCGACATCGAGTCGCTCGAGGTCCGTACGCTGCTGTCGGGTGAGTACGACGGGCGCGAGGCGTTGGTCACGATCAAGGCGCAGGCAGGGGGGACCGACGCCGCCGACTTCGCGGAGCAGCTGCTTCGTATGTACCTCCGCTGGGCCGAGCGCCACGGTTACCCGACCGAGGTCTACGACACGTCGTACGCGGAGGAGGCAGGGGTCAAGTCCGTGACATTCGCTGTGAAGGCGCCGTACGCCTACGGCACCCTTCGCGGTGAGCACGGAACCCACAGGTTGGTGCGCATCGGTCCCTTCGACAACCAGGGACGGCGGCAGACGTCGTTCGCCGGGGTCGATGTCGTCCCCGTCGTCGAGCACTCCGACGACATCAATGTTGCCGACGAGGACATCCGTGTGGACGTCTACCGTTCGAGCGGCCCTGGAGGGCAGGGCGTCAATACAACCGACTCCGCCGTCCGTATCACGCACCTGCCGACCGGCATCGTGGTCTCCTGCCAGAACGAACGAAGCCAGATACAGAACCGCGCGACCGCGATGTCGGTACTCGAGGCGAAACTGCTCGACCGGCGACGTAAGGAGGAGGAAGAGACGCTCGCCGCCCTGCGCGGGGAGCAGACGAACAGCTGGGGTACCCAGATCCGCAACTACGTGCTGCATCCGTACCGGGTCGTCAAGGACCTCAGGACCGGCGTGGAGAACGGCAGCCCCGAGTCGGTGCTCGACGGCGAGATCGACGAGTTCATCGAGGCGGAGATCCGCCTGCTCGGTCGCTCGAAGTAGCCGTGTCGGATGGCCAGAGCCGCCGGTCCACGGCCGCTGCCACGATGCCGCCCGCGACGCGGCGTGTTAGTACGCCACCTCGACGGCCACGGCTGTGAGGAGCGCGAGGAGAAGCGCGAAGAGCACCGTCAGGAACTGCAGGTTGATGCCCGACGGGTGGTGCATCTCCGCCCGTATGGCGCGACACGTCGGGCAACGCCCCTCGACCACCGGCCCCGCGCACCGTGCGCAGATCACGTGTTCGCAGCTCATGGCACTGCCCTTCCTGCCGTTCGAGATGTCGATATCGACATCTGCTCTCCTACCCGACAGTGTCCCTCGTACACTGGCCGTTGGCCAACCGAGGTCCTCAACGAGGGTTGTCGTCCGACTGGCCAACGGGCTCACCGCGGTCCGGCCGCGGGTGCCCGTCCATCCTGGCCCCTAGACCACCTCTGCGTGATGAGCCCGTGATCCGTTTCGAGAACGTCACCATGGCTTACCCCAGCCAGGCGCGACCGGCGCTCGGCAACGTCACGGTCGACGTCGACAAGGGGGAGTTCATCTTCATCGTCGGCCCGTCCGGCTCGGGCAAGTCGACGTTCCTACGCCTGGTGATCAGGGAGGAGCGCCCCTCAAGCGGCCAGATCCACGTGGCAGGCAAGGACCTCGCCCGGCTCTCCAGCTGGAAGATCCCCCACCTGCGGCGCCGTATAGGCGTCGTCTACCAGGACTTCCGCCT
Source organism: Streptosporangiaceae bacterium (assembly GCA_050699055.1). Taxonomy (GTDB): domain Bacteria; phylum Actinomycetota; class Actinomycetes; order Streptosporangiales; family JBOHCT01; genus JBOHCT01. Next base: position 6,771 of record JBOHCT010000070.1, on the reverse strand, counting down.
GCTCCCCAACAAGAACGTCTACGAGAACGTCTCCTTCGCTCTCGAGGTGATCGGCAAGCCCCGACGGTTCATCCGCAAGGTCGTCCCCGAGGTGCTGGACCTCGTCGGCCTGGCGGGCAAGGAGCCGCGGATGCCCGAAGAGCTGTCCGGCGGCGAACAGCAGCGTGTCGCCATGGCACGGGCGTTCGTCAACCGTCCGATGATCCTGCTGGCGGACGAGCCCACCGGCAACATCGACCCGACCACGAGCGTCGGTCTCATGAAGGTTCTCGACCGCATCAACCGCACCGGCACGACGGTCGTCATGGCGACCCACGACGCAGCGATCGTCGACTCGATGCGCAAGCGTGTGGTCGAGCTGGACGACGGCCGGGTCGTGCGCGACCAGTCGCGTGGCATCTACGGCCAGATGGTCTGAGCGGCGAGCCGAAGGCGAGCGCGACCGATAGGCACTGACCGAGAGGCGAGGACACCGCAGTATGCGCGCCCAGTTCGTTTTCTCCGAGATGTGGATCGGGCTTCGGCGGAACCTGACGATGACGATCGCCGTCATCCTGACGGTCGCGATCTCTCTGGCACTGTTCGGGATCGGACTCATGATCAGGTCACAGGTCAACTCGATGAAGGACTACTGGTTCGACAAGGTCGAGGTCTCGATCTTCCTGTGTGTCAAGAGCAGCTCGAGTTCCCAGTGCCAGCAGAACGGCCCGGCCACCAAGGAGCAGAAGCAGCAGATACGCCGGGACCTCTCGTCCATGCCGCAGGTCAAGAAGGTCTACTACGAGAGCCAGCAGCAGGCATGGGACCGCTTCAAGCGGCAGTTCAGTGATTCCCCGCTGCTCGACAGCGCCTCACCGAAGGACCTGCCGGACTCCTACCGGGTGAAGCTGAAGGACCCACGCAAGTACGCGGTAGTGCAGAGCGCGGTGGAGGGACGCCCCGGTGTCGACACGGTGATGAATGAGCAGCACGTACTCAAGCGCTTCTTCACCATCTTGAACAAGCTGCGCAACGCGGCGCTCGGCATCTTCATCGCGCTCTTGATCGCTGGCGTGCTGCTGATCTCCAACACGATCCGGCTCGCCGCCTACAACCGCAGACGTGAGACAGGCATCATGCGGCTCGTCGGCGCCTCGAACTTCTTCATCCAGCTACCGTTCCTGCTCGAGGGGGCGATCGCGGGGCTCATCGGTGGGGTCATCGCCGCGATCGCGGTCGGCGGCGTGCAGCAGTTCTTCGTCGAGCCGCTCCAGCAGTCGACCCCGACCGTCGCTTTCCTCGGGTGGGGCGCGGTCGCCCAGATCATCGTGGTGCAGATCGTCGTGGGGGTGCTGCTCTGCGGGCTGGCGTCATTGGTCACCCTGCGCAAGTACCTTCGTGTTTGACGCCCAGTAGGTCCGTCCGCTTGCGGCGTATGCGCATGTGGATCACCGCCGGCCCGTAAACTCCCGGCCATGTACCCCGGTGTCCTCCTCCGTTCCGCTGCTGCACCCCACGAAAACGCTTCCGCGTTTCCGCGGGGACCCCGCCCTCGCTCGCTATCGCTCGCTGCGATGCTCACTTTGGAGCCCACCTCATAACCATGTCCAGGCTCGCAGCCCGCCTGGTCCGCGGCATCTCCATCGTCGCCGTGCTCGCCCTGGTCTACGGGGGCGGTGTCCTCACCGGCGTCGTCGGCAGTGGCGGCGCCGGACCTGACGATGGCCGAAACGATGGCCCAGAAGATGGCGTTGTGGATCAGGCCGCCGACGAGATCATGCATCACGCCGCACATCCGGCGAGCCGCGAGAAGCTGCGGAATGCCGCGGTCGGCGGGATGCTCGACGCCCTGCACGACCCGTGGTCGCGTTACTACACCCCGTCCGAGTACCACAACTTCCGGTCCGTGCTATCCGGCCGCTACTCCGGTGTCGGGGTGTGGCTGGAGCGGACCCGTGATGGGCGCATCGTCGTGTCGAGCGTGCAGCCCGGCTCTCCTGCCGCGGGCGCCGAACTCGCACCCGGCGACGAGATCGTGCGCGTGGGTCCCCGGACGGTTCGTGGGGGCACGCTTTCGTCGGCCGTCGCGTCCCTGCGCGGGTCGCCGCAGACGACCGTCACCCTGACCGTTCGACGCCCCGGTGACCAGCCCGGTGACTCGCGGACCGACCAGCGTACGCTCTCGCTGACGCGGGCGGATCTGCCGACACGTGATGTCAACATCAGGCATGTCGACGGCGTACTCCTGATCAAGGTCAGCGAGTTCACCAGAGGCGTGGGGCGCCGCGTCCGTCGAGCCGTCCGCCAGGCGCCGCCGAGCGGAATCATCCTCGACCTCCGCGCCAACCCCGGTGGCCTGTTGAGCGAGGCCGTGGAGACCGCGTCCGCCTTTCTGGGGGGTGGCCCCGTCGTGTCGTACGCCCGCCGCGGAGAGGGGCGTCGTGACCTGTACGCGGTGGGTGACGGGGATACGACCACCCCTCTCGTTGTCCTCGTCGACGGCCGCACGGCGAGCGCCGCCGAGGTGGTCGCGGGCGCGCTACAGGACCGGGGACGTGCGGTCCTCGTGGGGTCGCGTACCTTTGGGAAGGGCTCGGTGCAGGAGGCCCACGTGCTCCAGGACGGGTCCGCCCTGGAGCTCACCGTCGGGCACTACTTCCTGCCGAGCGGCCGCAGCATCGACGGGGCCGGCATCGAGCCGGACGTGCTCGTCGCGCGGGGCAGCCCGCGGAAGGCCGCCGTCCGTCGCGCAGTCGACGTGCTGTCCGGGTTGCTTGCGGCCCTACCAAGCGCAAAGGAGCGCGGTTAGCGAATGCCACGCGAAACGGGGCGCAAGCTCGTCGCCCAGAACCGGCGGGCGCGCCACGACTACGATGTCGTCGACCTCTACGAGGCGGGGATCGTCCTCACCGGAACGGAGGTCAAGTCGCTGCGGGCCGGGCGTGCGTCGCTCGTCGACGGCTTCGGGATGGTCAGGGACGGTGAGGCGTGGTTGTACAACGTCCACATACCGGAGTACACCGAGGGCACGTGGACCAACCACGAGCCGCGTCGCACTCGTAAGCTGCTCATGCACAGAGAGGAGATCGCGCGGCTCATCGGCAAGACCCAGGAGCGCGGTCTCACGCTCGTGCCGCTCTCCCTGTATTTCAAAGACGGCCATGCCAAAGTGGAGCTCGCGCTCGCCCGCGGCCGACGGAAGCAGGACAAGCGGCGAGCGATCGCCGACCGGGAGGCGAAGCTCGAGATGATGCGAGCGACACGTCGACGGGGACGCTAGTACACATGCGAAGAGGAGGTGCCCGCGGGTGAGAGCGATAGCGATCAAGCAGTACGGTGATCCGGACGTCCTCGAGCCGACGGATATGCCCGATCCCAAGGTCGGGCCCGACTCCGTCCTCGTGCGCGTGGCGGCCGCCGCGGTCAACCCCGTCGACTTCAAGATCCGGCGAGGCTATCTCGACGGTGCCTTCGAGACGTACTTCCCGTTGGTCCTCGGCTGGGACGTCGCTGGAGTCGTGGAGGCGGTCGGCCCCGCCGTCTCTGAGTTCGCCGTGAGCGACGAGGTATGCGGTTACCTGCGCGAGGACTACCTCCAGCACGGCACCTATGCCGAGTTCGTGGCCTCCCCTGTGCGTTGCCTGGCCCGGCGCCCCGCCTCGGTGAGCTTCGAGGAGGCCGCGGCGCTGCCGCTCGCCGGCCTGACCGCGTATCAAGCGCTCACCAAGGCCCTGCACGTCGCCGAGGACGACGTCGTGCTCGTGCACGCGGCCTCGGGCGGGGTCGGCTCGATGGCCGTCCAGATCGCGCGGATTCTCGGTGCACGTGTCATCGGTACGGCGAGCGAGTCCAACCACGCCTACCTCCGGGAGCTCGGAGCCGAACCTGTCCCGTACGGCGACGGCCTGGTCGACCGCGTGCGAGACCTCGCGCCGCAGGGCGTCAGTGCCATCCTCGACCTCGTGGGCGGCGAGGCGCTCGCCGCCACGCCGGAGCTGATGGGCGGCGCCGGCCGGCTCGCGTCCGTGATCGATGCCGGCACGGCCCGCGAGCTGGGCGGCGCGTACGTCTTCGTCAGGCCAGACCCGATCGACCTGGCGACGATCGTGCGCTACGTCGACGAGGGCCGGCTGCACGTCAACGTGTCGGGGACATACCCGCTGGTCGAGGCCGCCGAGGCCCACCGCGCGCTGGAGACCGGCCATACCCGTGGCAAGATCGTGCTCTCCGTGTGAGAGAGGGGGAAAAGGCCGGCGACCAGAGACACGGAGGCAGCGTGGGCAGAAGGCGAACGTCGCGGTTCTGTGCCGCCGTCCTCGCGGCTGCCCTGGCGAGCAGTCTGCTGTCCGCGTGTATGGGCGACCCGCTACCCGAGCCCACCGTCCGCAACTTCCTGCTGTCGTGGCAGACAGGCCACTTCAGGGAGGCGGCCATCCAGACGACCGGGGACCCGCGGACAGTGGCCGCGACCCTCCGCCGGGCCGAGCGCGATCTCAACGCCCGCGACCTGCGGATGAAGCTCGGGCGGATCGTGACAGACGGCGACTCCGCCCGGGCCCAGTTCAGCGTCAACGTGCGGCTCGGCGGCACCGGCCGGCAGTGGACCTACGCCAGTCGCATGCGGCTCCGCCGCGTGGATGGTGACTGGCAGGTCGTGTGGAGTCCGAGCGTGATCCACCCCAAACTGGGCAAGGGTCAGCGTCTGGCCGTGATCACGGGAGTGCCGCAGCGGGCGCCTCTTCTCGCCAAGGGCGGTCACAAGCTCGTGTCCACGAAGCCCGTCATGGTCGTCGGCGTCCGTCCTGGCCACCTCGACCACCCTCGGCGCACCCTCGAGATGCTCGCCCACGCGACCGGTGCCGACCAGAAGGCAGCGCGGCGGCACGTGCGATCGGCCAGCCCGGATGCGTTCGTGCCGGTGGCAACCCTCCGCCAGGATGAGTACAACCGTGTTCGTGGGTTGCTCGGCGGGGCCCCTGGGGTGCGCGTCCGCGCGAGCGTGCGCATGGTTCCGACGGAGCGGACGTCGGCCGCGGCGCTGCTGGGCCGGGTGGGGCCGGCCACCCCCGAGTCCGGTGCGGGGACCGGCCCGACCTACGAGCCGGGCGACATGATCGGCCAGTCCGGTCTCGAGCTCGCGTTTCAGCGTCGGCTGGCCGGGACGCCGGGCAGCAAGGTCGTCTCCCAGGATGCTCGCGGTCAGGCGGTCACCGTGCTCGCGACATTCCCCGGCAAGCCGAGCGAGCCGGTAGGCACGACGATCGATCGCACGGTCCAGGCCGCGGTCGATGACGTCCTGCCCGAGCCGCGCGGGCGGGCGAGCATGGTGGCCCTCCGGGCGTCGACAGGTGAGGTCCTCGCCGTGGGGAGCGGCGACCCGAGGAACAACCTGGCGTTCGCGGGCCGGTACCCTCCTGGAGACACGTTCACGCTGGTTACGACCACCGCGCTGCTCCGCGACGGGCTGCGGCTGGGTGAGCGCATCCCCTGCCCCCAGCATCGGATCGTGGGTGGCAAGGTGTTCCGCAACGACGGCGGAGGCGGCGGGTCGGCGCCGTCATTCTCCGAGGACTTCGCGAGGACCTGCGACACCGCTTTCGTGGGGCTCGCGGGCCGTACCACCCACGCCGCGCTCCGGGACGCCGCGCGCGAACTCGGCATCGGCGGGAGGTGGCGGTTGCCCGTGCCGGTGTTCACGGGGAACGTGCCCGGGTCGGGCGACGACATCGCCAAGGCCGAGGCCTCGGTCGGTGAGGGTAAGGTACGCGTCAGTCCCCTGTCGATGGCGGTGGCAGCCGCCGCTATCGACACCGGAACCTGGCGTCCGCCACGCCTCGTCACCGACCCGCCGCAGCCGCGTCGCACGTCACCCAGGCCGCTGCCCGACCGTGACGCGCATGCCTTGCGCCAGCTCATGCGCGCCGCTGTCGAGCGTGGGAGTGCCCGGCAGCTTGGCATCCCCGGCCCGGACGTCTACGGCGTGGTCGGAGAGAGCCAAGGCCGGCACGGGCGGTGTACATGGTTCGTCGGCTTCCGCGGGGACCTCGCCTTCGCCGTCGTGTCCGACGGCGGGCCGTCCGCCTCCACGCTCGCCGGCCGCTTCCTCCATGAGGTGGGGGCGTCGTACACCCAGGCCCCCCGGCGGCGCTGACCGCCCGGACAACCCCGTGGCGCTGATCTCGGGCATCGCGGCTGCGATAGTAGGCCCGTGCGACGTATCCGGGCCGGTCACCTGTTGTACGCCGCTCTCGTGCTCATCCCCCTCGACGTCGTGCTGCGCTTCGTCGGGGCGGGCGATGTCGCGTTGTTCTGCCTGAGCGTGGTCGCGCTCGTCCCGCTCGCCTATGTGATCGGCGAGGCTACCGAACACGCCAGCGAGCACACGGGTTCCGCGATCGCCGGCCTGCTGAACGCGAGCTTCGGAAACGCGCCAGAGCTGATCATCGCGCTGTTCTCTGTCGAACGCGGACTGTTCGAGGTCGTGCGGGGCTCCCTGACGGGAAGCATCGTCAGCAACCTGCTGCTGGTCATGGGTGTCTCGGTGATCTTCGGGCGACGTGGTCGGGTCGGGCGGGAGACGTGTGGTATGTGGCTGGGCATGACCCTGCTGAGCCTGCTGCTCTTCGTCGGGCCGGCCTCCCAGTACTGGGGGGGTGACGCCGAGCGTCCCGTCTCGCCATGGGGCGCGGTGGTCTCCGCGGTCCTGCTGGCGACGTACGGGGTCGTGACCGCCTGGTCGGTGGTCCGACAGCAGCGGGCGCACCGCGGCCGGATGGCCGACGCGCCCGCCGA
>JBOHCT010000069.1:0-19092 GCA_050699055.1 Streptosporangiaceae bacterium | reverse complement strand
GTGCCAATACGGTGCGCGGTGCCAATACGGTGCGCGGTGCCATCGAACGACGCAGCGTCGTCCCCATCCAGCGGCTCCGTCGCGTGCCGCGATGGGTCCCGCCGGTCGTCGCGTTGGCGCTGCTGCTCACCGGTCTCGCCGCGCCCCCCACCATCGGCGCGGCCGCGCTCGTGGTCCTTGCCGCCCTCCTCGGTTGGCTCGCGTACCTGTCTTGGCCGGCCGTGCACGCGTTCGGCCGTGGCCTGCGTGTCGTCGCCGTCCTCGTCCTGCTGGCACTCGCGGCGCTTCGCCTGCTCGCGGTACTTTGACAACTAATTTGACAATCATTTTCATCTATCTCCATACTCTTGTCCGTGAGTTCATCCGGCTCCCGTCATGTGGCACTGCTGCTGTCCGCAATGAGCCTGCTCTGCGCGACAACGGCATGTGGCGGGCGCGCGGTGGCGCCTACCCGGCCGGCTGACCACCGTCCGCTCGTCATGGCCTCGCTCTACCCGTTCGCGTGGCTCGTCCAGCGGATCGGCGGCGACCACATCCGGATGGAGAGCCTCGCCAAGCCGGGCGCCGACCCCCACGACCTGGAGCTCACACCTCGCCAGGTCATCGACGTCGCGGACGCCAGGCTCGTCGTCTACGTGGGCGATCTGCAGCCGGCAGTCGACGATGCCGTCAACAAGTACGCCCACCGTCACGCGCTCGACGCGGCATCAGTCGTACGGACCCGCCCGGAGGCCGGCGAGGAGGCCCACGGCGTCTACGACCCCCACGTGTGGCTCGACCCGATTCGTTTCGCGACCATCGCCCGGGCGGTGGAGAAGCGCCTCGCGGCGATAGACCCGGCCCACGCGGGCGCGTACCGGCACCGCGCGGCCTCGGTGATCGGCGAGCTGCGCACCCTGGACGGTGCCTACCGGTCCGGGCTTCGAACGTGCCGGACGCGCACGCTCGTGACGAGCCACGCGGCGTTCGGCTATCTCGCCGACCGCTACGACCTCCACCAGGTGGGCATCGCGGGTGTGGACCCCGAGATCGCGCCCTCGCTGCGGCGTCTCGCGGTCGTCACGCGCGTGGCCCGTCGAGCCCACGTCACCGTGGTCTTCTACGAAGCCTCCTCGAACGGGGAGATCGCACGCGCCCTCGCCGACGACATCGGTGCCAGGGCGCGGCCGCTCGACCCGGTCGAGGTCGCTCCCGGCCACGGCGGCTACCTGAGCCTCATGCGGGGCAACCTCGCCGCTCTCGAGAAGGCCCTCGGATGCTGACCACGCCCGCCTTCGAGATGGCGCGCGGCCGGGTGGAACTCGACCACCGCGCCGTCCTTCACGACATCGACCTGCGCGTGGACGAGGGGGAGGTCGTGGCACTCCTCGGCCCGAACGGTTCGGGAAAGTCCACACTCGTACGCGCGTTGCTCGGCCTCGTCCCCCTCGCGGCAGGCGAGGCGAGGGTCCACGGCGTACGCCCCGCCCGCTTCCGCGCCTGGCACCGCCTCGGCTACGTCCCCCAGCGACTGACGGCCGGCGGTGGCGTACCGGCCACCGTGCGGGAAGTGGTCTCGTCGGGACGGGTGGCCCGCCGCCGCCGGCTGCGCCGCGCGTCGGCCGGCGACCGTGCGGCGGTGGCGGGCGCGCTCGAGACCGTCGGTCTCACGGAACGAGCGGGCGACGCGGTGAGCTTCCTCTCCGGCGGCCAGCAACAGCGTGTCCTGATCGCCCGCGCGCTCGCCGGAGAGCCGGACACGTTCGTCCTCGACGAGCCGATGGCCGGCGTCGACGCCGAGAGCCAGGCCGCGCTGGCGGCGACACTCCAGGATCTGGTGGCCCGCGGACGGACCGTCCTCCTCGTGGCCCACGAGCTCGGTCCGCTCGAGCCTCTGGTGACCCGGACGGTCGTGCTCTCCGGAGGACGTGTGGTCCACGACGGCCGGCCGGCACCGGTCGAGCACGACCACGTCCACCCGCATGTCGTGCCGTCCTCCATTCCCTCTCCCTGGGAGCCGGCGTGATCTTCCTGTATTTCGACTTCCTGCGGCGCGCGCTGATCGCCGCGGTCCTGGTCGGGCTCGCGGCGCCGGCCGTCGGCACGTTCATCGTCCAGCGCAGGCTCTCCCTCCTGGGCGACGGCATCGGTCACATCGCCCTCACCGGGGTCGCGCTGGGCTTTCTGACCAGCACCTCCCCCGTCGTGACCGCCGTCATCGTCGCCGCGGCCGGGGCGATCGCCATCGAGCTCGTCCGAGAGCACGGCCGTACGAGCGGCGACGTCGCCCTCGCCCTCCTGTTCTACGGCGGGATCGCGGGCGGGGTTCTGCTCATCGGTCTCGCCCCCGGTGGGAGCAGCGCCGCCTTGCTCGGATACCTGTTCGGGTCCATCAGCAGCGTGAGCGCCACCGACCTGTACGTCATCGCGGGGCTCGCGCTGGCTGTGCTGGGCGTCGTCGTGACGTTCGGGCGCGAGCTCTTCGTTCTTTGCCAGGACGTCGAGGTAGCACGCGTCTCGGGGCTTCCCGTACGCTTCCTCAGCGTCCTTGTCGCCGTCACGGCCGCGGTCACCGTCGTCATCGCGATGCGCGTCGTCGGCGTCCTTCTGGTGAGCGCGCTCATGGTGGTCCCCGTCGCTGCGGCCCAGCAGCTCACCCGTGGCTTCCGGGCGACGATCGTGCTGGCCATGGCCGTCGGCGTGCTCGTCTCGCTCGGAGGCCTCACCACCGCGGTCTACGTCGACCTCGCGGCGGGGCCGGCGATCGTGCTGCTCGCGCTCACGGCGTTCGGCGTGGCCGTGCCGGCCGGGAGCCTGGTACGCCGGGTACGGGCGGCGGGCGGACGGAGGGAACCGGAAAGGGTCACGGCATGACGCGCAGGCACGACGACGTCCGCCGGGCGCTGGCCTCGAGCGAGGGCTTCCGCAGCGCCCAGGACCTCTACACCGACCTGAGGGCCGGCGGCGCCAGGATCGGCCTCACGACCGTGTACCGCGCGCTCCAGGCCCTCTCCGATTCCGGCGAGGTGGACGTGCTCGTCACCGGCGACGGCGAGTCTGTCTACCGCGCCTGCCACACCGACGAGCACCACCACCATCTCGTCTGCCGGCGCTGCGGCCGGACGGTCGAGGTGGAGGGGCCGACGGTCGAGGCGTGGGCCACCGGCGTGGGCGCCCGACACGGGTTCACCGACGTGACCCACACCGTCGAGGTCTTCGGTACCTGCCGGGAGTGCACGGCCTGAGCCGGCCTTACCCGCGGGGACGGGGACCGAAGAGCTCGCCGGGCTCGGCGCCGCCATAGCGCCGGTCGCGGCTCGCGTAGATCTCGCACGCCCGCCACAGGTCGATCCGGTCGAAGTCGGGCCACAACGTGTCGATGAACACCATCTCCGCGTACGCCGACTGCCAGAGCAGGAAGTTCGAGATCCGCTGCTCGCCCGATGACCGCACGAAGAGGTCCACGTCGGGAAGGTCGGGCTCGTCGAGGTAACGGGCGAACGTCCGCTCGGTGATCTTGTCTGTCCTGAGCCGGCCCGCCGCGGCGTCGTGGGCGATCGCCGTCACGGCGTCGAGGATCTCCGCCCTCCCGCCGTAGTTCACACACATCGTCAACGTGAGGACGTCGTTGTCCCTCGTCAGGGCCTCAGCCTTCTCGAGCTCACGGATCACGCTGCGCCACAGCCGCGGCCGGCGGCCTGCCCACCGCACCCGGACCCCCATCGCGTGCATGTCATCGCGGCGCCGCCTGATCACGTCCCGGTTGAATCCCATGAGGAAGCGCACCTCGTCCGGCGAGCGCCGCCAGTTCTCCGTCGAGAACGCGTACGCGGACACGTACTTCACCCCGAGCTCGATCGCGCCTTCGACGACGTCGTAGAGGGACGACTCCCCCTGCCGATGTCCCTCCGTACGCGGCAGCCCGCGCGCCTTGGCCCACCGTCCGTTGCCGTCCATCACGATCGCCACATGCCGCGGCAGCAGGTCGCCGGGGATGTCCGGTGGGCGGGCGCCGCTTGGGTGGGGGGAAGGAGGACGTACGGGGCGTTTCTGGGTCACACACGCTCCAGGAGTCGCAGCGAACGGACGCCCTGCTCGAGATGCCACTGCAGGTACGCCGCCACGAGGCCGCTCGCCTCGCGGCGGTGCCGACCGTCGCTAGCGTCCGCCCGCTCCCAGTCGCCGCGCAGCAACGCGGTCATGAGGGCGATCGTCTCGCGGGCGGGCAGCGCCGCGGCCGCCGGCCGGCACGACACGCACGCCAGTCCCCCCGCCTGCACGGAGAACGCGGGGTGCGGCCCTGACGCCCCACAGTGGGCGCAGGCGTCGAGGGACGGGGCATACCCCGCGACGGCGAGCGAACGCAGCAGGAACGCGTCGAGGATGAGCTGCGGGTCGTGCTCTCCCCCGGCGAGGGCACGCAGCCCCGCCACGACGAGTAGGAAGTGCTTCGGCGCGGGCTGTTTCTCCTCCGCCGTGAACCTCTCCGCGGTCTCGAGCATCACCTGCCCCGCCGTGTAGCGGGGATAGTCACCCGAGAGCCGGCTGCCGTACGGCGCGATCGTCTCCGTCTGGGTGACGACGTCGAGCGAGCGTCCGGCGTACATCTGCAGGTCGGCGTGGGTGAACGGTTCGAGTCTCGCGCCGAATCTCGACCTTGTGCGGCGCACGCCCTTCGCGACGGCGCGGACCCGGCCCGTACGCCGGGTGAGCACGGTGATGATGCGGTCCGCCTCCCCCAGCTTCTGGGTGCGCAGGACGACGCCTTCGTCGCGGTAGAGGCTCACAGCACTATCACCATGCCATTCACCACGCCATTGTCGCCCATCGACGGTGGATCGTCGTGGAGCGACTGGGCGCGTCGACCGTCACGTTCCGTAGCGAGGACGGAACCAGTCGTGGGAGCGTGGGGTCATGCGATGTTCGTTCATTCCCCCGTACCTGTTGGAACGCATCGCGGGCGGTCCCGACCCGACCCTGGGTGACTGCGCGTCGCGCACCCTCGAGACCGATCGCGGCCACCGCGAGAGCCGGGCCGCCGCGACGACCGGTCTCCCCTCGGGGCCCTCGGCAGGGCGTCCCTCGCGGACGGTCGCCGCCGCCCACCACACCACCCAGCTGCCTGGCAGCGTCGTGCGCCGCGAGGGCGACCCATCGACCGGCGACGCGGCCGTCGACGAGGCATACGGCTGGCTCGGCGCGACGTACACCTTCTACCTTGATGCCTACGACCGGGACTCGACCGACGGTGCTGGCGCCCCGCTCAACGCGACGGTGCGCTACGGCCAGGAGTACGACAACGCGTTCTGGAACGGCCATCGCATGGTCTACGGGGACGGCGACGGGAAGGTCTTCCGGCGCTTCACCATCCCGGTCGGCGTCACGGCGCACGAGCTCACCCACGGCGTCACGCAACACACCGCGAAGCTGGCCTACGAGAACCAGCCGGGCGCCCTGAACGAGTCGGTCTCCGACGTGTTCGCCTCGCTGGTCAAGCAGTATGACAGCGAAGAGCCCGCCGACCGGGCGGACTGGCTCATCGGCGAGGGACTGTTCACGTCAGACGTCCAGGGGGTCGCGCTCCGCTCGCTCAAGGCCCCGGGGACTGCCTACGACGATCCGCGCATCGGTAAGGACCCCCAACCGTCGACCATGTCGGGCTACGTACGGACCGCCGAGGACAACGGCGGCGTCCACATCAACTCGGGGATTCCGAGCCATGCCTTCTACCTCGCAGCCACGGCGCTCGGCGGGAACGCGTGGGAGCGTGCGGGCCTCGTCTGGTACCGCGCACTGCTCGACTCCCGGCTCACGCCGAGCGCCGACTTCGCGACCTTCGCGAACCTCACGATCCAGGTGGCGGGCGAGCTGTTCGGCGCCTCCGGTGCCGAGGTCCGGGCCCTCCGCGACGCGTGGACCCAGGTCGAGGTCACGGACGGCCGCGGAGGCGGGTCTGGTGCCACCGTCTCGGTCACCCGCAGCGGGGGGATCACCGGAATCGTGGTCCGCGCCGAGATCGACGTGGGCGACCGCGCCGACGCCGAGGAGTGGACGCGGCTGATCCGGGACGCCGACCTCGATCACGTACGGCCGCATGTCCCCGCTCCCGACCGGTTCGTCTACCGGATCGATATCGGCGACACCCACGTCAGCGTAGGCGAGGCCGAGCTCACTGGGCCGATCCGGCGGCTCATCGACCGCGTCCTCACCGAGGGCACCAGCTGAGCTGCCGTTCTTAAGGTCCTCGTCTGTGGTGGGAAGGCGCGGGATACTGCCGGCCCCGACCATTGAACCGAATCTGTGAACCGGATGAGGTTGCTTAGAAGCCGAGCCGACGTAGCTGCTTCGGATCACGCTGCCAGTCCTTCGCGACCTTGACGTGCAGATCCAGGTACACGCGGGAGCCGAGCAGCGCCTCGATCTGGTGCCGCGCACGGGTGCCCACGTCCTTCAGACGAGACCCGCGCGCCCCGATCACGATGGCCTTCTGGCTCGACCGCTCGACGTAGAGGACGACATGGACGTCGACGATGCCGCGGTCCTCGTGCGGGATCATCTCCTCGACCTGCACGGCGATCGAGTGGGGCAGCTCGTCGCGCACACCCTCGAGGGCGGCCTCGCGGACGAGCTCGGCCACCATGACCGCCTCCGGCTCGTCGGTCAGCTCCCCTTCCGGGTACAGGGCGGGGCCCTCAGGCAGCCGGGCGGCGAGGAGGTCGGTGAGGACATCGACCTGAAACCCTTCGACCGCCGAGAGGGGGACGATCTCGGCCCAAGCGGCGAGGGCGTCGAGCGCCGTCAGCTGCTCGGCTACGCGCGCCCTCGGCACGAGGTCGGTCTTTGTCACGATCGCGACCACCGGTGTGCGCCCCATCACCCGCGCGAGTTCCGCCGCGATGAACCGGTCACCGGGTCCGAGTCGTTCGTTGGCGGGGACAAGGAACCCGATCACGTCCACCTCGACGAGCGTCTGCCGCACAAGGTCGTCCAGACGCTCGCCCAGCAGTGTGCGCGGCCTGTGCAGGCCCGGAGTGTCGACCACCACGAGCTGGGCGTCGGGGCGGTGCACAATGCCGCGTACGACACGGCGCGTGGTTTGCGGCCGCGCGCTGGTGATAGCGATCTTCGTACCGACGAGAGCGTTGGTGAGCGTCGACTTGCCGACGTTCGGCCGTCCGACAAAGCAGGCGAAGCCGGCACGGAAACCCGCCGAGGCAGCTTCGTCGTTCTCACCGTCGCGGGCCCGTGAAGTCGTCACGGTGACTGATTGTGCCGCAACCGCGACACGCTAAGCATCGAGGGTCGCACGCACGGCGCCGTCACCGCCAGCGACGATAAGGGGGGCGGAGGGACCGAAGAACCGGAGCGCCGCGAGGTCGTCGTCGCCCGGCCCTCCGCCCTCGGTGACCACCGCAGCCGCCTCCAGCACCTCTGCCCCGCTCGCGACGGCCATGGCGACGGCGAGCTGCAGCGCGGACAGCGCGACGGTCGGCAGGGCTACGTCGACGGCGACGTACGTACGCCCCGTCCTGTCCCGGACCGCCCCTCCCTGCGCGGCACCGACCCGCGCGCGGGCAGCGCGGGCGAGAGTGACGAGCTTCTCGTCCTCAGGATCGAGCTCGGGCATCGAGTGGTTCCGCCTCTTCCTCGTACTCGGGAGCCACCGAGGCTGTTTTCACACGGCGCACCAGCACGGTTCCGATCCGGTTGCGCCGCCCGGCCAGGTTCTCCGCGGAGAGGGTCAGCCCCGCGACCTCTGCCTCGGAACCCGCGATCGGCACGCGACCGAGGGCTTGCGCGAGCAGGCCGCCCACCGTCTCCACGTCGTCGGCGTAGATGTCGACCCCGAAGATCTCTCCGAGATCCTGTACGGAGAGCCGGGCGGTGACCCGCACGGACCCATCCGGAAGGTGCTCCACCCGGGGGGACTCGCGATCGTGCTCATCGGCGATCTCCCCGACGATCGTTTCGAGGATGTCCTCGATCGTGACGAGCCCGGCCGTACCGCCGTACTCGTCGACGACGATCGCGAGATGGATCTGCCGCGCCTGCATCTCACGGAGCAGGCCGTCGACCGGCTTGCTGTCAGGGACGAAGGGGGCTGGACGCATCACGGACTCGACAGTCTCGACGGACTCGCCATCGCGGTACTCGTGGATGCGCCGAATGACGTCCTTCAGGTACGCGATGCCCACGACGTCGTCCTCGCTGCGGCCGACCACGGGTATGCGGCTGAAGCCGCTGCGCAGCCCGAGGGAGAGCGCCTGGCCGAGCGTCTTGTCGCGCTCCATGAACACGATGTCCGTACGCGGCACCATGACCTCGCGGACGATCGTGTCGGACAGGTCGAACACGGAGTGGATCATCTGTCGCTCGCCCGCCTGGATCACCTGGCGCTCCTCGGCCAGGTCGACGAGGTCGCGAAGCTCGGCTTCTGTGGTGAACGGCTGGTCACGGAAGCCGACGCCGGGCGTGAGCACGTTGCCGAGCAGGACGAGCAGCTGCGCGAGCGGTCCCAGAACCCGGGCGAGGTGGTAGACGGCACCCGCGGTGGACAGCGCGACCCGCTCGGCGTGCCGGCGGCCGAGCGCACGTGGCGAAACCCCGACCGCGACGTAGCTCACCACGACCATCAGGCCGACGGCGGCGGCGACCGCGGCCCATCCCTCGCCAAGCCAGTTGATGAAGAGCACGGTGACCAGCACGGTCGCGGCCAACTCGCACACGATGCGCAGGAGCAGGACGAGGTTGAGGTAGCGGGCCGGGTCGGCGAGCACATGGGCCAGCCGGTCGGCTCCGCGCCGCCCATCGTGTGTGAGGTCCTCGACACGTACGCGGGACACGCGCGAGATGGCCGCCTCGGCGCCGGCGAACGCGCTCGCTACCAGACCGAGCAGCACGACCCCGACGATGAGCCACCCCTCCGTACCGGTCATCGGGGTATCCCTCGCGTCGCCTGCCGACGAACGTCACGCCACGACTTCTGGAGGCTCGCCTGCACATCGAACATGTCCCGTTCTTCGTCGGGCTCGGCGTGGTCGTACCCGAGTAGGTGCAGGATCCCGTGAATGCACAGCAGGTGGAGCTCCTCCCCCGCGGTGTGCCCGGCCGCTACCGCCTGCTCCTCGGCGACCTGCGGGCACAGCACGACGTCCCCGAGGAGGCCGGGTTCGGGCTGCGACTCCTCGTCACGGGCGGGCCGCAGCTCGTCCATCGGGAAGGCGAGCACGTCGGTCGGCTCGGGCTCGTCCATCCACTCCATGTGCAGCCGCCCCATGGCCTCGGTGTCGACCAGAAGAATCGACAGTTCGGCGAGGGGGTGGACACACATGTGATCGAGGACATGGCGGGTCAGCGCGACGAGCGCCGGTTCGTCGACCTCGGCCCCCGACTCATTCGCCACATCGATGCTCACCGGTCGCGCTCCCCTCTCGTTCGCTGTGCCCCACGACGACAGCGACCCGTCACCGCGTGCGCCCGGAGATCCGCGGTCGCCCCGCCCGGGCGTACCGTCCACTTCGGCGCCCTCGGCGTCTCGGCGATCCGTGGTCATCGCGTGTCCCGTCGGCGCCCGCGCCGCGGGTGCCCGCTTTCGCCGCCGACCCCGCGCCGCGCCTCCCGCGCCGCGTCGTACCGGGCGTACGCATCGACGATCTCACTGACCAGCCGATGCCGTACGACGTCGCGGCTGCCGAGCTCGACGAACTGCACGTCGTCGATGCCCTCGAGGATCTCACGGACGACCTTGAGCCCGCTGTCCGTGCCCGCGGGCAGGTCGATCTGGGTGATGTCGCCCGTGACGACGACCTTCGAGCCGAACCCGAAGCGGGTGAGGAACATCTTCATCTGCTCTGGCGAGGTGTTCTGCGCCTCGTCAAGGATGATGAATGCGTCGTTCAGCGTGCGCCCTCGCATATAGGCGAGCGGGGCGACCTCGATCGTCCCTGCCCCGATCAGCCGCGGGATCGACTCGGGGTCCAGCATGTCGTGCAGGGCGTCGTACAGCGGCCGAAGGTACGGATCGATCTTCTCGTACAGGCCGCCAGGCAGATACCCGAGCCGCTCACCGGCCTCGACCGCCGGACGGGTCAGGATGATGCGGTTGACCTCCTTGGCATGGAGCGCCCGCACGGCCTTCGCCATCGCCAGATAGGTCTTTCCTGTCCCGGCCGGCCCGATCGAGAAAACGATCGTGTGCTTGTCGATCGCGTCGACATAATGCTTCTGACCGAGAGTCTTGGGACGGATCGTACGGCCGCGGGCAGACAGGATGTCCAGGGTCAGGACCTCCGCGGGTTGGCCCTCCTCGCTGCGCAACATCGACAGGCTGCGCTCGACGGCCTCCGGCGTCAGATGGGTCCCGCTCCTGAGCAGCTCGATGAGTTCCTCGAAGAGACGCGCTATGAGCGCGTTGTCCCCTGGGACGCCCGTGACGGTGATCTCGTTCCCGCGGACGTGGATATCGCTGGCGAAAGCGCGCTCCACCACGTGGAGCAGCTCGTCCTGGGAACCGAGGAGACTCACCATCGACTGGTCCCCCGGCACAATGATCTTGACCTGCGACTCGGACGTCTCGACAGTTGGGTTGGCCATGAGCCCGGCCTTACGGCCTTTTCGCGCCCACCCTCCGTTGGCGACTATCGCGCATGGACGGCAGCCACAACAGCAGTCGAACATGCTCTCGGAACATGTCCATGCTATCCACCACGGTCGCCAGCGCCACCCTGCAAACAGCCCGCGGTCTTACATGGCCGCGGAGTCAGCCCGGCGGCCAGTTCATCGCCCGGCCACCGAGAACGTGGGCGTGCACGTGGGACACGGTCTGGCCCGCGCCGGGACCGGTGTTGAAGACGACGCGGTAGCCGCGGTCGACCACACCCTCGTCGACAGCGACCTGGTGGGCCTCTCTCAAGACCTCCCCCAGCAGCCGCTCGTCGTGAGCCGCCAGTACGGCGGCACTCTCGTGGTGGTCCTTGGGTATGACAAGCACGTGCGTGGGCGCCTGGGGGTTGATGTCACGGAACGCAACAGTGTGATCCGACTCACGTACGATGGTGGCCGGTACCTCGCCGGTGACGATCTTGCAGAACAGGCAGTCGGCCTGCGTTTCGGGCACTGTCGCCTCCTTCCACGTCGAGCGTGCGCAAGCGATGCTACGGGGCACGAAGGCGGGAAGCGCACATGACGCGACGAAGGAGTGCGATGAGTCTCCACGGCCTTCCTGTCTGCGGCCCTGCCGAAGGGCCGGCGACCGACGGCCGCGCCGCACCGCTCATCGACGCTCATGGTCTTCGGTAAACCACCGCGACGCCTCAGGCGTCATACGGACGTGGCCGAGACGATGGTCGCACAGTACGACGAAGTGGCCGGGTCGGACGGGGTGACGAGGTCCGACGAAGTGACTGCGCCCGACACCGCTGGTACCGCCGCGCCGCGCACGCGGAGCGCCGACGAGGTCCTCATCGCGCTGTACGACAGCCATTACCGTCCTCTGGTGCGTCTCGCCACCCTGCTCGTTCGGGATGTCACAGCAGCGGAGGAGGTCGTGCAGGACGCGTTCGTCGCGATGCACGGGTCGTGGAAGCGGCTCCGCGACCCTACGAAAGCCGCCGCCTACCTGCGGCGCAGCGTCGTCAACGGGTGCCGTTCACACCTGCGGCATCGAGCCGTCGTCGAGCGCCACCCGCCGGCCGCTCCGTCCGACGAACCAAGCGCCGAACACCACGTGATGAACACGCTCGAACGCGACACCATCATGAGCGCCCTACGACGGCTGCCCGCACGTCAGCGCGAGGCTTTGGTGCTGCGGTACTACGCCGACCTGTCCGAGCCGGAAATCGCGAAGGCCATGGGTATCAGCAGGGGCTCCGTGAAGAGCCATACCTTCCGCGGCATAGCGGCCCTGCGTTCCACTCTGGAGCGGCCCTCATGACCGATCCACGCGATGACCTGGGTGAGCGCCTGCGCCGGGCCTTGCGCGCGGAGGCGCGGGACCTCTCGCCATCGGCGGACGGCCTCGACCGTATCCGCGCCCGCATCGCGCGTCGCGAACGGCGATGGCTGTCGTGGCTGCCGGCCCTGTCCTCCCCGTCACGCCCGTGGCTGAAGCCCGCTTTCGCGGTGTGCGCGACGGCCGCGGTGCTCGCCGCCGCCGTCGTGTTCGGGACACCGGCCGTCATGCACAGTACATCTGTCGGCTGGAACCTCCCGTTCCTGCCCGTACGCCCTTCGCACAGCCAATCGGAGACCTCGTCGACTCCCGCGCCGGGCTCCGCCCCACCGGCCGCACCAGCGACCCCGCCTGCGCGGACGCCTCCCGCGCAAGTGGCTCCCCCACCCGTAGCCGGTGCCGGCGAGGCCTGCGAAGGATCGAGCGTCGAGGCACCACCCTCCTCCGTCACCTCCGTACAGACGCCCTCCGCCTCGCCGTCACCGTCGACGGCCTCATGCTCTCCCACGACGAGCCCGAGCCCTTCCACACCGCCACCGACCGAACCGTCACCGACCAGCTCGCCGTCCACGCCCCCGTCCTCCTCGCCCAGCCCAGAGCCGACAGCGACCCTCGGCACACCGCAGTGCGACGAATCGGGCTGCCGACCAGCTGGGCCCTCCCCCTCCCCACAGTCCTGATTGGACGCCTACCAGCGACGCGTCCGGGACAGGAGAAGCGCGGCGGCTACGGCGCCGGCCGTTGACGTACGAAGGATGGTGGGACCGAGGTGGGCCCACCGGACCCCGACCGCCTCGAACGCGGAGCGCTCCTCCGGAGCGAAGCCCCCCTCGGGTCCGACAACGGTCACCACGTCCCCACCCGACGGCGGCAGCAGCGACGAGAGTGGACGATCGGCGCCGGTGTCCAGGACGACCGCCAGGACCGCGTCACGGAGCAGGCGTTCGACGGTCTCGATCGTCACGAGCTCGTACACGCGCGGCACCCACGATCGTCGAGACTGCTTCGCCGCCTCGCGCGCCCGGGCGCGCCACCGGTCGAGGCCACGCGTACCCCTGGCGCCATGCCAGCGGGTCACAGACCGGGCCGCGGCCCACGGTACGACGCCGTCCACCCCCACCTCGGTCATCGTCTCCACCGCCAGCTCCCCGCGGTCGGCCCTGGGCAGGGCCTGTACCACGACCAAGCGCGGCGCGGGCTCGGGTACCTCGCGTCGGGCTCGCACACTGAGCTCGAGCACGTCTCGACCGCTGTTATCCACAACACACTCGGCCACGAGCCCCTCGCCATCGGTGAGATCGACGCGCTCGCCCGGGCGGACACGACGCACAGTCGCGGCATGCCGACCCTCGCGTCCGCCGAGCGTCACCTGGTCCCGACCGAGCAGCTGGGCCCTATCGGCCAGAAAGATCGGCGCGCTCATGCAGTCGATCGTAGGCGGTCAGCAGCGGACGAGCCGTGGTCGAGGCGGCTGTCGCACGCACAGTCGACCGAGAACGACGCCCTAGTGGCCGCCGTTGAAGGCGTCGCGGAGCCGTGCGAAGAGTCCCTGCTGTCCCGGAGCGAACTGCCCCGGCGGCCGCTCTTCGCCACGCAGCTTGGCAAGCCGCTGCAGCAGATCCTCCTGGTCGGGGTCGAGCCTTGTCGGGGTGCGAACGTCCACGTGCACCATCAGGTCGCCGCGGTGACGCGGCTGCCCCGTCGAGGGGTCGAGGTGGGGCATCCCGCGCCCGTACAGGGTGATGACCTGCCCTGCCTGTGTGCCCGGCCGCACATCAATGTCCTCGGGTCCGTCGAGGGTCTCGAGTGTGACAGAGGTACCGAGCGCGGCCGCTGTAACGGGCAGCTGGACGGTGCAGTGCAGGTCGTCACCATGGCGCTCGAAGAGCGGATGCGGGTGCAGGGTGATCTCGATGAACAGGTCACCCGGCGGGCCACCGCCCGGGCCGACCTCGCCTTCGCCGGCGAGCTGGATGTGGGTGCCGTCGTCGACCCCCGCGGGGATGCGGACCTTGAGGGTACGGCGGGTACGGACCCGGCCGTCACCCGAGCACTCGGGGCACGGGTCACTGATGACCGTGCCGAAGCCCCCGCACTGCGGGCATGCGCGGGCGGTCATCACCTGTCCGAGCAGCGAACGGGTGACATGGCTCACCTCACCCCGTCCCTGGCACATGTCACAGGTCGATGGCCGCGAACCGGGCGCGGTGCCGTCGCCCTTGCAGGTGGGACACACGACAGCCGTGTCGACCTTGAACTCGCGTGTGCAACCGAACGCCGCGTCGTGCAGGTCAACATCGACCTGAATGGCGGCGTTGCGGCCGCGGCGCGCCCTGCTGCGGGGACCTCGCGACGTCGTGGTACCGAAGAAGGCGTCCATGATGTCGCTGAAGGGAAAGCCCGCACCGAAGTCGGCGCCGCCGGCCCGGGCCCCGGACGCCGACAGCGGATCACCGCCCAGGTTGTAGACCCGGCGCTTCTGCGGGTCGGACAGCACTTCATAGGCCTGGCTGACCTCCTTGAAGCGCTCCTGCGCACCCTCATCCGGGTTGACATCCGGGTGCAGCTCTCGAGCGAGCCGACGATAAGCCTTCTTGATCTCGTCCTGGCTCGCCTCCCGGCGCACTCCGAGTATCGCGTAGTAGTCGCGAGCCACTTATGAACCTGCCAAGATCTGGCCGACGTATCGTGCGACGGCGCGTACTGCCCCCATCGTGCCGGGGTAGTCCATCCGCGTGGGGCCGAGAACCCCGAGCCGGGCCAACGCCTGGCTTCCCACGCCATAGCCGGCCGACACGACCGCTGCCGACCGCAGACCTTCGTGAGGATTCTCTTCGCCAATACGCACGGTGAGGGTCGTAGGGTCCGTGGCCTCACCAAGCAGGCGCATAAGCACAACCTGCTCCTCCAACGCCTCGAGGACGGGACGGATGGACTCGGGGAAGTCTATGGGGAACCGCGTAAGGTTGGAGGTACCGCCGAGCACGACCTTCTCCTCCTGTCCACCCACCAGGGTATCGAGTATCACCGACAGCAGGGCGGCGGCCGCCGATCGCTCCTCGACCGGAAGGTGATCGGGGAGGCTGGAGACCGAGGTCGCCGCGTCGGCCAGCCACTGGCCCGCGAGGCAAGCGTTGAGTGTGTTGCGAAGGTCGACAACCGAGTCCTCGGACACCGGCTCCGGGCAGTCCACCACGCGCTGCTCGACCCTCCCGGTGTTGGTGATCAATACGAACATCACCCTCATCGGCGCGAGTGGTACGAGTTCGACATGACGGATGGACGACCGGGTGAGGAGAGGATATTGCACGACGGCGACCTGGTGGGTGAGCTGTGCGAGGAGCCGTACCGTCCTGCCGAGGACATCGTCGAGATCGATCGCCCCCGCGAGGAAGGTCTCGATCGCGCGGCGTTCGGCCACGGACAGGGGCTTCACGCTGGACAACCGGTCGACGAACATGCGGTAGCCCCTGTCCGTCGGCACCCGTCCGGCGCTGGTGTACGGCTGCGCGATGTAGCCAAGCTCCTCCAGGGCGGCCATGTCGTTACGGATCGTGGCGGGGGACACTCCGAAGCGGTGGCGCTCCACCAGGGTCTTGGACCCAACCGGCTCGTTGGTGGACACGTAGTCCTCGACGATCGCGCGCAGCACATCCATCTTGCGCTCGTCGAGCACCGCGCTCACCTCCTTGGCACTCGGGGCTCCCGAGTGCCAAGTGTACGGCGAGAACCGCGCGGTGGCGGAGTACGCGTCAGCGGCCCCCGCTGACCAGGGGCACTAGGACGTCGCTGCCGCCTCTCTGGCGAGCCGGACGAGGCGCCCGACGTTCACGCTCCAGCCCAAGCCGAACGCGTGCGGCTTCACCACCCGGGGGTCCTCCGGCGCCCACAGCGTGGTACGCACCTTGTCGACCGTGGGCGGGCGGAAGTCGTACGGGACTCCAGCCACCGAGCCATGCCACGTGCGCTCGGACGCCGGTGTGGCCAACTCACGCGCGATGGCCGCCCCGACGAGACCGCCCACCGTCAGCAGCGCCACGCGGTCCAATTTTCCCTTCATGGCAGCACCCTAGTGCGCCGGCCGGGCCCGGCTCGGCCACAATGCTCGCCCGCTTGTCGGCGCGTCGTCGCACGCCCGCCCGGTCCTGTTCGCTACAGTCCCCGCGTGCGCGCAAAGGACTATGGGCGGGACGTTCTCGCGCCGGGCTGGCGGGATCGCCGGCGCCGCAAGGTGCCTGAGGTCCCCGTGGAGATGGACATGGTGGTCGAGGATGCCGCGGGCGACTTCTGCGGGGCTGTCGTGGCCTGCGAGAAGGACGCGGTCACGCTGGAGGACCGGTTCGGTCGTCGGCGGATCTTCCCGCTCGCGCCCGCTGGTTTCCTCCTGGAGGGCTCGCTGGTCACGCTGACCCGGCCAAGGGCCGGCGCGGCGGCCCGACGCCCCACGCGGACCGCCTCGGGGTCGATCGCGGTCAAGGGGCAGCGGGCGCGCGTCGCCCGCGAGAGCCGCATCTACGTCGAGGGTGTCCACGACGCCGAGCTCGTCGAGCGGGTCTGGGGCGACGATCTGCGTGTCGAAGGTGTCGTCGTCGAGTACCTGGAGGGCGTGGACCACCTCCCGGCCGCCGTGCGTGCCTTCCGGCCGGGCCCCGACCGCCGCCTCGGTGTGCTTGTCGACCACCTCGTTCCCGGCTCCAAGGAGAGCCGGCTGGCCGCCAGGGTCACCTCTCCGCATGTGCTCGTCATCGGCCATCCGTTCGTCGACATCTGGCAAGGGGTCAGGCCAGGGACGCTGGGTATTCCCGCATGGCCGCGGGTGCCCCGCGGGGTGCCGTGGAAGGAAGGTGTGTGCGAGGCGCTCGGGTGGCCGCCGAATACCGGTGCGGCATGGAAGCGCATCGTCGGCAGCGTCCGCACTTACACCGACCTGGAGCCCGCCCTGCTGGGCAGGGTCGAGGAGCTCATCGACTTCGTGACCGCGAGCCACGGCTCTCCTCGCTGACGGTGGGAGCGGTCACGCCACGAGGTCACGGATCACCGCGTCGGCGAGGAGCCGCCCTCGTCTGGTGAGGACCACGCGGCCCCGCGCGTACGCGTCGTGCTCGGCCAGTCCTCGCTCGACCGCGCGGGACACGGCACTCCCGTTCGCGCCTTCACCCAGGATGTCGACCCGGCATCCCGACGCCAGGCGAGTCTCGAGCATGACGCGCTCGAGCCTCCGCTCCTCCGGCGACAGGATCTCGCGGGCCTGGGCGGGGCTCTCACCTCGCGCGAGGCGTGCGGCGTAGGCGGCCGGGTGCTTGCGGTTCCACCACCGGACCCCGCCGACATGGCTGTGGGCACCCGGTCCGGCCCCCCACCAGTGGCCTCCGGTCCAGTAGAGGAGATTGTGGTGACAGCGGGCACCGGCGCCGCGTGCCCAGTTGGAGATCTCGTACCAGCCGAAACCCGCTCGCGCGAGCGTCTCGTCCGCCATGAGGTAGCGGTCGGCGAGCACGTCCTCGTCGGGCGCGGGCACTTCGCCGCGCCTGACCCGGCCCGCGAGGTGCGTGCCGGGCTCGACGATCAGCGCGTACGCGGAGATGTGGTTGGCACCGGAGGAGACGGCGGCGTCGAGTGACGCCTGCCAGTCCGCGTCCGTCTCACCCAGAGCGCCGTAGATGAGATCGAGGTTGACGTGCTCGAACCCGGCGCTGCGCGCTTCCGCGACGGACCGCTCCGCCTGCCCAGGGGTATGCACGCGGTCGAGAGCGTTCAGCACGTGTGGACGCGCGCTCTGCATACCGAACGACACGCGGGTGAACCCGTGCTCGCGCAAGCGCGCCAGCGAGGAGAGATCGACCGACTCGGGATTGGCCTCGGTCGTGATCTCGGCGCCCGGCGCCAGCCCGAACTCCGCGTCGACGGCCGCGAGCACGCGCCCGAGGTCGTCCGGCGGCAGGAGCGTCGGCGTACCGCCCCCGAAGAAGACGGTGCTCACCGGTACGTCGATGGCACCGAGCACCCCACGGGCCAGGTGCAGCTCCGCCACCGCCTGGTCGGCGTACGCCTCGCGGGAGACGCCAGGCCCGAGCTCGGCGGCCGTGTAGGTGTTGAAGTCGCAGTACCCGCATCGGGTCGCGCAGTACGGGACGTGGACGTAGACCCCGAACGGCCGCGTACCCACTCCCTCGAGCGCGCTCGGCGGCAGCGCGCCGTCGGCCGGCGCGAGGTCGCCATCGGGCAGGGTCGCAGGCACCTCACCATTCTGCCTTCTCATCCGGCCCGCGAGGTCCCCGCGAGCACCCGTCTGCCAGCGTTGTCCCACGTCGGCGAGATCCCGGGGATCGCGAGCAGGCGGCGCATCACGGCGGCGTCGCCGTACCACGCGCGGACCGCCTCCGCGATCGTCACCCGCGGCTCCGGTCGGCACACGACGGTCAGGGGGTCGCCGGCCGCGACCTCGCCCTCCTCGAGCACACGGAAGTACGCACCCACGCGACTGGCGTCCGCGAACCGCTTAACCCAGCCGCGCTCGCCCATCCAGTTGCGAAAGACGGAACAGGGGATACGCGGCGCGGTCACCTCGAGCAACGCCGTGCCGACCCGCCAACGCTCACCGAGCAGGGCACCCGTTACGTCGACACCGCGCACGGTCAGGTTCTCCCCGAAGGCCCCGTCGGGCAGGAGTCGGCCCAGGCTCTCCGCCCACCAGTCCAGATCCTCACGCGCGTAGGCGTACACCGCTTGGTCGGGACCGCCGTGGTGCTTGGTATCGGCCTGCTCATCGCCGGCCAGCCCGAGACGCCTCACCCCGACCGGAGCCTCGACCGGCCGCTTGTCGATGGCGGTCCGCTTGAGCCGACCCGCCCACTCGGCCGCGAAGGCCCGGCCGACGTTCACGGAGATGACGCGCGGGGAAGACACGCCGCGCACGCTACGCGATCCCCCGAGACATTCGCGAACGAGTTCGGGGCGTCACTCGGCCCGAAGCCCCACTGCGAGTCGGGCCGGCGCGACCTGGACCTGCCGGCCAGCCTGCCATGCGCCTGCGATGGTGCGAGCGAAGCCACAGCGTCAATTCGAGAAGTGGGTTATCCATTTCACTGCCGGAAATCAGATAAGATCACGACGTGCCGTCGCGTGGCCTGCACTACCCGGGCTCGTACGCCGAGTTGAGGGCG
>JBOHCT010000068.1:0-19159 GCA_050699055.1 Streptosporangiaceae bacterium | reverse complement strand
GTTCGGAGACGCCCGCGTGCCAGACCGAGTGTCTGCTTGACCCGAAGCCCGACGCGGCCCTTCACATCCGGGTGCGGTTCCTCCAGGTTCAGGCCAGGAGCGTCGAGGAGAGCACGCCGGCCGGCTGGCGTCGGGTCGAGGCGCTCGAGGTGGGTGGGGCGGAGCTGCGCGGGTTCGACGAGGCCGTCGAGCGTGCCGCCGACGCCGCCGTCCCGGTCGCCGAGCTGCTGGACGGTGAGCGGCGGGTACCGTTCGAGTTCCCTGCTTGGCGGACCGTCGACCCCGTCCCCGGCAGCTCCGGCACTCCGGTGGCGCGGACCGTCCGCGAGGGGTGGCCACTCACCGGTGTTCTCGTGCTGTCAGCCGAGCGACTCGATGGCCCGTACGGCGGCGTGCGGCTGCGGGCGCGCGTTGAGAACACCACCGAGTGGCATCACCCCGAGGCCCCGAGAGCCGAGGCTCTCCGGCGGTCCCTGGTCGCGGCCCACACGCTGCTCGGCCTGGGTGGGGGGCGGTTCATCTCCCTGCTCGACCCGCCGGAGTGGGCGTCGGCAGCCGCGAAGGCCTGCGACAACCAGCACACCTGGCCTGTCCTCGTCGGCGACGAGTACGCGTGCGACGTGATGCTGTCGTCGCCGATCATCCTGTACGACTTCCCTTCGATCGCCCCGGAGAGCCCAGGCGACCTCTTCGACGCCACCGAGATCGATGAGCTGCTCACCCTGCGTACGATGGCGCTCACCGAGGAGGAGAAGCGCGAGGCGCGGGGGACTGACACGCGTGCTGCGGAGATCATCGACCGCGCCGACACGCTGCCGCCCGAGATGATGGAGCGGCTGCACGGCGCGATCCGCTCCCTGGGTCCCTCGACCGGCGGCCCCGGCCCTTGGGATGACGAACGCAGCGGGCGCTCCGGTGGGGGCATCGGCGGGGGAACCGGGTCTACGGAGGCCGGTCCTGGGCCCGCCCCCTGGTGGGATCCGGGGGTCGACGCTTCGGTCTCGCCGGAGACCGACGCCATCCCCGTCGCCGGGGTCTCTGTGGCCAAGGGCAGCAGGGTGCTCCTGCGCCCCCGTACCGGGAGGGCCGACGCCCAGGACATGTTCCTCGAGGGCCGTACCGGCGTGGTCGAGGCGGTCTTCCACGACGTCGACGGGAGCGACCACCTCGCGGTCACGTTGGAGGAGGACCCCGCGGCCGACCTCATGCAGTGGCACGGCCGCTACCTGTACTTCGCACCCGATGAGATCGAGCCGCTGGGGGCGAGCACATGACACGCAGTGTCCTGATCGCCGGAGTCGGCAACCTCTTTCTCAGCGATGACGCATTCGGCGTCGAGGTGGTCAGGCGCCTCGCCGACGACGTCTTCCCGGAGGGAGTGACCGTGGCGGACTTCGGCATCAGCGGCGTGCACCTCGCCTACGAGCTGCTGGGCGGTTACGACACGACGATCCTCGTCGACGCCGTCCCGCGCGGGGAGCAGCCCGGAACCGTCCACGTCCTCGAGCTCGCACCCGAGGACCGGCGCGCGGCCGCGCCGTCGCTGGACGACGCGGTACGGGCCGGCGCCTTCGTGGATGCGCACGGCATGGAGCCGCAGCAGGTCTTCGCGTTGCTCGAGGTCCTGGGCGGTGGCGCGAGCCGGGTGTTCGTCGTCGGCTGCGAGCCCGTCACCGTCGAGGAAGGCATGGGGCTCAGTGAGCCCGTCGCGGGCGCCGTCGACGGTGCCGTACGTGTCGTACGCGAGCTCGTGGCGGGGGAGATGGGGGGCGAGGGGCCACATGACATCGAGATCCAGGAGGTCTCCCGCGCGGGAGGCCCGCGAGAAACGGAAGGGTGATCGCCACATGTTCCGTCGCCTGATCATCGGCGCTTTCGCGGTGGGAGTGGCTGCCCTCGTCGTGCAGTCGCTGCCCGACGTGGTGCGCTACCTCAAGATCCGGGAGATGTGACCGGCCGTGCCGCGGTTCCGGATCGACGCCGGGGAGTCGCGGGTCTGGATCGAGGCCAAGTCCAGCCTGCACCCGATCCACGGTGAGGGGTCCGGCCTCGACGGCACCATCGAGGCCGAGCTGTCGGACGGCCGTTTCGATCTTTCGACTGGGCCGGTGATGCGTCTCTCCATGCCCGTCGAGCGGCTGCAGTCCGGCAACCGGCTGTACGACGGAGAGATGCGCCGCCGCGTCGACACCCGTAAGTACCCGACGATCAGCGGTGAGGCGACCGATGTGCGGGAGGCCGGCGAGGCCGGCCGCTATCACGTCCGTGGCGACCTCTCCTTCCACGGCGTGACCAACGCGGTCGAGGGGGACGTCGAGCTGAGCGCGCCCGACGAAAGGACTCTCGTCGTGGAGGGCGAGCGTGTCTTCGACATCAGGGAGTTCCGGCTCGATCCACCCAAGATTCTGACCCTCCGGGTCTACCCGGAGGTGAACGTGCGCGTCCGCGTGGTCGCGCGGCGAGAGAGCTAGGAAGGCGGGTCCGCATGCACGAGTACGGGATGTGCGCGTCGGTCCTCGACGCGGTCGAACGTCGAGCGGCGGGGCGTCGGGTGGACGGCGTGCGCGTCCGTGTCGGGGTCCTGCACCGGGTCGTCGACGACGCGTTCGAACAGGCCTTCTCCATGGTCGCGGAGGGCACGGTGGCGGAGGGCGCGGGTGTGGAGATCGTCGCGTCGCCCGTACACGTGGAGTGTCGCGCGTGTGGGCGTTCGACGGACATCGACGACGTGCCTGTGGCGTGTGCGGACTGTGGGGCTACCGACCTCGCGGTCGGCGGTGGGGACGAGCTGATCCTCGAGTCGCTGCGACTCGTGCCCGCGCAGGCGGGACAAGGGAACGGGAGGAGCTGAGGATATGTGTCTGGGAATTCCGGGAGAGGTCATCGATATCGCGTCGGACCGTACTGACCTGGCGAAGGTCAATGTGTCCGGGGTGCGCCGCAACATCAACATCGGCCTGCTGTCCGAGGACGAGCTGGAGCCTGGCGACTGGGTGCTGATCCACGT
The DNA here is from genome assembly GCA_050699055.1 of Streptosporangiaceae bacterium. Classification (GTDB taxonomy): domain Bacteria; phylum Actinomycetota; class Actinomycetes; order Streptosporangiales; family JBOHCT01; genus JBOHCT01. Next base: position 16,152 of record JBOHCT010000068.1, on the reverse strand, counting down.
CGGGTTCGCGCTTTCCAAGATCGACGAGCAGGAGGCCAGATCTGCGCTCGACTTCCTTGAGGGCTTGGGGCAGGCCTATGCCGACGAGCTGACGGCTCTCCAGGAGTCCAAGATCGACTAGCGACCGCACCGCGCCGATTCTGACTGATTGCGCCACCGTGGGCGCTAGCGGCTACGGCGGCACATCGCTCGTCAACGGTCGGGCGGTGGCGAAGGAGGTGACGGGTTTGCGCTTCGTCGACGAGTACCGCGATGCCGAGAAGGCACGCGCGCTGGCGGCCCAGATCGCCGGGCTCTGTGAACCTGGCAGGCACTACAAGATCATGGAGGTGTGCGGCGGGCACACCCACACGATCTACAAGCACGGGCTCGAGGACTACCTGCCGGAGACCATCTCTCTGGTCCACGGCCCAGGCTGTCCGGTGTGTGTTATCCCGATGGGTCGGGTCGACGACGCCATCCACATCGCGGAGCAACCAGACGTGATCATGACGTCGTTCGGCGACATGATGCGGGTACCGGGGAGCAAGGGGTCGTTCTTCGACTCCAAGGCGAACGGCGCCGACATCCGCATGGTGTACTCCCCGCTGGACGCGCTGAAGGTCGCCAAGAACAACCCGGACAAGCATGTCGTGTTCATGGCGATCGGGTTCGAGACGACCGCGCCGTCGACCGCGATGACGCTGCTGCGCGCGGCCACTGACAAGGTCGACAACTTCTCGCTGTTCTGCAACCACGTCACGATCATCCCGGCGATCAAGGCGATCCTCGACTCGCCTGATCTCCGGCTCGACGGGTTCCTGGGACCGGGTCACGTGTCGACGATCATCGGCTGCCGGCCGTACGAGTTCATCCCCCGCGACCACGGCAAGCCGCTGGTGACCGCGGGGTTCGAGCCGCTCGACATCCTGCAGTCGGTGTACATGATCATGCGCCAGCTCGAGGATGGGCGTGCGGAGGTGGAGAATCAGTACGCCCGCGTCGTGCCGTGGAACGGCAACGTGACCGCGCTGAAGGCGATCGGCGAGACGATGGAGCTGCGGCCCTACTTCGAGTGGCGCGGGCTGGGCTTCATCTCGCACTCGGCGCTCCGCCTGCGGGAGAAGTACGCCGCCTATGACGCCGAGCGGATCTTCGACATGCCCGGCGTGCGGGTCGCCGACCCCAAGGCGTGCCAGTGCGGCGAGGTACTCAAAGGCGTACTCAAGCCGTGGGAGTGCAAGGTGTTCGGCACCGCCTGCACGCCGGAGACCCCGATCGGGACGTGCATGGTGTCGTCTGAGGGCGCGTGCGCGGCGTACTTCAACTTCGGACGGTTCACCCGCGAGCGGGTCAGGGAGGCGACCGGGACGTGACCGGCCACGCACATGACAGCGGCCCCGACAGTGGTCAGTCGGCGCCGTGGGCCGAGGCTGCGGTCCGCGAGGCGGAGCGGTCTGAGCGCACCGAGGAGGCTGAGGGTCGCAACCGGCCCGTGACGAGGGCAGAAAAGGAGCAGCAGGTCCTTGAGCGCATCGAGAAGGCGCAGCGACACAAGGTGAAGCTGAACGAAGAGCGCATCACCCTGGCACACGGTGCGGGCGGCAAGGCGACCGGGCGGCTGATCGAGGGACTGTTCCTCGACCAGCTGCGCAATCCGTTGCTCGAGCCGTTGGAGGACGGGGCCGCGTTCACGGTGAACGACAGCAGGCTTGCCTTCACCACTGACTCGTATGTCGTCTCGCCGCTGTTCTTCCCAGGCGGCGACATCGGGGAGCTGGCCGTCAACGGCACAGTCAACGATCTGGCGGTGAGCGGTGCCCGTCCGTTGCACCTGTCCGCGGGGTTCATCCTCGAGGAGGGGTTCCCCGTCGCCGACCTCCGCGCGGTCACGGCGTCCATGGCGAAAGCCGCAGAGGCGGCGGGTGTCGCGGTCGTGACCGGCGACACCAAAGTCGTGCAGAAAGGGAAGGCCGACGGCTGTTACATCAACACCGCCGGTATCGGCGTCGTCGACCGTGACGTCCAGGTCAGCGCGGCCGGTGCTCGGCCCGGCGACGCCGTCATCGTCTCCGGCCCGATCGGCCAACACGGCGTGACGATCATGCTCGCCCGGGGCGAGCTGGACATCGAGTCCGACATCACCTCCGACACGGCGCCGCTCAACGGCGTCGTCGACGCGCTGCTCGACGCCACCACCGACGTCCGCTGCATGCGCGACGCGACCCGCGGCGGGGTGGCCACAGTGCTGAACGAGGTCGCGAAGGCCTCCGAGGTCGCGGTGGTCCTTGATGAGGATGCGATCCCGATGAGCCCCGAGGTCCGCGGCGCGTCGGAGATCCTCGGCATCGACCCGCTGCACGTCGCGTGCGAGGGCCGGCTCGTGGCGATCGTCGACGGCGGCGCGGCGGACGCGGCGCTCGCCGCGATGCGCGCCCACCCGTTGGGCGAGGAGGCGGCGATCGTGGGCAGGGTGAAGGACGATCCGCCGGGCCTCGTCCTGCTCAAGACCGAGTTCGGGGGCACTCGCATCGTCGACGTGCTCGTGGGTGATCCGCTGCCACGCATCTGCTGAGGGGTTTCGATCGGCCGACCGATCTCCGAGGAGTACTGGGGCCATGCACCTGCCACACCCGAGTGCGCGGCCGTCGCGCCGTACCGTCCGGCCGTCGGAGGCGGTCGGGCGTCTGGGACGGATGCGGGCGGCTGAGCAGCGCGACCGGTGGGCCACGCTGTCCGTACGAACGGCCGAGGGCGCTGTCGCCCGCGTCGACGTGCGCTGCCCACCGTACGGAACCGCACGGCTGGCCAGCTCTTTGCGCTGGTCATGGCCTGGCGTGGCCGGCTGGGCCGTCGTCACCGTCGAGGGAGACCACGCGCGGTGTGCCGTCTATGGAATGCGCCGGTGGGCCCCGATGCCTGTGCCGCTCGCGACCGTGCTGGTACTCGCCCGCCACGGTATGCCTGTCCTCATCCGAATCTCTGGGGCGTGACGGCGTTCCCGCGAGACCGAGAAGATCGTCGGACGCCGTAGGCGTGCCCCGACCAAGGATCGAACCCCGGGCAGGTCGAGGCCCCAAATCTCTGGTCCTCTCGCTGGTCTGTCGGCTCAGAGGTCGAAGCGGCCGCGCTTGACGGAGCTTACGAACGATGCCCACTCCCGCTCGGTCAGCGTAAGCACCGGGCCGGTGCGGTCCTTGGAGTCGCGCACCGCCACCTGGCGAGCTGCGCGTACTTGTTCTCACGGCGGCCGTGGACCTTGGCGTACCACAGCCGCGCGGGCGTGTTCTTGTCCGTGTCGTCGCGCCGGACGAACAGCCCGATCGCGAGCGGCTGCTGCACGCCGGGGAACACGCGGGTCGGGACGTCCGGCCGGTGGCCCTCCGGACTGACGTTGACGATCCAGCCTTCCTCGCAGGTGCGGCGGAGGTACTCCCGCATGCCCTTGAAGCCAGGACCGCGCAGGTAGCCGCTAGTGCTGATGAATGTCACGAGGCCATGGTGACCATCCGCCTCGGCATCGAAGACCTTCCACGTCGCCCAGCGCCAGAAGTAGACGTAGAGGTTCTTCAGCACGTACTCGACTCGGCCGTTGCCGGCGAGGCGGAAGGCGTCGAGCGGCGCGGGCATGTTCGGGTTGCCCTGCTCGACCCAGCCGCCGAGGCCCTCGGCGCGCTCCTTGTAGGGCGGGTTGCCGATCACGACGGTGACCGGGACGCTCCGCTTAAACCTGTTGGCCTCCCTCCGGGACCGCGCGAGCGGCGCGAACGTGTGAGCGAGCTGCATCTGCTCCTGGTGCGGGTCGTCGAGGGCGTCCGTCACGTACAAAGAGAGGCCACGCGATGGCGGAACGGAGCCATACCCGTGAACGAGATCGGAGGCGCGCAGCTCGGCGACGGCGTAGGGCCCCATCTGCAGCTCGAAGCCCACCAGCCGCCGGATCACCTGGCTCACCGCGCCCGGCGCGGCACCTGGCCCTTCCTCATCGGCGATCTGCCCGGCGACACGCTGGATGATCGCGTGCAGATACGTGTCCGTTCCCATCGCCGGGTCGACAGTCACGACCTGGTGGGACAGGAACCCGCGCTCGCAGCCGAGCCAGCCGCGGAGCGCCTCGTCGGCGAGACGGACCATCTCTACCACGACCTCGCGAGGCGTGTAGTAGGAGCCGGAGGCTCGACGCAGCGCCTCGTCGTACTCGCCGAGGAAGTGCTCGTACAGGTGGAGGTAGGCATCCGCGCGACCGGCGCGGATCTGCTCCCACTCGACGGCGCCGATCACCCGGACCAGGAGGTCGAGGGTCACGCGGAAGGTGTCGGAGACCGGATCGGTGAGCAGCTGCAGCGCCCTCCCCATCAGCGAGTGGGAGGGGCCGAGCTCTCTGCCGACCTCGTGCAGGCTCCGCCCGGCGAGCTCAATCCCCTCCACACGGGCCAGCAGCAACGCGAAGGTGACCGCCTGGGCGTAGCCGTCCGCGAACGTGTCGTCGCTGGCCGTGGGGAAGAGTAGGCGACGCCAGTCGGAGGCGAGGCCGGTGAACGGCTGATCGTCCTCCGACTCGCCGCCGCGGATCGCGCGCGTCTCCCGCGTGAGCTGGTCCACGACCTCCTTGCGGAGCAAGAGGCACAGCGGCGCCACCGCCTGGACGAGCCGCTTGACGGAGGTGATCGGGACGGGCCTCCACCCGAGGAAGTCTCGAAGCAGCCGCTCGAACGACCTGTCTCGCACTGTCAGGTGTGCCCCGGCCGTGTACAGGTCGCCGTCGAGGTGGACGACCTCACCCACCAGCTCGCCGCTGCGGAATAGGGCCCATGAGTGGCCGTTGGTGTAGATGAGATTCGGGACGTTTTGCAGACGCTCCCATTGAGTGCGGTTGTGGCCGCCAAACGAGCTGGGGTCGATGTCCGTGCGAGGCTTCTTCACCTCGACGTAGCCAGTGATCGCGCCGTCCACGCGGATGGCGTAATCGGGACGCACCTGCAGGTCCTCAACGGCAGCCTCACCGTGCTCGACGACGTGGAGAGACAATGCTGAGCCGGCGGCTTGCAGGAGACCCTCGATGGGCGGGCGGATCGCGGCCTCAGCCTCGCCAGCCCCACCCAGGCGCTCCTCGCACGCTACGCCGAAGGCCGAGACGGCGTCGGCGAGCCAGCCAGAAACTCCATCGGACATCCGACCTCCCTTGTACCAGCGCAGCCGTTGGTGCTCAGCGGTCCACGGATGCCGCGACGCTATCCGACCGTACCGACAAGAAACAGCTCCGTTCCTTCCAGCAACAGGCAGATGCGGGCGAGGTTACAGGAATATCGGAAGCGGTTGTTCTGGCCGGTCCAGCCACACCGTCGCCCGTCCTCCGGGGTCGACGGTGAGCCCGAAGCGGCGGCACCGAGGCCGACCCCGATGTTCCCACCACCTGTAGGCGTTCTCCACCTCATCCCACAGCCGGCGGTCTCCGCCTCCCTGGTACACCTCAGACCGGCCTAGTCCCTCCGGGCGGAAACACACAACGGCCCACGAGCGGCAGTTCAGGGAGTAGAACCACGCGACGAGCGTTCCCGCGGCGTCGTAGCCGGTGGTGTGTACAGCGCGGGGCACCATCAGGCCCACTACGAACTCGCCGGTCCCCTCGGGGCTGTCCCACAAGTCCTGGGGCCGCAAGGCGGTCACCGACTCGGAAGTATCGGCCGGCCAACTGCCCGGCCGTACGTAGTCGCTGTGGTCTGGCCAGGCACTGCGCCGCGAGCGCGAGAGCATGAACTCGGCGGGCCGCGTAAAGGTTCCGCTCGCCGAGCCGTCCGCGTGGACGGTAAGCCGAGCGATCGCGCCCGTATGCGTGAAGGGAGTAGCCCAAGGGACGACTATCGAGCCACCCGGGCGGGTCTGCTCGACCCACGCCCGAGGGATGTCGTGTACCGCGAACGCCGCGTGCAGCCGGTCGTAGGGTGCTCCTGGCGCCCAGCCGTCGTCGCCTTCGCCGGTTACGATCAGTGGGGCGAGTCCAGCCGCGCGCAGGCGAGCACGGGCGGCCTCGGCCACAGCGGGGTCCACCTCTACGCCGACCACGCTCTCCTGCCCGAGACGCGTGGCGAGCAGCGCACTGGTCCATCCCGTGCCGGTGCCGAGGTCCAGCACCCGCTGTCCGGGGCGAACGTTGAGGTCGGCGAGCATCCGGGCCACCAAGGTCGGCTCGGATGATGAGGACGTGGGGGTCTCGCCTGGCTCGAGTCCGATGTGTCGGCCATCGTCCCATTGGGTGACGATGGCGACATCGGCGTTCGCTGAGCGGTACCAGTCCGGGGGGCTCACGGTCCTGTCGATGGCCCCATACTGGCCGTGCTCGCGGTCGAAGGGCCACACAAGGTTGGGGAGAAACAGGTGCCGAGGCACTTGCTGAAAGACGGCCTCCCACTGGGGCGCCAGCTCACCCGCGTCACGCAGAGCCCGGGCCCATCCAGGCGTGACCTGGGCGCGTGGCTCGCCTGCGCCTGTCATTTCTCGCGTTTTCCGCCGCCTTTGGGTGGGGAATCCGGGTTCGGTGGCTTCGGTTTCGGGTTGGGCGGAGGCGGCTTCTCATGTTGGCCCATGGGGTGACGACCTCCCTCCTTGCTCCCTCAGACCGTGACGTTACGGGGCGTAACTCCTTCGAGGCCGCGTTTCGACCGCTCACGGCACCCCGTCTTCGCTGGATGGGAAGGCTTCGAGGTGCCGGGCCAGCCGCTCGGCTTCAGCGACAGTCAGCGCGAGGCTGACAACCTCTTCTGATGGCTCACCGGCGACCCCGCGGTGGCACCAGCGTACGGAGCGTCCCGCGTCGCGGCCGCGCCATCGCTCCAGCGCCAAACACAGGTCGAACACGGCCTCGTCGGCTCGGGCCCAGGAGTTGTCATGCATCTGGTCCTCCCACGCTGAGGGGGCTTGTGTCGCGGTTCGCCGGTGCCCCCGGGTCGGCGATACGGGGTCTCGCCAGCCAGAGTTGTTGCACTGCGGCCTCTTGAAGGGTCTTGGTCGGGTCGGATCATTTCGGATCACTCTGTATCAAGCCAAGGTTATGCCCGTTAGACCCTTGACGCAAGCGGTCTGGGGGACCATGCTGAGGAACGGACTGGATCGATCAGGATTATGGGAGCGCAGTATGCGGCTGACGCGGCGGGTGGGAAACTGCGAAAACGGGCCGTGCCCGAACATCTTCGACACCGACGTCGACGGTTTGATGGCTGTACAGGGAAAGAGGCTCGTCGACGCTGAAGCACTGGCACAGCTCGAACACATGCCGGACCACGAAGCGGTCGTCGTGATCCCGCGTGATCTCCTTGACGAGTACGCCCGAACCCGTGGAAGAGGATCGGAGTGAACGAGGCCGAGTTCGACGCCTGCTTCGACCGGCTCCAATCGGACGTCTTCCGGTTGGAGACGCTGCAGCACTACGCGGTGTCGGAGGAGGACCAGCGGTTTCGAGCCTTCCGCGAAGGCACTCCCCGCCCGGAGCGGTCAGTACGCACTAGCCCCTGGCTGGCCCGCATCGCGGTCACGACGACGCAGGGCAAGCACTGGCGTCGCGTGCATGTGGTGGACCACCCGCTGTCGGAGTACCTGCGGTATGAGTTGGTCGGCTATGTCGAGTCATCCGCCGCTGGGGAGGAGATCCTGATAGCTGACCGGACAGCCCACGCGGGTCTCGCTGAGCTGGCTGTGGACTTCTGGCTGTTCGACGCGTCGACGGCACATGCCTACGCGGTGCTGATGCGCTACGACCGGGACGGACATCCGGTGGCGTTTGACTACGCCGAGGACTCCGACACGCTCGATCGCTGTCGCTTCGAGCGCGACCTAACGGTCGCCCACGCCGTACCTCTCAACGCCTATCTGACCAGCCAGCGTGGCCGACGGCGGGTGGCGTGAGCGACCCTCAGCCTTTGGTGAGGCACGTACAGCGGGCCCGACTGGGCGCGGAACTGCGGCGACTCCGTCTGTTGGCCGGGCTTTCCGGCCGGAAGCTGGCCGCTCACATCGGGATCGGCCAGGCTAGCGTATCGAGGATCGAGAATGCTCAAGCGGTTCCGTCGTTGCCAGAGGTCATGGCCTGGGCGGACGCGGTGGGGGCGTCGGAAGAGTCACGCGCGGTGCTTGTTGGACTGACCGAGTCAGCGCTCAACGAAGTCGAAGCGTGGCGAACAAGCCAGCAAGCAGGGATGCCCGCTCTGCAAGCCGACGTCGCGGCGCTCGAGGCGACTGCCCAAACACTGCGGATCTTCCAACCCACGATCGTGCCCGGCCTGCTACAGACCGCGGAGTATGCCCGCCAGGTCTTCACGGCCTCGGACGTGACCGGTCGGGGCGAGTACGCGCCGGCAGTCGCGGCGCGAGTCGAACGCCAACAGATCCTGTACGAGAGTGGAAGGGTCTTCGAGTTCGTCCTCACTGAGCCTGCGCTTCGGTGGAGAGCAGGTCCTCCCTCCGTGCTGCGCCCACAGCTCGACCGGGTGGTCACGGTCTCCACACTCGACAACGTCTCCGTAGGTGTGATCCCGATCGGCACGACGACGCCCGTAATCCCGTGGGTTGGGTTCAACCTCTATGAGAATCGGACCGACGACGACCGCTCGTTCGTCACCATCGAAACCCCGCACGCACGAGTGACCGTCAGCGATCCTGAAGACGTGCGAATCTATCAGGCCCACATGGGGCAACTGCGTCGGGTAGCGGTATGGGGCGACGACGCGCGGAGTCTGCTTGCGCGCATGAGTCGCGAAGTAAGCGACGACAGTTCAGCCTCGCTGACGTAAAGCACGGAAGGCCCTGGCGAGCGGGCCAGGGTTGCACTATCGGGTGGGGGTGAGGAGGCGTCGATGACTGGCAAGGAGCCGAGCGGGGACGACCTCCTACAACGCCTCGTCAGCGCCCGTGAGCACGTGCTGACCACCCTTCACGGCGCCCGCACCACAGCCGATGTCGATGCCGTCCGCCGCGAGGCGGTCGGCCGGTCGGGGACACTGCCGGTGATCAGCCGATCGATCGGCTCGCTCGGCGCCGACGATCGGAAAAGGGTTGGCAGTGTTCTCAACCAGGCCATACGGGAGGTCGAGGCCGCGGTGCGGGCACGCGAGCAGGAGCTACTCGACTCCGAGCCCGCTGTGAGCGTGCCCTTCGACGTCACCCTGCCCGGCGCAGCCATCGACACGGGTGGACTGCATCCGACGACGCAGCTCATGTACGATCTCAACGATGCCTTTGTCGCGTTGAACTTCGACGTGTACGAGGGCCCGGAGGTCTCGTCCGAGCTGTTTGAGTTCGACCACCTGAACTTTCCCCCGGAGCATCCGGCCAGAGAGAGCATGGACACATTCTGGCTGGTAGGCACCAGCGGCGAGGCGGGGGCTGAGCGGCTGTGCCTGCGACCGCACCTGACGGGCGCGAGCGTGCGGTATATGCGTGAGCACGAGCCCCCGCTACGGTTCGTTTATCCAGGCCAGCCCCCGCGGTCACGCGCGCCGGTCACGCGCGCCAGCGACCGCCGCCTGACCAAGGCTGATGCCCCCGTCGTTCGGCGGCACGCGGGAGTGCACGAGCACACGGAATCCCTCGGCCTCGAGCGAGGAGACGACGCGGTCGAGCAGCAGCCGGTTCTGGAAGACGCCACCGGAGAGGGCCACGACCGAGAGACCGTCGCTCTCGCGGATCCGGACGCAGGAAGCCACGATCGCGGCGGCGAGTCCGTTGTGGAACCGCGCGGCTACCCGGGCCACATCGGTGCCGCGGCGCAGATCGTCGACCACAGAACGGACGAGGTCGGTCCCGCGTAGGCGGAACGGCTCCCCGCCGGTCAGCTCGGCGTTGTACCCGTCCCGCTCGTCCGGGTCGGCGCGCTGCTCCAGCTCCACGGCCGCCTGCCCCTCGTAGTTGATCGTGTCTCGTACGCCAGCGATCGCCGCGACCGCGTCGAACAGCCGTCCCGCGCTGGAGGTGAGCGGCGCGTTGACCTCCGCCCGCGCCGCTGCCAGGACGTCGTGCCAGCGGTCCGCACGCCGGCGTACGATGTCGAGGCCGCGCGGGATGTCCCCGGCGTACGCGGCGTCGAGGTAGGCGGCGGCCATGCGCCACGGTTGTTTGATCGCGGCGGTACCTCCCGGCATCGGGACCGGATCGAGGTGGCCGCGCCGCTCGAACCCGACCAGGTCGGCGACGAGGAACTCCCCGCCCCAGATCGTGCCGTCGGTGCCGTACCCGAGCCCGTCGAGGGCGACTCCGATGACCGGGCCCTCCTCCCCGTTGTCGGCCAGGCACGAGGCGACGTGCGCGTGATGGTGCTGCACCCCCACGAGAGCGACACCGTCGAGGTCGAGGGCGTACTTCGTCGACAGGTACTCCGGATGCAGGTCGTAGGCGACAAGTTCAGGGACGATCTCGAAGAGCCGCTCGAAGTGCTCGACGCCTTCGGTGAACGACTTGAGCGTCTCGTAGTTCTCCAGGTCTCCGATGTGGGGCGATACGAAGGCTCGATGGGCTTTCCCCAGGCAGAAGGTGTTCTTGAGCTCCGCCCCGCAGGCCAGCACCGGCCGTCGGAACGCCCAGCGCAGCGGAAGGGGCCGAGGGACGTGGCCGCGCGAGCGCCGTACGGGAAGCTCTCTTCCGCGGAAGACGCGCGTGACGGAGTCGTCCGCGCGTACGTGGATCGGCCGGTCGTGGGTGAGGAAGTACTCCGCGATGCCCGAGAGACGGCTGAACGCGTCCTCGTCGGCGTAGGCGATCGGCTCGTCGGAGACGTTGCCGCTGGTCAGGACGAACGGACGGCCGAGCTCTCGGCAGAGCAGGTGGTGGACGGGAGTGTAGGGAAGCATGAGCCCCAGGAACCTGTTGCCCGGGGCCACCGAGGCGGCCAGCCGTGCGTCGTGTCGCCGGCGCGACAGGACGATCGGCCGCCCGATCCCCGCGAGCAGCCGCTCCTCGTCGGCGTCGATCTCGCACAGGTCGCGTGCGGCCGTGAGGTCGGGGGCCATCACCGCGAACGCCTTGTCCTCGCGGTGCTTGCGGGAGCGCAGCGCCGCGACCGCGGGTTCGTCGGCCGCGTCGGCCGCCAGGTGGTAGCCGCCGAGGCCCTTGACCGCGACGACACGACCGGCGTCGAGGAGCCGGGCCGCCTCGACGGCGGGGTCACCGGCGACCTCCGTGCCGTGGGCGTCGATCAGCTGCAGTGTCGGCCCGCAGGCGGGGCAGCACACCGGCTGGGCGTGGAAGCGCCGGTCCGTGGGGTCGTGGTACTCCCGGGCGCAGTCCGCGCACATGGTGAAGGCCGCCATCGTCGTCGACGGCCGGTCGTACGGCACGTCGCGCACGATGGTGAAGCGCGGGCCGCAGTTCGTGCAGTTGGTGAACGCGTAGCGGTAGCGGCGGTCCGCGGGGTCGAACATTTCCCGCAGGCAGTCGTCGCACGTCGCGGTGTCGGGGGAGACGAGGGCCTGGCGCTCCCCGCCTGCGTCGCTCGAGACGATCGTGAAGCCGGTATCTCCCCTCGGGGCCATCGACTCCACCGATACCCGATCGATGACGGCGAGGCGCGGCGGGTCGTGCTGGAGCGCGTCGACGAAGGAGTCGACGGCGGCCCGGCCGCCCTCGATCTCGACGAAAACCCCCAGCGTGTCGTTGCCGACGAAGCCCGCGAGGCCAAGCCGTCCGGCGAGGGAGTGGACGAACGGGCGGAAGCCCACCCCCTGGACGATCCCCTCGACCCGTACCAGCAGTCGGGTACGTGTGTTCACGCACCGATTGTCGAACGAACAGACCGCGACGGTCCAGGAGCTGTCGGTAGAGGAAGAGCTGTATCGGTGTACGAGATGTCACGAACCGGTGTACGAGCGATGTAGTGGGGTCGACGGCGACCGCTACTGGGTAGATCATTCCGTTGGAACGGCCGGCCCCACACCTCGCAAAGGTGCGCGGCCTCGCCGGACATCGTTGTTACGAGGCGAGGAGGTCACGGTGGCTTCAGATCAATCGGCCGAACCTGTCGGCAGTTTCGAGGCGTCCGACAGGCATCTACGGAAGGCGATGTCGTTCGAGCACATCCTCTTCCTGTGCATCGGGTCGATCATCGGGTCCGGGTGGTTGTTCGCCTCGCTCGGCGCGATGAACGACGCGGGCCCGTCGGCGATCATCTCCTGGATCGTCGCCGGTTTCTTCTTCATCATCATCGGCCTCTCTTTCGGCGAGGTCGGCAGCATGCTGCCGAGGTCCGGCGGACTGGTACGTTACCCCCAGCTCACTCACGGCGCTTACAGTGGCTGGATCCTCGGCTGGACGTACTGGGTAGCGTCGGTCGCGACACCGGCGATCGAGGCCGAGGCCGTCGTCACCTACGTCGGCGGCAAGTTTCCGTCGACGGGCTTCGTGTACGAGGCGCACGGCATCCCGATCCTCGGTCCTCCCGGCATCGGCTTCGCCGTCGGCCTGATGCTCATGTTCTTCTTCCTGAACGTGTTCGGCATCCGGCTGCTGGCCGAGTGGAACCGTTGGTTCACCTGGTGGAAGATCTTCATCCCGATCGTGACGTTCTGCTTCCTTTTCCTCGTCTTCAAGGGCTCGAACTTCACGCTGTACGGCGGCTTCTTCCCCAAGGGCAATGGCGCGCTGTTCCAGACACTGTCGATCAGCGGCATCGCCTTCGCGTTCCTCGGCTTCCGGCAGGCTGTCGAGTACGGCGGCGAGGGCAAGCGGCCTGGGCGCGACATCCCGCTCGCGACCGTGCTCTCCGTCGTGATCACGACGCTGATCTATATCGGGCTGCAGATCGGGATACTCGGGGCGCTCGACTGGGGCAACGCCGGCATCACCCCGGGCAACTGGGGCGGGCTCCTCGGGAGCACCTGGGGCACCACGCCGCTGTACTCCGCGATGATCGCGGCCGGCATTCCGTCGATGTTGCTGTTCAGCAACTTCCTGCTCGTCGACGCCGGCGTATCCCCGTCGGGTACAGGGTGGCTCTACTTCGGCACCACGGCCCGGGCAAGCTACGGCCTGAGCATCCACGGCTACGGGCCGAGGATCCTGCAGCGGCACAATCGGTTCGGCATCCCGTGGTTCTCCGTGATCGTCGCGGGCGTGGTCGGCTGTGTCTTCTTCGTCCCGTCCCCGAGCTGGTACACGCTGGTGGGGTTCATCACATCCACGACCGTGCTGACCATGATCATCGGGGGTATGGCGGTCCCGGTCTTCCGCAAGACCGCGCCTGACCTGCCACGTCCTTACCGACTGCATATGGCCTATCTTCTGGCGCCGGCCGCTTTCCTGGCCGCCGTCGAGATCTTCTACTGGGCTGGCTACTCGACACTCACCAGCGTCGAGGCATCGATCTTCGTCGGGCTGCCGCTGTTCACGTGGTACTACGCGCAGCGGCGCGGCTGGATCAAGCCGCTCTACGGGTCGATCCTCGGCCTGGTGTTCCTCGGCGCTTGGGTCTTCATTCACCGCGGGGGCGGCTGGGTCTTCGTGGCGGTGCCGCCGTCACCGAGCGCGTGGCCGTTCGGGGTCTACGACATCGCGATGTCCGCGGATGTCGTCTTCTTCTGCCTCGGCCTCTGGCTGCTGTCCAGCAAGGAGTGCCGGCTCCACATCCAGCGCACCGCGTGGCTGATCTGGTTCCTGCTGGCGATATTCCCGGCGTCTTTCTACGGGCAGTTCGGCCCGCTCAAGTCGCCGCCCCTGCCGTTCCCGTGGATGACGCTGATCGTCGTCGGCATCGGGCTCGTCGCGTACTACTGGGGTGCGGCGAGCGGCTTCCAGACCGACGAGATCCGCGACATCATCGAGCGGCACCGCGGCGAACGCGGCGAGGAGGTCGCCGCACCGACGGGGTAGCCACTCCTGGCCACCCACATCGCCGATCTTGGACTTGTCGGGGTTTGAAACGCACAATTCTACCCGATAAGTCCAAGATCGGCGGACGTGTCCGGGGGACCCGCGGGAGGTACTCGCCGAGCAATGTGCGACTCCACCAGGCGCCGGTCTCCCGGCGCTCGCGCCGGTCGGTGAAGCGGTAGCGGTAAAGCCGCGCGCGTACGAAGGTGGGTCCGGTCTCAGGGAAGGGGTTCGACCGCAGGAGCTTGACGGTCGCGTGGTCGTTCGCCAGCAGCTTCAGGACGAACGGCACGAACCATGCCTCCGCGATTCTGGGGGACATCGCGGCGAACCACATGAGCCAGTCGAGCCGAAGGTGGTACGGCGCGATCTGGGGTGGCAGGCGACGCGGGTCGCCCGGCTTGCCCTTGAACTCATACTCCGTCCACCGCGTGTGGGGTGTGACCTCGGGCTCGTCGGTTCCCTCGACCACCACCTCGTGTCGAGTCCGGCTGATTGTGCCAAAGGCGCCGTACGTGCCGACGAGGTGGAACGGGTTGAAGCTGTAGTTCATCAGCTGGTGCCGCGACAGCATGTTCCGTGCGGGCCAGTAGCTGAGCACGGCCACGAACGCGGTGAGGGCGAGGACAACACCGAGGTCCCACGTCGGCGGCGGAGCGAGGCGCGCCGGCTCCGCCGCAATGCCGATGTGGGGGCCGATCAGCGAGAAGTCCACGACGCTGAGGGCGAGGACGATCGTGATGACGTTCAACCAGGCGAAGTTGCCGGAGAGAACGAGCCACAGCTGGGTAACGATGATGAGGGCCGCCGCCACGCTGGCGGCCGGCTGAGGAGTGAAGAGGGCGAACGGCACGACCAGCTGCGCGACGTGGTTTCCCAGGACCTCCGCCTTGTGCAGCGGCCGCGGCATCCGGTGGAAGAACCAGCTGAGCGGCCCGGGCATCGGCTGGGTCTCGTGGTGGTAGTAGAGACAGGTCAGATCCCGCCAGCAGGGATCGCCGCGTAGCTTGATGAGGCCCGCGCCGAACTCCACGCGGAACAGCAGCCAGCGCAGCAGCCACAGCACGAGCGCGGGCGGGGCGGTAGCCCACGAGCCGAGGAAGATCGCGAGGAACCCGGTCTCGAGCAGCAGCGACTCCCAGCCGAAGCCGTACCACACCTGGCCGACGTTCACGATCGAGAGATACAGGACCCAGATCGCGGCCCACACCACCATCGAGCCCCACAGCGGCGTACGCGCGGTGAGGCCGACGAGAGTGACCGCGGAGAGTACGGCTCCAGCGCCCGCGACGGCAACGAAGGACCGGTCCGAGTAATGCAGGTGGAACAGGCTGGGCGAACGCCGAAACGGTACGGCACGCACGAACCTCGGCACTGGGAGCAGGCCCCGCTCGCCGAGGAGGGGGCGAAACTGTGCCAGGGCGCTCGCGAACGCGATGAGGTAGACGGCGGCGAGCGCCCGCTCGAAGACGAGTCGTGCGAACCAGTAGTCCGGTGCCGCGATCCAGTTCACCGTCGCGACTCCTTCTATAACGTGCGGTATCGACTCGAGGTCACGCCTATTGTTCCCGCGTGTCCCGCGACGGCACGCCGCCTGACGCCTTCTCGCTACGCTTGCCCTGACAGACCAGGATCGCGAGGAGGCCGAACGCCATGGCCGACGAGACGATCGGCGACCGGCTGTGCGGTCTGCGTCGGCAGCGGGGGCTTACCCAGGAGGAGGCCGCCGAGCTCGCCGGTGTGAGTATTGACCTGGTCCGCAAGCTCGAACAGAACAAGCGCCTGTCCGCTCGTATCAGCACTCTCGCCGCCATCGCTGACGGCCTGGACACCGAGCTGTCCTCCCTGCTCGGCCGGCGGCCCAGGATCGGCAGGACCGATGGGGAAGCCGCCGGCGTTCTAGCGGTACGCAACGCGCTCGTCTCCCTCGCTGATTTCCCAGGTATCGACCCCGCGGATGACGGCGAACCTACCCCGCTCTCCGCGTTGCGCGTCCGGGCACGCCACATGTGGAAGGACTACTGGGGCGGTCACTTCACACGCCTCACCGAAACCCTGCCGCCGCTGATCGCCGAGTCGCGCCTGACCGAACACTCCGTCGGCCCAGACGTCGCGCCGATTCTCACCCAGGCGTACCAGGTGGCCGCGTGTCTGATGGTGCATCTCGGGAAGCCGGACCTGGCGATGCTCGCCGTCGAACGGGCTGTTAGCCGCCACGGTGTCTGTCGCTGTGGCAGGGTGATCACGACGGTTTGAGCGTCATCGACGCTGAGTGATCGACGCCGATGTCGTGGCGGTCCGGGGGTTGTCGCCGTTGGTGACGTG
>JBOHCT010000067.1:0-19231 GCA_050699055.1 Streptosporangiaceae bacterium | reverse complement strand
AGGGCCAGCGCAGCCAGTCGAGGTAGTCCATGCACGCCTCATCGTCGGGGAACCACGCCCTCAACTCGTCGTACGAGCCCGGGTAGTGCAGGCCACGCGACGGCACGTCGTGATCTTATCTGATTTCCGGCAGTGAAATGGATAACCCACTTGAGTTGTTCATCAGGGTGGGCGGAGATGTCCATGACCGGGCGAAGACTGGGCGGGGGCGTGCCGAGTAGACGGGAGTTCGTGCGGGCGGGCGGTCGCCTGGCGGCGGTCGCGGCCGTGTCCGGGCTTGCGGGCTGCCGGCTCTCCGGCCCGCCGGAGGTCGTGCTGGCCTGGGCGGACGATGACACGGCGGGAGCTCTTCGAGACGTCGTTCGCCTGTTCGAGAACACGCATGCGGGCTCCGGCTTCACGGTCGACGTGAGGCGCCAGCCCTATCCAGGGGTCTACGGGCTGGTGGCCGCCGAGATGAAGTCCCGCCGGCGCGGCGGCGACCTGGCCGACATGCTGTACGTGCGCGCGAGCCATCTGGTGCCCCTTGCCCAGCGCTTCCCTGACGCCTTCAGGGACCTGTCGGAGTTCGGGGCGGACGGGTATCGGCACGCTTTCTCCAGTCGCGCCTGGCGCCTGGCCGACGGCTCGGGGCGGGTACTCGCCATGCCCTGGGACATCCGTCCGGCCGGAGTCTTCCACCGCGTCGACCTGTTCGACCGGGCGGGGGTCGACGCCGGGTCGATCGAGACCTGGGCCGACTACGTCGGCGCCGCGCGCGAGGTCAAGGCGGCGACCGGCGCGCGCACCGCCTTCGACATCGCGGACCCGGTCTCGGTCGTCGGCACGCTGCTCAACGAGCAGGGCGCGGCCCTCTTCGACGCGCGGGGTCGCGTAGCGGTGGGATCCGCGGCCGCCGTCGCCGCCCTGCGGGTGATCAAACGCCTGCGCGATGAGGAGCTGCTGCTCCTCGTCGAGGGGTTCGACGCTCAGGTCGCCGCGTCCACCGAGGGTAAGGTCGCTGGCTTCGTCGCGGACGCGGGGGCCGCGCGCCGTCTCCAGGATCGTGCTCCCAGGCAGAAGGGCAGGTGGGATGTTTTCCCCGTGCCCGCGTTCGCGAGGGGAGGCAGCCGGGCGGCGAGCTACGGCCACGACGGTCCGGGCGGGTTGGCCGTTCTCGCTACCAGCGAGGCTGACCCCGAGTCGGCGTGGGCGTACATTCGGTTCGCCCTGACCGATCCCCATGCGCAGCTGGTGTGCCTGAGGAGGCACGGGCGGTTTCCTTCCCTGCTGCGCACGTATGCCGATCCATACTTCTCTCGGCCGGTGCCCTACTTCGACGACAAGCCGATCTTCAAGGTGTTCGCCGACGAGGCGCCCCACCTGCCGTCGGTCCACGTCACGCCGGATGACGCGCGAGCGGTCGCCGCCTTGGGCGGCGCCGTGCGACGGGTTCTTCTCGAGGGCGCCGAGGTGGAACGCACCCTGCGGCTCACGGCGGAGAAGCTGGCCAAGGCCACGGACCGGCAGATGACCGGCTAGCGCCTCACCCCCATGCTCACAGATCCGTTCGCTTGGTCAGAGCGGCGAGAATGCTGCGCTTCTAGACCATCGGAACGGATCTTCGCCGTGGTCCGGGGGACCGGGAGCGTGCCTCGTCCCTTGTTCCCGTAGAAAGGACTCATGGACCTGCTCGCGGAGACGATCGCCGCCGTCCGGCCACCGGACCCCGACGCGGCCGGGGAGGCACGTGCTCTCCAGGATCGGCTGACCAAACCGCGCGGCGCGCTCGGTGGGCTCGAGGACCTGGCGGCCCGCCTCGCCGGCCTCGCCGGTGTCTGTCCGCCTCCGGTGCCCGAGCCCGCGGCGGTGGTGATCTTCGCCGGCGACCATGGCGTCCACGCCCAGGGCGTCACCCCATGGCCGCGGGAGGTGACCGCGCAGATGGTGGCGAACTTCCTCGCCGGGGGAGCGGTCGTCAACACCTTCGCGCGCCAGGTCGGCGCTCGGGTACTCGTCGTGGACGTGGGGGTGGCCGCCGATCTGGAGCCCGCGCCAGGGCTGCTGGCACGCAAGATCGGCCGCGGCACGGCGGACATGACGGCGGGTCCGGCGATGCGCCGGGAGGAGGCACGGCGCGCGGTCGAGGTCGGCATCGAGGTGGCAGCGGACCTGGTAGGCGAGGGACATCGCCCACTGCTGACGGGCGACATGGGGATCGCGAACACCACGCCGTCGGCCGCCCTCGTCGCGGCCTTGACCGACGCCGATCCCGTCCAGGTGACGGGCCGTGGCACCGGGGTCGACGACCCCACCCACGCCAGGAAGGTGGACGTCGTACGCCGGTCGCTCGCCCGAAACCGCCCGGACACAGGGGATCTTCTGGGCGATCCGGCGGGCACCCTCGCGGCGATCGGCGGCTTCGAGCACGCGGCGCTCGTCGGCCTGATCCTCGGCGCCGCGGCCCGACGGGTACCGGTCATCCTCGACGGCGTGACCGCCGGAGCGGCCGCGCTGGTCGCCGCCGCCTTCGCCGGTGACGCCGTCCACGCCTGCGTGGCCGGTCACCGTTCGCCGGAGCCGGGGCACGCCGTGGCCCTGCACCATCTCGGCCTGCGGCCGCTCGTCGACCTGGAGCTCCGCCTCGGAGAGGGGACCGGGGCGCTGCTCGCCCTCCCGATCGTGCGGAGCGCGGTACGAGTCCTCCACGACGTCGCGACCTTCGACGCCGCCGGGGTGTCCCGAGGCGGCCGACGAAGCGAGCATCGCAGCGTAGCAAGGAGCGGAACGGAGGAGGCCGCCGGGTGACATTGGTCGAGAAGAGTTGAGACGCGTTCTCATCCTGGGCGGCGCGCGGTCCGGTAAGTCCGCCCACGCCGAGCAGCTGCTCTCAGGCGAGCCGTCGGTCACCTACGTCGCCACCGCCCGTCGTGATCCGGACGACCCCGAGTGGGAGGACCGGATCCGGGCACACCGCGCGCGGCGTCCCCACAGCTGGCGCACAGACGAGACGGGCGATCTCACGCGGGTGCTGCGTACCGAGCGCGGCCCGCTGCTCGTCGACTGCCTCACGCTCTGGCTCGCGGGCGTCATGGACGACTGCGGTGTGTGGGCGGGCGCTCCCGGTGCCGACGTGCAGTTGGCATGCCGCCTGGATGATGTGGTCGACGCCTGGCGCACGACGGCGGCGCATGTGGTTGCGGTCAGCAACGAGGTCGGCTTCGGCGTCGTGCCGCCCACCCCCACGGGCCGGCGGTTCCGGGACGAGCTGGGCAGTCTCAACGCCAGGGTCGCCGCCGACGCCGACGAGGCGTGGCTCGTCGTCGCCGGCATCCCCTGCCGGCTGCGATGACGTGCGCGGAACCATGGCCGGCCGCGGACTCGCACCGGACGGGCTCAGGCTCTCGGTGACGACGTTCACCGTACTGCCGGTACGCGTCGGGCGCGTCGACCGCCGTACGGCCGGCCGCGCTGTGCTCTGGTCGCCCGCCGTCGGCGCCGGGCTCGGCGGACTCGCCGCCCTCGTGATCTACGGCGTCCGGTGGCCCTTGACCGGTCCACCCGGCGCCCTGCTCGCCGGTGCTCTCGGGATCGCGACGCTCGCGCTCGTGACTCGCGGGCTGCACCTCGACGGGCTCGCCGACACCGCCGACGGGCTGGGCGGCAATTGTCCGGCCGGGCGTGCCCTGGAGATCATGCGGCGCTCGGACGTCGGGCCGTTCGGCGTGGTGACGGTGGTCCTCACCCTGCTCGTCCAGATCGGCGCGCTGGCGGCCTGCGTCGCGGCGGGGCGAGGCGTGGAGGCGATCGTCCTCGCCGCCGTCGCCGGCCGCATGGCGGTCGTTCACTCATCGACCCCCGCCACGCCGGCGGCCCGTTCCGAGGGCCTCGGCGCGCTGGTCGCCGGGACGGTGTCATTGCCCGCGGCGGCACTCGTGACGGCCGTGGCGATCGCCTGTTGTGCCGTACCGGCCGGGCTGGGGGACCCGGTACGCGCGGCACGGCTGGGTTCCGCGCTCCTCGTCGGCCTGGTGGCGGCGGCGGTGCTGCGCCGCCACGCGGTTCGCCGGTTCGGCGGGGTCACGGGTGACGTGTACGGCGCGTTGGTCGAGATCGACACGACGGCGGTGCTGCTGGTCCTCGCGCTCTGGGGATAGCCGCTCAGTGGTGGGCGTGCGCCACGGCGTGGCCAAGACCTCGGCCGATGAGGAACCCGTTGACCGGGATGGTCACGAGGAAGGCGATCGCCAGGGAGATCGCGAGTGATCCCCAGAACAGCCCATCCGCGAGCCCGGCCAGCATCGCACCCGGGACGACGAGCATGATCAGGTTGTCGATGATCTCCATGGTGCCGATGGAGATTGTGTCGGAGGCGAGGGCGAGCCGGACGGCGCGCCGCAGCGAGACTCCCGACGCCATGATCGAGCGCATCGTGAGCAGGTAGCCGAAGAAGAACGCCAGCACGATCGCCAGGCCGATCGAGGCCCCGTTGCCCCAGCCGAGGGCGGTCGCCACGGCCATGCCCAGTACCTCGCCGATGGCGCAGCCGGTGAGGCAGTGCAGGGTCGCCATGACGGCGGCGCGCCACAGGCGGGAGCGCTCCTGGCCGTGGCTCGCGTGCCGGTAGGTAGCGGTCGTGTGCGTACCCGCGAGGTCGCCGTCCATGGCTGTCGGAAACCACATACCCCTAAGCGGTATTCCCCCGCCGAGACTTCCCGTCTCGGCCGCCCCCGTGGTGTACGAAACGTCCGCTATGCACGGACCACCATGGCGGGTGCGCGGAGAACCCCCGGGTGCCAGAAGACCGGCCCGCGCGAGCCGCTCCCTGAGCCGTTCGCTCTCGCTTTCGGCGAGATCGGGGTTGGTCGCGGCGTCCAGCACCATCGTCACGTACTCGTTGACACTCCGGCCTTCGCCGCGCGACCCATTGTACCTGGTCGACGAGTTCGTCGGGCGCGCGCCACGTCACCTGAGCCATGCATGCGTGCTGGCACGCGTGCCATCGGACACGGCTCCCGAACCCGCGCCAACCCCCAGTCGCTCTGCGGCGGCTTGTAGTGGTACCGCTTGCCGTACGTGTGGTACTCGTCGCGGTACTTCGCTGGCGGGTGGGCGTGCGGCCCAGCGTCGATGAACACGATCACGTGGCCGCGTTTCGCTGGGATCACGTCGTTGACGGGCCGGCTGCCGTCCACCTGGCCGGCCGACGCCTTCCAGGTGACCCCTGAGTTGTCCGCTGTCCACACGTTGACCAGGAACTCGGCGGTGATGCCGCGCTTGTGCAGGACAGCGAGCAGCTCCTTGACGGTCATGCCGCGGATATGGTTGTGCAAGGCGCCCTCGCCCGCGATGACCCGGGGCCGGCCGCGTCGAACCACCTCGAAGGCGAGGACCTCACCGATGGTGGGCAGCATCGCGCCTTCCCCCACATCCCGACGGTGTGTAAGAACACGACGGTAAGGCGTGACACTGCGTCGTTGACAGAGCGGTGGACCCTGGATGTGGGGTCGCGGAAGACCGGGCGGCGGCCGGTAAGAGCCGATAGTCGACAGCGGGAGCGAGGCGGTCATGACCAGCGAGGCGGATGTGGAGATCTTCACGGCTCGGCGAGTCGTCACCATGTCGCCTGGTAGCGAGGGCGCGGACGCGGTCGCTGTCGCGAACGGCCGTGTCGCGGCGGTCGGCTCGGCGGACGACCTAGCGGCACGGTTCCCGTCGGCCACGCGGACCGATCTCGGCGGGAGCGTGGTCGTCCCTGGTTTCAACGACGCCCACATGCACCTCGTCCAGGCCGCCGAGGACGTGCTTCACCTGGACCTGTCGTACCGGGCCGTCCACTCGATCGGCGAGATCAAGGACAAGGTCAGCGAACAGGCTCGGCAGACTCCGCCGGGGGGATGGATCCGGGGGAGCAGGTACGACGACGGCAAGACCGCGGAGAGCCGGACCCTCACGTGTCTCGATCTGGACGAGGCCGCCCCCGAGCACCCGGTCCTGGTGATCCACGTCGCCGGCCACTGGGGGGTCGCGAGCTCCGCGGCGCTGCGGGTCGGCGGCATCGACGAGGGCACCCCCGGCCCCGACGGCGGCGGGTACGGCCGGGACGGGGCCGGCAGGCTCAACGGTGTCCTGTACGAGCAGGCGCTGTTCGACTTCGCCTACCCGCAGGTGGCCCACACCGAGCACACCGTGGTGCCGCCGAGCACGATGGAGGACAAGCTCGTCGGCCTGCGGCGTGCGGTGCAGATGTTCCACGCGGCCGGTCTCACCTCCATCGGCGACGCCCTGGTGGGGCCGGACGACGTACTCCTGCTGACGGAGGCCAGGCGAAGAGGTCTGCTGAGCCTGCGGGTGAACATGCTGGTCACCGCGGAGCACTACGACCAGCTGAGTCGGCTCGGCGCGTCCGAGGAGGTCGGCGACGAGCGGCTGCGGATCGGCGGCGTCAAGACGTTCGTGGACGGCGCCATCGGGGGCCGCACGTGTCTCCTCGAGGAGCCCTTCGAGGGGACGGACGACTACGGCATCCAGAGCCGGAGCACCGGACAGCTGCGCGAGATCATCCGCCGGGCGCAGGAGGACGGCGTCCGTGTCGGCGTCCACGCCAACGGCGACCGCGCGATCGGGATCCTGCTCGACCTGTTCGAGGAGGCCGAGCGGGAGCTGCCGCGCCCCGACCTGCACCACCGGATCGAGCATTGCACGGTCGTCACGGAGGACATCGTGCGGCGGATGAGGCGCCTGGGCGCGGTCGCGGTGCCTTTCGGCAGCTACGTCAACTACCACGGCGGCCGGCTGCTCGACTGGTACGGACCGAAGCGGCTCGAGCGGATGTTCGCGCACCGGTGGTTCCTCGACGCCGGCATCTGCGTGGCGGGATCCTCGGACTTCCTCTGCGGTCCGTACGAGCCGCTGCTCGCCTTGCAGAGCTGCGTGACCCGTCAGGGCTTCGACGGCCCGGTGATGGGGGAGAACCAGCGGATCACCCCGCTCGAGGCGCTCGCCTGCTACACGACGAACGCCGCGCGGGCCGCCGGTGAGCAGGCATACAAAGGCCGGCTGGAGCCGGGGTACCTCGCCGACTTCGTCGTCCTCGGCGGCGATCCGCTGACGTCGGACCCGGCCGCCCTCGGCGCCCTCCCGGTCGAGGCGACGTACGTGGGGGCCCGCCGGGTCTGGAGCGCGACGTGACGGGGCGGTCGAGCGGACAAGGAGAGCCACGACCCATGGCGCCGTCGAGCCAGAGACTCGCCGACTATCGCTCCCTGTTCGACCTGACGGGTCGTCAGGCCCTGGTCGTCGGTGCCGGGCGCGGCATCGGCGAGGCCTGCGCCGAGGGGCTGGCGGCGTTCGGGGCCGTCGTCCATTGCGCGGATGTCGACCTCGCCGCCGTCCGCGAGACGGCGGAGTCGATCGTGCGCCAGGGAGGGAGGGCGCACAGGCGGTCCCTCGACATCCTCGACCCCCGCCAGGTACGCGAGGCCGTCGACGAGGTGGGCGAGATCAAGATCCTCGTGACGACGCCGAGCGTCAACGTTCGGAAGAGGGTGATCGACACCTCTGACGAGGAGGTCGAACGCGTCCTGTCCCTCAACCTCGCGGGAACATACCGGCTCCTGCGAGAGGTGGGACGGTCCATGGCCGCCCATGGAGGCGGGAGCATCATCGGCTTCTCCAGCATTCGTTCGGTCGCCGTCGAGCCGGGCCAAGGTGCGTACGCCGCGACAAAGGCAGGCACCGTGCAGCTCCTCCGGGCGCTCGCGTCCGAGCTCGGCGACCGGGGCGTCAGGGCCAACGCGATCGCTCCGGGCGTCGTGGAGACCCCCTTGACCGAGCAGATCAAGGACAACCCGGAGTGGTACGACGCCTACGCGAGCAAGAGCGTGCTTGGACGCTGGTCGCAGCCTGGTGAGCTGGTCGGGGCCACGGTGTACCTCGCCTCCGACGCCAGCTCGTACGTCACAGGCTCCGTGCTCTTCGTCGACGGCGGGTGGACAGCCGCGGACGGGCGCTACGTGCCTCCACTGACACCCTTACGGCATGGCAAGTGATTGTCGATGTTCCTAACACTCTGTCGATTGCTCGGGGGTCCTGGCCCGGGCGACACTGAAAGATGAAGTGCGCCCTAGAGAGTCCGCCGCTCCGTCGGAGGTGAGCGCCTCATGATGGTGTGTCCCGGCGGTCTCCTCCGTTCCGCTCCTTGCTCGCTGTCGCTTGCCGCGATGCTCACTTTGGAGGCCGCCTCATGACTGAGAGTCCGCACGCCGATCTGCTGGCCCGTCATCGGGCCGTGCTGCCGTCGTGGTTGTCGTTGTACTACGAGCAGCCGATCGAGATCGCGAGCGGCAAGGGGTGCAGGGTCACCGACGCGGAGGGGCGGACGTATCTGGACTTCTTCGGCGGGATCCTGACGAACATGCTCGGGTACGACGTGCCGGAGGTCCGCGAGGCGGTCAAGGCGCAGGTGGACTCCGGCGTCATGCACACGTCGACGGTGTACCTGATCCGCCCGCAGGTCGAGCTGGCGGAAAGGATCGCCGAGCTGTCCGGCATCCCCGACGCCCGGGTGTTCTTCACGACGTCCGGTACGGAGGCGAATGAGGCGGCGCTGCTGTTCGCGACCACCGCGCGGCGGTCCAATCAGGTGATCGCGTTGCGGGGCAGCTATCACGGCCGTTCGTACGCCGCGATGGGGATCACCGGCAACCGCGGCTGGTCGGCGTCGGCGTTCACCCCGCTGAACGTCAGCTACCTTCGCGGTGGTGACCGGCTGCGCGGGCCGTACCGCGGCCTGTCCGACGAGGAATTCTGCGCGGCGGCGGCGGAGGAGCTGCGCGAGGTGCTGGCCACGGAGACGTCGGGGGACGTGGCGGCGCTGATCGCGGAGCCGATCCAGGGCGTCGGCGGGTTCGTCACCCCGCCCGACGGTTATCTCGCGGCGTTGAAGGAGGTCTGCGACGAGCGCGGCATCCTGTTCGTGTCTGATGAGGTGCAGACCGGCTGGGGGCGCACCGGCGAGCACTTCTGGGGCATCCAGGCCCACGGCGTGACGCCGGACATGATGACGTTCGCCAAGGGCCTCGGCAACGGGCTCACGATCGCGGGCGTCGTCGGCCGGGCCGGGCTGGTGGACAACCTGATCGCGAACTCGATCTCGACGTTCGGCGGCAACCCTGTCTCGACGGCCGGCGCGGTCGCGACCCTGCGGTACGTCCTGGACCACGACCTGCAGACCAACGCGGCGAAGGTCGGCACCCGCCTGCTGGAGGGGCTGCGCAGGCTGGACTACCCGGTGATCGGGGAGGTCCGCGGCAAGGGCCTGATGATCGGCGTGGAGCTGGTGCGGCCGGATACGACCACGCCGAGCCCGCAGGCCGCGACGACGGTGCTGGAGGAGGCCAAGCGCGGCGGGCTGCTGATCGGCAAGGGCGGGCTCTACGGCAACGCGCTGCGGATCGCCCCGCCGCTGACCCTGTCGGAGGCCGAGGCCGACGAGGGTCTGGCGGTCCTCGGCGGCGCGCTCGCCCGGGCGAACGAGGAGGCGCACTCATGACTGCTCCCACCCGGATTACGCATTGGATCGATGGCCGGCCGTGGGAGGGGCCGGCTGGGCGTCGTGGTGTGGTGTATGACCCGGCGACCGGTGGGGTGTTGGGGGAGGTGGATTTCGCGTCGGCTGGTGTGGTGGATGCGGCGGTGGCGGCCGCGGTGGGGGCGTTTCCGGGGTGGCGGGATACCTCGTTGGGGCGGCGCACAAGGGTGTTGTTCGCGTTCCGTGAGCTGGTGGCTGCGCGGGCGGTGGAGTTGGCGGCGGCGATCACGGCGGAGCATGGGAAGACGAAAGCGGATGCCGCGGGGGAGGTGCAGCGGGGCCTGGAGGTGGCCGAGTTCGCGTGTGGGGTGCCGCACCTGTTGAAGGGCGGGTTCTCGGAGAACGTGTCGACGAATGTGGACTCGTACTCGATCCGGCAGCCGGTGGGGGTGTGCGCGGGGGTCTCGCCGTTCAACTTTCCGGCGATGGTGCCGATGTGGATGTTCCCGGTGGCGATCGCGTGTGGGAACACCTTCGTGTTGAAGCCGTCGGAGAAGGACCCGTCGGCCTCTGTGCTGTTGGCGGAGATGTGGGCGGAGGCGGGCCTGCCCGACGGGGTGTTCAACGTGGTGCACGGCGACAAGCAGGCGGTCGACCGGCTGCTGGAGCATCCCGATGTGGCGGCGGTGAGTTTCGTCGGGTCGACACCGATCGCCCGCCACGTGTACGAAACCGCCGGGCGTACCGGCAAAAGGGTGCAGGCCCTGGGTGGGGCGAAGAACCACATGGTCGTGCTGCCGGACGCCGACATGGACCAGGCCGCCGACGCGGCGGTGTCGGCCGGGTTCGGGTCGGCGGGGGAACGCTGCATGGCGATCTCCGTGGTCGTCGCGGTGGAACCGGCCGCCGACCAGCTGATGGGCAAGATCAAGGACCGGGTGGCGGGCCTGCGCGTTGGCCCCGGCGCCGACCCCGGCACGCAGATGGGGCCGCTGGTCACCGGGCCGCATCGCGACAAGGTCGCCGCCTACCTCGACACCGGCGTAGGTGAGGGGGCGACGTTGGCGGTCGACGGCCGCACCCACCCCACCGAAGGCCCCGACAGCGGCTTCTGGCTCGGCCCGTCGGTGTTCGACCACGTCCATCCGGACATGTCCATCTACCGGGATGAGATCTTCGGCCCGGTGCTGTCGATCGTCCGCGCCGACACCTACGACCAAGCCCTCGACATCGTCAACGCCAACCCCTACGGCAACGGCACCGCGATCTTCACCTGCGACGGCGGCGCCGCCCGCCGCTACCAAAACGAGGTGCAGGTCGGGCTGATCGGCGTCAACGTCCCCATCCCCGTGCCGATGGCCTACTACTCCTTCGGCGGCTGGAAGGCGTCCCTGTTCGGCGACACCCACCTGCACGGCACCGAAGGCATCCACTTCTACACCCACACCAAAGTCGTCACCTCCCGCTGGCCCGACCATCGGAGCGGCGAGCCGCCGAGCGAGCCGAAGCGGCCGGACAGTGCAGCGCCCCGCCCGCGCAGCGAGCGAGAAGGCGAGCGCGACCAACAACACAGTAACGGCGGCATCCACCTCGGCTTCCCCACCGGCCGGTGAGGCGGGCCAACAGCCCCCTCAAGATCCGCTCGAACGGTCCAGGAATGCACCATTCCGCGCTTCCGGACCGCAGACCGGGGTCTTGCGCTTCCCGGACGGGGGTGACGGTCAGGGCTTGCGGCCGACCGCGGCATAGAACCACGACCCGGTGCGGCTTTCTGCGCTGGGCGGCGCGTCGGGGCGCCAGTCCTGCCCAACGACCAGGCCGGGGTCGACGAGATCGAAGCCGTCGAGGAGGCGCTGGATCTGGTCGCGGCTGCGCGTCGTCATGGGGGACGTGGCTCGTTCGTAGACCTGGGTGAACCCGGTCGCCCGGTCCTCTTCCAGAGCCGTCCCGTGGGATATGGCCAGGTAGCTCCCCGGCGCGATGGCGTCCCTGATCGTCGCGACGATCAGGGAGGCGTCCGCGTCGTCGGGGACGAAGTGCAGCATGGAGAAGAGCAGCACCGCGACCGGCCGGGCGAGGTCGATGTGAGCCCGCAGCCCGGGGTCGGCCAGGATCTCCTCTGGGCGGCGCACGTCGCCCTCGACCACGATCGTCTGGTCGTCGGTGGCGAGCAGGGCCCGTGCGTGGGTGAGGACGAGGGCGTCGTTGTCGACATACACCACCCGCGCCTCGGGAGCGACTCTCTGGGCGACCTCGTGGGTGTTCTCCTGGGTGGGCAGGCCGGTGCCGATGTCGAGGAACTGCCGGATCCCGGTCTCGCCGGCGAGGAAGCGCACCGCCCGGCCGAGGAACGCGCGGTTCTGCCGCATCACCGCACCCGCCTCTGGGACCGCCTCCAGCGCCTTCTTGGCAGCCTCGCGGTCGACGGCGAAGTTGTCCTTGCCGCCGAGGTAGTAGTCGTACATCCGCGCGACGTTGGGCGTGCGCACGTCGACGGTCCGGAGGTGCGCCTCGCGGTCGGGGGAGGGTGGGCGGTCATCGGCCATGACCGGAATGCTACGCTCCGTGTCACTCTCGCAGGGGACGTTTCGGCGTCTGGGCAAGGAGGCGGTGCAGCCGATCAGCCGACGCACCGGCTCCGTGCCTGTAGGGCGTCGCGCGGGCGGTCAGGGTTTGCGCCCGACCGCGGCGTAGAACCACGACCCGGCCTTGCTTTCCTCGCTGGGCGGCGCGTCGGGGCGCCAGTCCTGCAGGGCGACCAGGCCGGGGTCGACGAGGTCGAAGCCGGTGAGCAGGCGCTGGATCTGTTCCCGGCTGCGCACCGTCGCCGATGATGTGGCTTGCTCGTAGACGTTGGTGACCTGGGTCGCCTTCTCCTCGACCAGGGCGGTCATATGGGATATGGCGAGGTAGCTGCCCGGCGCGATGGCCTCCCTGATCGTCGCCACGATCTGTGCGGGCTCCGCCTCGTCGGGGACGAAGTGCAGCATGGAGACGAGCAGGACGGCGACCGGCCGGTCGAGGTCGATGTGGCCGCGCAGCCCGGGGTCGGCCAGGATCTCCTCCGGGCGGCGCATGTCGCCCTCGACCACGATCGTCTGGCTGTCCTTGGCGAGCAGCGCGCGGGCGTACGACAGCACGACGGCGTCGTTGTCGACGTAGACGATCCGCGAATCCGGGCGGACCTTCTGGGCGACCTCGTGGGTGTTGTCCTGCGTGGGCAGGCCGGTGCCGATGTCGAGGAACTGCCGGATCCCGGCCTCCCCGGCCAGGAAGCGGACCGCCCGGCCGAGGAACGCGCGGTTCTCCCGTATGGTCGCGCGCCCCTCCGGGACCGCCTCGAGAGCCTTTTTCGCCGCCTCGCGGTCGGCCGCGAAGTTGTCCTTGCCGCCGAGGTAGTAGTCGTACATGCGCGCAACATTGGGTGTGCGCACGTCAACCCTGTCGCGTGGCGCCGCGTTCCCGCGGGCGGACGGCCTGGCGTCGTCGGTCATGACCGGAATGCTACGCTCCGTGTCCGCCGCACGCCGCCGTATCGGCCGAAACAGGCCGGGAGCGCGGGGACGGCCGGTACGCCGCGTTCGGGCGGCTGTACCACCGCGAGCCCGGGAGCCTGATCGGGGTCAAGTTTGTGCGTCCGCGCGACGTTTGGCCATGCCGGAGAGCGCCTCGAGGACGACCCGGCCGGCGAGGGCGGCGGTGACGTCGGCGTGGTCGTACGACGGCGCGACCTCCACCACGTCGACGCCGGCGACCGGCAGTTCGAGTCCGATGCGGCGTACGGCGTCGAGGAGCTGACGGGCCGTGATGCCGCCCGGCTCCGGGGTCCCCGTACCCGGGGCCATGCCGGGGTCGACGGCGTCGACGTCGACGGACACGAAGACACCGTCGACGTCGTCGGTGGCGAGGGTGAACGCCTCGTCGAGGCAGGCGTCCAACCCCCGGGCGACGACCTCGCTCATCTCGTACCACCGGAAGCCCTGGTCGCGCATCCAGGCGAACACCTCGGGACTCGGCCAGTAGCCGCGCAGCCCGACCTGGACGAACCGGCTGCCGCGCACCGCCCCGGACTCGACGAGGCGGCGCATCGGCTGCCCGTGCCCGTACAGGGTCCCGAACGCGACGTCACCAGTGTCGGCGTGCGCGTCGAAGTGCAGCACCGACACCCTCCCGAACCCGAGGTGTCGGGCGACGCCGGTCACGTCGGGCAGGGCGATGGAGTGGTCGCCGCCCAGGATGACCGGCACCGCGCCGCTGGTCGCGACCGCGGCGACGGCGTCCTCGAGCGCGTGCAGGCTCCGCTCGCTGTAGCCGGGCGGCATCTCCACGTCGCCGGCGTCACGGACCCGCAGGTCGCGGAGCGGGTCGACGCCGAGCGCCAGCGACGGCCGGGACCCGTCGTGCGGCAGGTAGTCGGTGGTACGGATCGCCATCGGCCCGAAACGTGCGCCCGAGCGGTACGACGTGCCGCTGTCGAACGGCGCGCCCACGATGACGACGTCGGCGCCGGCGTACGTCTCCTCGTCGGCGAGGTCACACCGTCCGACGCCGAGAAACGTCACGTCGGGACCGAACATCGGGCCGTACCGGGCCATCGCCTCCACGATCATGCTGGGCAGCAAGCCACCATGACCCCCGTTCATGGTCCGGAGGCGAAGGATACTGTCCTACGCGGCCACTGGAGCGGATCTTGGGCGACCCGGAGAGTCGACGAGACCCTGGCGCCCCTTCGGGGTCGCGGCCCGCTCGAGAAGCTCTTCCGTCGTGGCGACACCCGCCGCACGGAGCTTCTCGGCCATCGCTGGGCCGATTCCCTCGGTGCTGTCGATCCGCATGGCCCATCCCCCCTCATGCACTGACCACACGTGCACAGACGTCTGCATTCTCGCCAAGATCAAGGCGGATCAAACCCGGAAGTCACGGGCCGGATTCGCGGCTCGGCCTCGGCTTCTTGATCACGAAGACGATTCCGCCCTAAGGATGAGAAGCCTTCGTGATCATGGGTACGCTGCTGGACTTGATGGCGGACCGACTCACGGGGTCGCACGACACCACGGCCGCAGTACGGCTGTGAACAGCCCGGCGCCCCCGACCGCGTACCTGCGCAGAGGGACTCCCGAGTACGGGAGGACCGCCCGCGCCCTCTTCGCCGCCGGGTTCGTCTGCTTCGCGATGATCTATGTCGTCCAGGGGGTCCTGCCCGATGTGAGCCGCGACTTCGGCGTGTCGCCCGCGGCGGCGAGCCTCACAGTCTCGCTCACGACCCTGCCCCTAGCGGTCGCCGTGATCGTCGTCGCGTCGTACTCCGAGGGGTATGGCCGGCGCCGGCTGCTGGTCGGTGCGCTCTTCCTCGGCTCGGTCCTGACCGTGGCGTCCGCCGCCAGCCCTGCCTATCCCGCCCTGCTGGGCTTCCGGGTCCTGACCGGGTGCGCGCTCGCCGGGCTGCCGGCGGTGGCGATGGCCTACGTCGGCGAGGAGGTGGACCGCGCTTCTCTGGGCGCCGCGATGGGCCTCTACATCAGCGCCACCGGCCTCGGCGGGATGACCGGGCGATGGGTCGGCGGGCTCGTGGCGGGTGCCCTGTCGTGGCGGTGGGCGCTCGTGGTGATCGGCCTGGTCGGCCTAGTAGGCAGCCTGTGGGTGGCGATGCGGCTCCCTCCCTCGCGACACTTCGTTCCCAGGCCGGCGCGGCTGGGCGTGCAACTGCGCGAGCTTCGGGTCCCGCTGCGTGACCGCGTTCTGCTCGTCCTCTACGCCTGCGGCTTCGCGCTCATGGGCGGCAACGTGGCGTACTACAACTATCTTCAGTACCGGCTGCACGCGCCGCCGTTCTCGCTCCCTTCCACGGCCGTGGCCATGGTTTTCCTGCTCTATCTGTGCGGCACGGTCAGCGCGAACTGGATGGGGCGCCGCACCGACCGGCACACGCGCCGGAGCGTGCTGCTGCTCGGGCTGATCGTCATGCTCGCCGGCGTGGTGGCGAGCGTCGTCGAGTCGCTGCCCGTCGTGCTGCTCGCTACCGCGGTCCTGACGTTCGGCTTCTTCGGCGCGCACGCCGTGGCCAGCGGTTGGGTGAACGCCCAGGCCACCAGCAGGCGTGCGCAAGCCTCGGCCCTGTACCTGCTCTTCTACTACATCGGGTCCAGCGTGATCGGCTTCGTCGCCGGGCTCTTCCTCGGCGGCTACGGGTGGTACGGCTTGGCCGGCATGTTGGCGGTACTCGTCGCGGCCGCTACCGTGCTCGCCGCGCGCCTGCCGTCCACCACCCGAGGCGCGGTCAGGTCGGATGCTACCTAGGCGTGACCGGAGGCGGATATATCCGGCACAAAATAACGATGCGGCATCCGTGCTTGTGGTGGCGGAGTTGCCACTGTAGACACTGCCCTATCACCATGACGGGAGGTCGGGCCGTGCGGTCACAACCACTGGTCGCCGCGGGTTGCGCGGCACTGCTCGCGGCCGCTGTCGGCTGCGGCTCGAAGGGTTCGGGCGGCGGTGCCGGCGGTGCCACGTCCGGCGACACCCTGACGCTCGGTGCGTCGCTGTCGCTCACCGGGTCGCTGGCCCGCGAGGGGCAGCTGACCAAGGAGGGCTACCAGCTCTGCCAGGACAAGGTCAACGCCAAGGGCGGGGTCCCGGTCGGCGGCAAGAAGCTCAAGCTGAAGCTCAAGTACCAGGATGACAAGTCGCAGCCCGACACGGCGGCGCAGATCGTCGACTCCTACAACGACCAGGGCGTCAAGTTGATCCTCGGCCCCTACAGCTCCTCGCTCACCGAGGCGGCCGCGGCTGTCATCGAGCGCGACGGTCAGGTCATGGTCGACTCCGCCGGCGCGGACAACAAGATCTTCGACCATGGCTACAAGCGCACCTTCGCGGTCCTCTCGCCCGCCACCAAGTACGCCGCGTCGATGGTGAAGGCGGTCGACGACCTGGCCAAGCCCAAGCCGAAGACGATCGGGATCCTCTCCGCTGACGACGGCTTCTCCAAGACCGTCGCCCAGGGCGCGATCGCCACCGCCAAGAAGCGCGGGCTCAAGGTCGTCGCCAAGGAGTACTTCCCTGAAGGGTCGACGGACGTCAGCTCGTCGCTCACCAAGATTCGAGGGAAGAAGCCGGATGTCGTCCTCGGCTCCGTCCACGTCGCCGAGGGGATCGCGATCATCAAGCAGGCCAGCGAGCTCGGCGTTCGGCCGATGGGGTTCGCGGAGTCGGTCGCCCCGCCGACCCCGGACTTCGCCAAGACCCTCGGGAAGAAGGCGAACGGCGTGCTCGGGTCGAGCCAGTGGACACCGCAGGTGACCGGCTCCGACAAATACTTCGGCACGGCCGAGGACTACGCCAAGGCGATCAAGCGGAAGTTCGGCCACCGGCCCGACTATCACGACGCGGAGGCCAGCGCGGGCTGCCTGGCCCTGGTGCTGGCGGTAGAGAAGGCGGGCTCGACCGACCCCGGCAAGGTCCGCGACGCCCTCGCCGCGCTGAACACCGACACGTTCTTCGGCCACGTGCAGTTCAACGACAAGGGCATGAACGTCTACAAGCCGATGGAGGTCATCCAGGTCCAGGACGGTGAGGTGACCACGGTCTGGCCGAAGAAGGACGCGGAGGCCGAGATGATCTGGCCAGCGACCCAGGAGTGAGAGCGGTAGGGGCGGCCGGGTGAGCCAGTTCCTCCAGGCGACCCTGTACGGCCTGCTCCAGGGAGGGCTCCTCGCGCTCGTCGCGGTGGGGTTCTCCCTGGTCTGGGGCGTCATGAACATCATCAACCTCGCGCACGGCGCCTTCGTGATCATCGGCGCGTACCTCGCATGGGAACTGTCCCGGGCGCTCGGGCTCGACCCGTTCGTCGGCATGTTCGTCGCGGCGGCCGCGCTGTTCTGCTTCGGCTACGTGCTCCAGCGGTTCGTCATCAACCTCGTCGTGAACGCGCCGGTCTTCATCACCCTGCTGCTGACCTTCGGCATCGACCTGATGCTCGTGCAGGGCATGAACATCGTGTTCAGCGGCAACTACCGATCGGTCCAGACCTCGTACGCGTCGGACAGCGTGCGGGTGCTGCCGCAGGTGTACCTGCCCGTCGGCCGGCTGCTCGCGTTCGGCATCGCCGTCGCGGTCACGGTCATCCTGGCCACGCTCGTCGCGCGGACCCGTACCGGTCTTTCGATCATGGCGACAGGCATGGACCGCGGCGCCGCCCGCCTGATGGGCATCAACGCCCGCCACGTCTACGGCCTGGTGTTCGGCATCGCGGCGGCCATCGCCGGCATGGCCGGCGCGATGGTCGGCACGGTAGGGACGTTCAGCCCGGCCGACGCCGCGCACTTCACGCTGATCAGCTTCGTCATCGCCGTCCTCGGTGGGCTCGGCAACATGTACGGCGCCCTCGCCGGCGGCCTCGTGCTCGGGCTCATCGAGGCGTGGGTCGGCCAGTACCTGCCCGGTACCTGGCAGAACGCGATCGCGTTCCTCGTCTTCGTCCTCGTCCTGATCCTCCGGCCGCAGGGGCTCGTCGGACGGGCCTACTTCGAGGCCCGGGTGGAGGTGTAGCGCCGGTGGCCGAGCGGAAGGCGGCGGTGGAGGAGCGCACCGAGGTTTCCCCCGCGCCCCGGTGGGCGTCGTGGTCGCGTCGGCTGCTCCCGTGGGGGATCGGTGTCCTCGTCCTGCTGGCCGGCTTCGCGCTGCAGACCCAGCTGTACTCCGGCCAGGAGCGCATCGTCATCTCGGTGTTCATGTTCGTGGCGCTCGCCCAGTCGTGGAACCTCATCGGCGGTTACACGGGGTACGCGACGTTCGGCCAGGTGGTCTTCTTCGGTCTCGGCGGGTACACGACGGCGGTACTGATGTCGCACGTCGGGGCGTCGTTCTGGCTGTCGATGGTCGCGAGCGCGGTCGTCTGCCTGCTGTTCGGCGCCCTCATCGGGCTGCCGCTGCTGCGGCTGAAGGGCCACTACTTCGCCGTGGCCGCGCTCGGGGTCGCCGAGGGGATGCGTGAGGTGGTGACGAACCTGCCGAAGCTCACCGGTGGCGGCGCGGGCCTCACCGTGCCGACGTTCGGCGCGGAGGCGCCGACCACGTACCTCGGTAACGACGGCTTCTACGTCCTCTTCCTGCTGGTGGCGGCGTTCGCGGTGCTCGTCGTCGGGTTCATCTCGCGGAGCAGGTTCGGCTTCGCGCTGCGCGCGATCAACCAGGATGAGGAGGCGGCCGCCTCGATGGGCGTCAACACGACCTGGTCCAAGGTCGCCGCGTTCGCGATCTCCGGGCTGATCGGCGGGGTCGCCGGCTCGTCGTACGCCTTCCAGATCGTGACGATCTACCCGGACCGGCTCTTCGACGTCGAGATCACCGTCCTGATGGTCGTGATGGTCGTGATCGGCGGCAGCGGCACCGTGGTCGGGCCGGTCGTCGGCGCGATCGGGCTGCAGTTTCTCTCCGAGTGGCTGCGGCACAGCTACACGATGTACCACACGTTCATCCTCGGCGGCATCATCATCCTGGCGGTGATCCTGTTCCCCGAAGGCCTGGTCACGTACTTTCGGCAGGCGATGCGTACGGGCGGCTGGTCGCTGCTGTCCACGGTCCGGAGGTACCGACTGTGAGCGACGCGCGCGAGGGTTCGCCGAGCGGGCGGAGAAGCGAACGGGGTAAGACTGTGGTGCTGGAGGTGCGGGGGCTCGGCCGGAGATTCGGCGGGCTCGAGGCCCTCACCGGCGTGTC
>JBOHCT010000066.1:0-19356 GCA_050699055.1 Streptosporangiaceae bacterium | reverse complement strand
CTTCTCCGAAGCCCCGCGCACCTGGGACCGCGTCAAGAAGGCAGTTTCCGAATGACTCCCTGGTATAGCCAGGCATGACGCCGATGAGGAAGGTCCCGATGCCCATCGTGAGCAGCGTGGCGATGAGCATGGCCTTCCTGCCGATCCGGTCGCCGTAGTGACCGAAGATCGCCGCACCGATCGGGCGGGCGATGAATCCCACGAAGAAGGTGGCGAACGACTCCAGGACCCCCGCCGTGGGGCTGGCGTTCGGGAAGAACAGCTTCGGGAAGACGAGGCCGGCCATGGTGCCGTAGAGGAAGAAGTCGTACCACTCGATGGACGTGCCGACGGTGCTGGCGATCACCGCCCTGCGCAGCTGGGACCGTTGCTCGGCGGTGCCGGCGCCCCCGGTGGGGGCTAGGCCTGACGCGCCACCTGATGTCATGACGGCCTCCGCGGGTACGCGACAGTGGGCGACTTGATCATGTGCGCCCCGCGGGAAGGCGTCAAGCCCGTGGGGCTGGCCTGAGTCGGCGAAGAGAGGCGACATGGCTATTGACGGTCGACAATGGCCGCATATGGCCCGAAAACGCCGACCGGCATCGATCAGGTCTAGACAGGCGCTGATCGAAAGACCAGGCTAGAGGCCGCGCAGATAGGGCGCTGGGGTGTGGTCCCAGCAGTCCTATCTGCGCGGTGTCTTAAACCATCATGCGCCCCTTGAAGGAAAGGAAGCGGCGGATGGACGGCGAGATCACGCGGCGTAGCTTCTTAAGAGTGGGCGGTGTCGGACTGGCCGGCGCTGGCCTCGCCGGGTGGGCGAGCGGCGCGCGGCAGAAGGCCGCGTTCGCAGCCGAACTGACAGGCCAGCCGTGGAACGGCGAGCCCGGAGTCTTTCAGATCAACCGGGAACCCGCGCACGCGACGTTGGTGCCGTACCGGGACGTCGCATCGGCGCGGCGCGGCGCGTCCGGCGGGGTCCCCGCCTCCGACCTCTACCGCTCGCTGAACGGCCGGTGGCGCTTCGCCTGGTCGAAGAACCCCGACGAGCGGCCGAGGGATTTCTACAAGCAGGGGTACGACGCCGGCGGCTGGGACGAGATCGAGGTCCCGAGCAACTGGCAGACGCAGGGGTACGGCGACCCGATCTACCTCAACATCAAGTACCCATGGATCGGGTACGAGAAGCCGGTGCCGCCCGCGGCTCCGACCGACTACAACCCCGTCGGCTCCTACCGCCGCCGCTTCGCCGTCCCCGGCGCGTGGCGGGGCAGGCAGGTCTTCCTCTCGTTCCAGGGTGTGAAGTCCGCCTTCTTCGTCTGGGTCAACGGCCGCAGGGTCGGCTACAGCGAGGACAGCTTCACCCCCGCGGAGTTCGACATCACCGGCTACGTCAGGTCCGGGTCGAACACCCTCGCTGTCGAGGTCTACCGCTGGTCCGACGGGAGCTGGCTGGAAGACCAGGACATGATCGACCTGTCCGGGATATTCCGCGACGTCTCCCTCTTCGCCACCCCCAAGGTGCACATGCGTGACTTCTGGGTGCGCACCGACCTCGACGACGACTACACAGACGCGACCGTGCGCGTACGTGTCGACGTACGCAACTACGCGGAGGAGGCGGGCGGCGCGCACACGGTGGAAGCGCTGCTGTACGACGGCGACCGGCCGGTCCTCTCCTCGCCCATCAGGATGGAGGCCGGCGTCCCCGCTCACGAGGAGGTACGGGTCGAGGGCAGCCGAAGGGTGCCCGACCCGCGCAAGTGGTCGGCGGAGCACCCGAACCTTTACACGCTCGTCCTCGTCCTTCGCGACGCCTCCGGGCAGATCGTCGAGACGGAGAGCGCGCGGATCGGCTTCCGGAGGTTCGAGCGCCATGGCGGACCGGTGCTGCTGAACGGACGGCCGATCATCTTCAAGGGCAGCGACAGGCACGAGACCGACCCGGACACCGGGCAGGCGCTCACCGCGGCGCGGATGATCCAGGACATCGAGATCATGAAGCGTGTCAACGTGAGCGCCGTACGGACCTCTCACTACCCCAACCATCCGATGTGGCTCGACCTCTGCGACGAGTACGGGATCTATCTCATCGACGAGACCAACCTCGAGTCGCACGGCGTGCGCGGCTCCCTGCCCGACAGCGACCCGGACTGGACAGACGCGTGCGTCGACAGGTTGCGCAGCATGGTCGAGCGGGACAAGAACCACCCGTCGGTGCTGTTCTGGTCGCTGGGCAACGAGGCGGGTTCGGGCAGCAATTTCAAGACGATGGCCGACTGGGCGCACGAGCACGATCCCACCCGGCTGCTCCATTACGAGGGCATGAACAGTGTGGCCGATGTCGAGAGCCACATGTACACCCCGCCGTCGGCCCTGGCGGCCTACGGGAAGTCCGGCACCGAGAAGCCGCTGATCCTCTGCGAGTACAACCACGCCATGGGCAACAGCGAGGGGCAGCTCACGGAGTACTGGGAGATCATCGAGAGGTACCCGAACCTTCAGGGGGCCTTCATCTGGGACTGGGTCGACCAGGCCATCAGGCTGCCGATCCCCGGCGGCGACGGGACCTACCTCTCCTACGGCGGCGACTGGCACGAGGACTACCCCAACGACGGCAACTTCTGCGCCGACGGGCTGCTGTCCGCCGACCGTGCGATCCAGCCGGAGGTCTGGGCGCTCAAGAAGGCGTACCAGAACATCGCGGTGCGTCCCGCCGACCTCGGCTCCGGCCGGGTGGAGGTGGAGAACAAGCACTTCTTCACGAACGCCGGTGCGTTCGAGGCCACGTGGGAGCTCAAACGGGACGGCGAGACGCTGCAGCACGGTTCGCTCGGGCGCCTCGACGTGCCGCCGCAAGAAAGCCGCGTCGTCACGGTGCCGTTCCGGAAACCCAGGCTCCGGCGGGGCGCGGAGTACTGGCTCGACATCGCGTTCACGCTGCCGAGCGACACGGCGTGGGCGTCCCGTGGGCACGTTGTGGCCGCCGAACAGCTCCGGGTCCCTTACGACGTGCCCCCCGCGCCGGGGCCTGATCCCTCGACGACGCCCGCCCTCGACGTGGCGGAGTCGGACACCGCCTACGCCGTGACGGGCCGCGACTTCCGGCTGTCCTTCAGCAAGGGGCAGGGGACGATCACGTCGTACGCATACGAGAATGACGTGCTGTTCACGGATGGCCCGGTGCCCAACTTCTGGCGCGCGCCCAATGACAACGACAAGGGCAACGGCATGCCCAACCGGTGTGCGACCTGGCGGCACGCCGGCCGCGACCGCACGGTCACCTCGGTCTCCATCGCCAGAAAGGGCGACGCCGAGCTGCGCATCGACGTGGAGGCGACCCTGCCCACCAAGCCCAACACCTCGCGGTACACGACGTCGTTCACGATCTACGGCGACGGCTCTGTCGAGGTCGCGAGCACGCTCGAGCCTGGCGCCGGCCTCCCCGAGATCCCTGTCGTGGGCACCCTCCTCACCGTCGCCGCGCCGTACGAGACGTTCCGCTGGTACGGCAGGGGTCCGCGGGACAACTATTGGGACCGCAAGGACGGCTACCGGGTAAGCGTCTACACCGGCAGCGTCGACGAGCGGTTCACGCCCTACATCAGGCCGCAGGAGACGGGCAACGTCACCGACGTGCGCTGGGCGAGCCTCACCGACGGTGCCGGCAAAGGCCTGGTCGCGCGCGGCATGCCGCTGCTCGAGGTGGGTGCCCTGCACTACACGCCGTGGGACCTGGAGGGCCCACGGCACCCGTACGAGCTGACCCGACGTGACGAGGTGACGCTCGGACTCAACCACCGGCAGATGGGGCTCGGCGGGATCAACAGCTGGGGCGCGCGGCCGCTGCCGAAGTACACGCTCTACGCCGACACGATCTACTCCTACCGTTACCTGCTGGGCCCCGCGCGGCGGCGGAGGCGGAGGTAGTGACGGTCCAGTAACGTACGAGGTGTGAGCGATGCCATCACCTCGCGTTACAAGGACTATCGGCACCTGACCTTCGACGTCCCGTACCCGCGGGTGCTACGGATGACCATCGAGGGGTCCGGCCCGCTCAACGCCGTGGGCGCGGACGCCCACCGCGAGCTCGCGGCGGTGTGGGGCGACATCGACGGCGACGACGACGCGCGCGCGGTCGTGGTGCGCGGCGCGGGCGAGGCCTTCTCGGCGGGCGGCGACCACGCCCTCGTGGCGGACCTCGCAGAAGACCACGAGGCGAGGGTCCGGACCTACCTCGAGGCGCGCGCGCTCGTCTACAACGTCATCAACTGCTCCAAGCCGGTCGTGAGCGCCATCCAGGGGCCCGCGGTGGGGGCCGGCCTCGCCGTCGCGCTGCTCGCCGACGTCTCGGTCGCCGGCAGGAACGCCCGCATCATCGACGGGCACACCCGCCTCGGGGTCGCGGCCGGCGATCACTCGACGATCGTTTGGCCGCTGCTGTGCGGGCTCGCCAAAGCCAAGTACTATCTGTTGCTCTCCGAGACGTTGAGGGGGGAGGAGGCGGAGCGCATCGGTCTGGTGAGCCTCTGCGTCGACGACGAGAAGGTGCACGAGACCGCGCTCGACCTCGCCCGCCGGCTCGCCGAAGGCGCCGAGCACGCGATCGGCTGGACGAAGTACGCGCTGAACAACTGGCTGCGAAGCGCGGGGCCCGCATTCGACACCTCGCTCAGCATGGAGTTCCTCGGGTTCACCGGACCCGATGTGAGAGAGGCGCTGGCGTCGTTTCGCGAGAAGCGCCCGCCCCGCTTCGAGTGAAGACCACGGCCCGTCAGGGCACCTGGCTCGGGACCCTTGGCTGGGGAGGCGGGCGATGTGCGGCGACCGAGGGTACGACGATCAGCAGCGGTGTCGACGCGATCATGGCGACCCCCGCGAAGAGGACGGGAGGAACACTCAGGGCGCTCCCGACCACGGCGAGGCCGATGCCCGTGACGAGGGTTATCGACGCGCCCAGGATCCAATACCAGACACGGGGCCGACCTTGACCGACCCGTGCCCACGAGTGCTGAGGGGAACTCGTCGGCCGCTCTCGCCCCGGGGAGGTGAGCCGTCCGGCGAGCTCCGGGTCCTCTCGAGCCAGCCGCTTCTCCATCGCCGCGAGAACCCTTCGCTCGCGTCTCGAGAGGGCCATGTGCCGCCACCTTCCCCTCGCGACCTCGGTCATTCCCGGCAAAACGCCAGGTTCATAGTGACGTTAACAGCCCACCAACGGTCGGGACAGGCCGTTCCTGTGACAGCCTCGGTCAGGCGAGGCCGCGGTACCCGCCCATGTAGCGCACGAGAGGGTCCTCCGCCGGGCCCATGTAGTCGACGCCGAGGACGTCGCCCAGGACCAGGGTGTGGTCGCCAGCGGGGACGAGGCGTCGTGTACGACACTCCAGCGCGGCGAGGCCGCGTTCGACGATGAGCGCCCCCGTCCGCGGGCCCCGGTGGTGCGGCAGCGTCGCGAGCAGCAGCCGGCCGCTCGGCCGCCCGGCCACGGCGAACCTCCCCGCCACATGCTTCTGGTCGCCAGCGAGCAGCGACACCGCCCACGTGTCGCGGCGCCGTAGCACCTCCGCGACGTACGAGGCCGTGCTCAGGCCCACCAGGATGAGCGGCGGCTCGAGCGAGACCGAAGCGAAGGCGGTGGCTGTCATCCCGATGTCGTCGCGGTCCTCGTGCACCGTGAGGACGACGACTCCGGTCGCGAACCTGCCGAGCGCCTCCTTCACCTGTTCCTGCTGTTCCGGCCCTTCAGCGTCCGTCACCTTCTGCCCGTCGCTCCCTTCAGCGTGGTCCCACCGCGTCTGCGGGAACCATAACCTTCCTGGGGATGTCGCACGCGTACCCGGAACGAAGAACCGGCCGCGCGTGGTCGCCAGGTAAGGTCGGAGACGTCGCGGAGGGGCAGCGCGACCCGGTAGTGCGCTCCAAGAGTGCGCGCCGGTCGCGGGGCCTGACCGGCGATGCGGGGAGCGAGGAGGTGGCGTGGGCAGCGAGGGGACCGCCCGCACCATGCTGACGG
Source organism: Streptosporangiaceae bacterium (assembly GCA_050699055.1). Classification (GTDB taxonomy): domain Bacteria; phylum Actinomycetota; class Actinomycetes; order Streptosporangiales; family JBOHCT01; genus JBOHCT01. The sequence goes on along the minus strand of JBOHCT010000066.1, from coordinate 13,361 downwards.
TGCCCAACGCCCTCAGCGCGGCGAGGCTGCTCGGCGTTCCGCTCTTCCTTTGGCTCGTTCTGGGCCCGGAGGCCGACGGCTGGGCCCTGGCGGTCCTCGCCGTCAGCGGCTTCACCGACTGGCTCGACGGCAAGCTCGCCCGCCTGCTCCGGCAGGCCAGCCATTTCGGCCAGCTACTCGACCCCACGGCGGACCGCCTGTACATCGTGGCGGTCCTCGCCGGCCTCACGGCCAGACAGATCATCCCGCTGTGGCTGACGGCGCTGCTCGTGGCCAGGGAACTGATGGTGGTGGTAGCTCTGCTGGTGCTGCGCCGCCACGGCTACCGCCCCGCACTGCCCGTCCAGTTCGTCGGGAAGGCCGCCACCCTCAACCTGCTGTACTCCTTCCCCTTGCTGCTTCTCGGTACGGGCTCCGGGCTCGTCGCCACGATCGCGGAGGTCATCGGTTGGGGCTTCGCGATTTGGGGAACGGGCCTCTATTGGTGGTCGGGCGGCCTGTACGCCTTCCAGGTAGGCCAGATCGTCCACGAGGCCCGCAAGGGACCGCCTCAGGGCCCGCCGGCGCGCTCCAGACGAAGAGGTGCGATGGCGTGACCCCGTAGATTCGGACCTGTCGGCAAGCCGAGAGGGCGGTGTGCATGAAGGCTGTCGTGATGGCCGGCGGTGAGGGCACACGCCTGCGCCCGATGACCGCGAACCAGCCGAAACCGCTTCTCCCCATCGTGAACCGGCCGATCATGCTGCACGTCCTGCGCCTGCTCAGGCGCCACGGGTTCACCGAGACCGTCGTGACCGTGCAGTTCCTCGCGGCGCTGGTCCGCAACTACTTCGGCGACGGCGAGGAGCTCGGGATGCGGCTGTCGTACGCCACCGAGGACCAGCCACTCGGGACGGCGGGCAGCGTCAAGAACGCCGAGGACGCGCTGCGCGACGAACCCTTCCTCGTCATCTCCGGCGACGCGTTGACCGACATCGACCTCACGGACATGATCCGCTTCCACCGCGGCAAGGGCGCGCTCGTCACGATCGGGCTGAAGCGGGTCGCCGATCCCCTCGAGTTCGGCATCATCATCGCCGACGACGAAGGGCGGGTTCAGCGCTTCCTGGAGAAGCCCACCTGGGGACAGGTCTTCTCCGACACCGTCAACACCGGCATCTACGTCATGGAACCGGAAGTCCTCGACGCCGTCCCCGCGGGGGAGACGATCGACTGGTCCCGCGACGTGTTTCCCCGGCTCGTCAAGGACGGCGCACCCGTGTACGGTTACGTCGCCGACGGCTACTGGGAGGACGTCGGAACCCACGACAGCTACATCAGGGCCCAGGCCGACGTGCTCTCAGGGGCGATTGAGGCGGAGCTCGAGGGTTTCGAGGTGTCACCGGGGGTGTGGGTGGGCGAAGGCGCCGAGGTCGATCCGGACGCCGTGCTCAAGGGCCCCCTCTGCATCGGCGACTACGCCAAGGTGGAGGCGCGTGCCGAGCTGCGGGAGTACACAGTCGTCGGCAGCAACGTCATCGTGAAGGGCGGGTCGTTCCTGCACCGCGCCGTCGTCCACGACAACGTGTTCGTCGGTCCGCAGACCAACCTTCGCGGATGCGTCATCGGCAAGAACACCGATGTCATGCGGTCCGCCCGCATCGAGGAAGGCGCGATCGTCGGCGACGAGTGTGTCATCGAGGATGAGGCGTACCTCTCGGCTGCGGTCAAGGTCTATCCGTTCAAGACCATCGAGGCGGGTGCCACTGTCAACACCAGCGTGATCTGGGAGTCACGTGGCCAGCGCACCCTTTTCGGCCCGCGGGGCGTCTCCGGTCTCATCAACGTCGAGATCACCCCCGAGCTTGCCGTCCGGCTCGCCAGCGCCTACGCCTCGACGCTGCGCAAGGGCTCGGTCGTGACGACTTCCCGTGACGCCTCTCGGGCCGCCCGCACCTTGAAGCGCGGTGTGATAAGCGCGCTGACCGCCACCGCCATCAACGTCCGCGACCTCGAAACCCAGGCGCTTCCGGTGGCGCGTTTCGAGACCGCCAGGGGCGACGCGGCGGGTGGCGTGGCGGTCCGGACCACGCCCGCGGACCCGCAGGGCGTGGACATCATCTTCCTCAACGAGTTCGGCGCCGACCTGTCCCGGGCCGCGCAGCGCAAGCTCGAACGTGTCTTCAGTCGCCAGGAGTTCCGCCGTGCGTTCCCCGGTGAGATCGCCGAGCTGACCTTCCCTCCGCGGGTCGTCGCCACCTACACCCAGGAGCTGATGCGCTGCGTCGATATGCGCGAGGTCGCTGAGGCCGAGCTCAAGATCGTCCTCGACTGCGCCGGCGGAACGTCCTCGCTCGTCCTGCCGAGTCTCCTCGGCCGGATCGGGGTCGACGTTCTGACCGTGAACAACCGGCTCGACGAGGTCTCGCCGACCGAGACGCCGGGCGACCGCCGTCGCGATCTCGAAAGGCTGGGCGAGCTCGTGGCGTCCTCCCGCGCGGCCTTCGGGGTGCGGTTCGATCCGGTCGGTGAGCGGATCGCCCTGGTGGACGAGAACGGCGAGCTCATCGACGATGACCGGGCGCTCCTCGTGCTGCTGGACCTGACCGCGGCCGAGCGGCGGTCGGGCCGCGTCGCCCTGCCCGTCACCACGACCCGTGTCGCCGAGCAGGTCTGCCGCTTCCACGGCGTACGCGTGCAGTGGACCTCGACCTCGCTGGACGAGCTCACCAGCACCGCGGCGGCGGATGACGTGATCTTCGCCGGCGACGGCCACGGCCGGTTCATCGTTCCCGAGTTCACCTCGACCGTCGACGGGATCGCGGCGTTCACCCGCCTCCTCGGGCTGGTCGCTCGCACCCGTCTGCCGCTGAGCCAGATCGACCGGCGCATCCCTCGCGCGCACCTGCTGAAGCGGGCTATCCCGACCCCGTGGGCGCACAAAGGGAGCGTGATGCGCAGCGTGGTCGAGGCGGCAGGGGGACGCCCTCTCGACACCACCGACGGCGTCCGCGTGATCGAGGACAGCGAACGCTGGGCACTCGTCCTGCCCGACCAGTCCGAAGCGGTCACCCACGTCTGGGCCGAAGCCCCAGACGACGACAGCGCTGACGCCCTTCTCGGCGCGTGGTCCCGGGTCGTCGAACGCGCAGGACGGTAACAGCTTGTTTGTGAACCTCGCGGGCGTCGGCCCGCCTGGCCTCCGCGGCGTCTCATTCGGGACATGCCCGACGAGTCACCTTTCCCTGCCGTCTTTCTTGCCACAATGAGCGCATGACCGACGGGGCCAGAGACCACCACTCCCAGAACCGGCGGGATCCGCAGGGGTGGCAGGGCCCCGATGCCTCGATGTCACTCCTCGTGGCCCTCATGCGCGACGCGCTCGACCCTGGATACCGTGCGGCCGCCACCCGCCGCATGGCCGTCGGCCACGAGCCCCCGCGCAGGTCGACCCGCCTCCTGCTGCTCACCTCTGTCGTCCTCGCCGGACTGGTGTTCTCGATGGCGGTGGTCCAGCTCCATCGCGAAAAGCCCGCGGCGGAAAAGCAACGCGAACGCCTGATCGCCGAGATCGGCCAGCGTACGGGACGTACCGACCGGCTGCAGCGCGACCTCGCGGAGCTGCGCCGCCACACCGAGCTGTTGCGCACCTCGCGGCTGCGGCAGACGGCCAAAGGCGCCCGGACGCAGGAGCGTCTCGCCCGTCTCGAGATGGCCGCCGCCTCCGTGCCCGTCCACGGCCCCGGACTCGAGGTCACGCTGGACGACGCGGCGAGCTTCACGGGGAAGCCCGGTGACCTCGCGGACCCAGGACGGGTACTCGACCGCGACCTCCAGCTCGTCGTCAACGAGCTGTGGGCGGCGGGCGCGGAGGCCGTCTCCGTGGACGGGCAGCGACTCACCTCAATGAGCGCGATCCGCTCCGCAGGCGAGGCGATCCTGGTGGACTATCGTCCCGTGGAACCTCCGTACACGATCGACGCGATCGGCGACCCCGAGCGGCTGGAAACGCTGCTCGCCGATAGCCCCGCCGGCCGCCAGATCCGTACCCTCGAGTCCAACTTCGGGATCCGCTTCACCATGCGACGGGAGGACGAGCTCCGCTGCTCCGGCGCCTCGGGTCTCTCGCTTCGCTACGCCCATGGTGTCGGCGCCCGCCACGCCACCGAGAAGGACGACTCGTGATCGCGGCCATCGGTCTCATCGTGGGTATCGTCGTCGGCCTCCTCGTCCAGCCGTCGGTGCCGCTGTGGCTCCAGCCATATCTGCCGATCGCCATCGTCGCGGCGCTGGACGCCGTGTTCGGCGGCTTCCGGGCTTTCGTCGAGGGAATCTTCGACGAGAAGGTCTTCGTCGTGTCTTTTCTGACCAACGTCGTTGTCGCGGCACTCATCGTGTTCCTTGGCGATCAGCTCGGTGTGGGCTCGCAGCTGTCCACCGCCGTCGTCGTCGTGCTGGGCATCAGGATCTTCTCCAACGTCGCGGCTATCCGCAGGAGCGTCTTCCGCGCATGATTGGTGACCCTCGCCAGGCAGCCGACGAGCGTGCGGCCGTGCGCAGGCGGCTGCGCGCGATGCTGCGGCCCCGCGCGACACGGACTCAGGCGCTCGTGGCGGTGCTGTGCGCGCTGTTGGGCTTCGCCCTGGTCGTGCAGGTCCAGTCCAACCGCGGTGAGGCCAAGTTCGCCACCGCGCGACAGGACGAACTCGTCGGCGTGCTCGACACACTCGCGCAGCGGTCGCGGCGCCTGCGCCTACAGATCCAGGACCTCCGTGCCAGTAGGGCCCGCATGGAGTCGGGTTCGCGGCGTCGCGACGCCATCCTCGAGGACACGCGCCACCGCGCCAGGGTGCTGGGTGTGCTCGCAGGCACGCTGCCGGCGGTCGGTCCCGGGCTGGTCCTCACGATCGACGACAAGGGGGGCCGGGTGGATGCCCGGGTGTTCCTCGACGCCGTCGAGGAACTCCGCGACGCGGGAGCGGAGGCCATCCAGATCGGGGATGTCCGTGTGGTCGCGAGCACATACTTCCTCGACGCCTCCGGTGGCGGGATGTCCGTCGATGGACACACGCTGCACGCGCCATACCGGATCCGCGTGATCGGCGACGCGCGGACGATGGCGACAGCCCTGAACATCCCGGGCGGCGTCGTCGAGACGATACGCGGGAAGGGGGCCAGCGCCGAGATCACGCAGCGCGAAAGGATCAAGGTGACGGCCTTGCGGCCGGCGGGACGGTCCCAGTACGCTCGCCCGGCCTCTGGTTCTCACCCATCCCCCGGCTAGGGTGTGTCCCCCGCATCACACGGTCAATTGACGTTGCGGACACTATTGACGTTCCCTGAACGACACCCGGAGAAGAGAGAAGGAGAGAGCGTGGTGTACCCCACTGATCTGAAGTACACGCCTGAGCACGAGTGGTTGCGCGCCGCCGCCGAGCAAGGCGTCCTGCGCGTCGGCGTGACCCACTACGCCCAAGAGTCGCTCGGCGATCTCGTGTACGTGTCGCTGCCGGAGGTGGGAACGCGCGCCGAGTCGGGCGAGCCCCTGGGCGAGATCGAGTCGACCAAGAGCGTCTCCGACGTGTACGCGCCGGTGAGCGGCACCGTAACCGCCCGTAACGATGCTCTGGACGAGCAACCGGATCTTGTCAACTCCGATCCGTACGGCGAGGGCTGGATGGTCGAGATCGGGGTCGACGATCCCTCCGGTGTCCACGACGTTCTCGACGGTCTCATGGACGCGTCGGCGTACCAGGAAATGGTCGAGAAGGAATGACCCTCGGGCCGATGCGCCCCTCTCCGGCGAACGGTACCGTGGTGACTTGTCCGTCCCCGTTCACCTCGCACCTCATCAGGTCGCGGCTTGTCGACACGACCTGAGGTGAGGCAGCATCAGACAACGATCGCCGCCGGACAGCGGCAGGAGGCCGAGCCGATCGATGCCGAGCGTTTTCTGCACCCAGTGCGGCCACGCCAACCCCGGTGATGCCCGCTTCTGCAGCCAGTGCGGCGCGCCGCTGACCGGGTCTGGCCAGCCGGTGTCCCCGGAGTCCCCCGCAGAGACCACCTCGACGATCTCCTTGACCGGCATCGAGGCGCTCGAGAGCGATCAGCAGCAGGAGGATGATCCGGCCGCGGAACAGGCGGCGGCCCTGGAGGCGCTGCCCACGGACTCCGCGCTGCTCGTCGTCAAGCGCGGCCCCAACGCCGGGAGCCGCTTCCTGCTCGACAGCGACCTGACGACGGCGGGTCGGCATCCGGAGAGCGACATCTTCCTCGACGACGTCACCGTCTCACGGCGACACGCCGAGTTCTACCGCCGGGGTGACACGTTCGCGGTGCGCGACGTGGGTAGCCTGAACGGCACGTACGTCAACCGCGAGCGCATCGAGGAAACCACTCTCTCGGGGGGCGACGAGGTGCAGATCGGCAAGTTCCGCCTCGTGTTCTTGACGAGCGCGCGACAAGGGGACGGTCAGGTGGCAGGTCGTTCATGAGCGCTGCGCCCGCACGCGCCCACATGACGATCGGAGAGGTGTTCGCCGAGGTCCGATCCGAGTTCCCCGACGTCACGATCTCGAAGATTCGCTTCCTCGAGTCAGAAGGCCTGATCGAGCCGGAGCGCACGCCGTCCGGCTACCGCAAGTTCACCCACGCCGACGCGGAGCGCCTGCGCTACGTCCTGTGCGCTCAACGCGACCGCTACCTTCCGCTGCGCGTGATCAAGCAGCAGCTCGACGCGATCGACGAGGGCGCCGAGCCGCCGGTGGGCGGGTCGCAGCGCGGCCCCCGCGCGCTGGTTTCCGCCGACGCCGTGTCCTCTGCCACGGTCGGGACGGGGTCCGGTGGAGAGCGAATGAGCCGCCGCGAGCTGCTCGAGGAAGCCGGACTCGAGCCCGCGGCGCTCGACCAGCTCGAGGAGTCGGGGCTGGTGCGCAGGCGCCATGGCGCCTCTCCATACGACGGACACGCGCTCGCGATCGCCACGCTCGTGTCCGAGCTCGGCGCGTTCGGCCTCGAGCCGCGTCACCTCCGTACGTTCAAGGCGCTCGTGGACCGCGAGATCGGGCTCGTCGAGCAGGTCGTCGCCCCCCTCCTACGCCAGCACGACGCCCAGGCACGCGCGCGGGCCGACGAGACCGCCCATGAGATGGCCGCGCTGTCTGTCAAGCTGCACGCCGCTCTCGTCAAGGCCGGTCTGTCCGCCGCGCTGGGCCGATAGCCTGTTCAAAGAGGTCGGATCCGGCCTCCGCGCACGGTCCTCGTAGCCTCGCGGGGACGCTCGTGCGGTGTACGTTGGCAGAGGGCCCGCAGAGACGATGAGGGTCTCGGTACGACAAGCGTGGGACGGTGACCGCAGCGTGAAGCAGATGGAGGTCGTCGGCGTACGGGTCGAGATGCCCTCCAACCAGCCGATCGTCCTACTCAAGGAGGCTGGGGGCGAACGCTACCTGCCGATCTGGATCGGGGCGGTCGAGGCGACCGCGATCGCCTTCGCGCAGCAGGGGGTGCTTCCGGCCCGTCCTCTGACGCACGATCTCATGCGCGACGTCCTCGAGGCTCTCGGTGTCGATCTCAAGAACATCAACATCACGACACTCCGCGAAGGCATCTTCTTCGCCGACCTCATCTTCTCCAACGGCATCGAGGTGAGCGCGAGACCCTCGGACTCGATCGCCCTCGCGCTGCGCACGGGCGCGACGATCTTCGCCAGCGAAGAGGTGCTCGACGAGGCGGGCGTCCCCATTCCCGACGAGCAGGAGGACGAGGTCGAGAAGTTCAGGGAGTTCCTCGACACCATCAGCCCAGAGGACTTCGGCAAGAGTACCTGAGTGGCTCCGGCGCTTCCAGGAGGCCCGGTAGGGCCGACGCCCGCGAGGTTCACCGACAAGCACTGTGGCGACGCGCCGGTCCGCAACGTTGACGCTCCCATCCGATCGGCCTACCGTCAGGATGAAACCTCGCGGTGTAATTCGGTCGCTCCCCGTTGGGGGAGGTCCCACGCTCATGAGAAGAGCCGGAGGTCGGCGTGGCTGTCAGCGGCGAGCACCACTCAAGTCCCGACGCGCGTGAGGCCGCGCGGCGCGCAGGCGAGCAGGGTCTCCTCTTCGGCGACGAGCATTTCGCCCTCCCCGAGGCCGTCGGCTACCGCGGCCCGACCGCGTGTGCCGTCGCAGGCATCACCTACCGCCAGCTCGACTACTGGGCGCGCACCGAACTCGTCGAGCCGACGGTGCGTGCCGCCCACGGCTCTGGTAGCCAGCGCCTGTACGGCTTCCGTGACATCATGGTCCTGAAGGTCGTCAAGCGGCTGCTCGACACGGGCGTCTCGCTGCAGAACATTCGCGCGGCGGTCCGCCACCTCCGGGAGCGAGGCGTCCGCGACCTCGCCCGGATCACTTTGATGAGCGACGGGGCGAGCATCTATGAATGCACCTCGACCGACGAGGTCGTCGACCTCGTCCAAGGCGGTCAAGGCGTGTTCGGGATCGCGATCGGCACCGTGTGGCGCGAGGTGGAGGGCTCCCTCGCCGAGTTCCCCGCCGAGAGTGCGGAACCGCAGGAGGTCGAGCACCCCGCCGACGAGCTCGCCCAGCGACGTCACGCCCGCCGCGCCGGCTAACCGGCACGACCGGGTCGTCGCCGTGTAGCCCGGGAACCGCGATCCTTCGGTAGAGTCGGAATCGCCGGAGACCCCGTGCGGGAGAGACTCCGCGTCGACAGCGCCGGAGCGCCGAAGGGGCAACTCCTCCCGGAAACTCTCAGGCAAAAGGACCGCACGGGCGAGGCCGCTCTGGACAGAGGCGCCGCGGCGCCCTACCGACGAGCCGCGTGTGGCGTTCTCAGGCGTCCGGACAGAGGGGAGGGCCGACCGAGTACGCCAAGCCAGAGGCGCCGTCGAGGAGGTCCTCATGAACGATCGGCCATCTCTCACCCAGCTAGAACAGGTGGCGCCCTTCGCGGGCCGGCACATCGGAACGTCTACGGAGGAGCAGGCCGCGATGCTCGCGGCCATCGGCTACTCCTCGGCCGAAGACCTCATCGCCGACGCCGTCCCCGAGGCGATCCGCACGTCGCGCCCGTTCGACCTTCCACCTCCCGCCACCGAGACCGAGGCGCTGGCCGAGCTTCTGGAACTCGCCGGACGCAACCGTGTGCTCACCCAAATGATCGGCCTCGGCTACCACGACACGATCACGCCGTCCGTCATCCGCAGGAACGTCGTCGAGAGCCCCGGCTGGTACACCGCGTACACGCCGTACCAGGCAGAGATCTCACAGGGGCGGCTGGAGGCGCTGCTCAACTTCCAGACGGTGATCGCTGACCTCACGGGTCTGCCGATCGCCGGGGCGTCGCTGCTCGACGAGCCTACGGCGGCGGCCGAGGCCATGGGGTTGGCCCGCCGCGCCGCCCATGGACACGGTGGGGTGTTCGTCGTGGACGCCGACTGCCACCCGCAGACGGTCGCGGTCATCCGGACACGGGCAGAGCCGCTCGGGGTCGAGGTGGTCGTCGCGGACCTTTCCGACGGACTGCCCGCCGGCCTGACCGACACTGACGTGTTCGGCGTGGACGTGTTCGGCGTGCTCGTGCAGTACCCAGGCTCGAGCGGGGTGGTCCGCGACTGGAGCGACGTCGTGCGGCAGGCCCATGAGCGTGGGGCGCTCGTGGCCATGGCCGCCGACCCGCTCGCGCTCACCCTCCTTCGTCCTCCCGGCGAGATGGGCGCCGACATCGCGATCGGCTCGGCGCAGCGGTTCGGCGTACCCCTCGGCTTCGGCGGCCCGCACGCCGGCTACATGGCGGTACGCGAGGGACTCCAGCGTCAGCTTCCTGGCCGGCTGATCGGCGTCTCCCAGGACGCCGACGGCAGGCCCGCGGTCCGCATGGCCCTGCAGACCCGTGAGCAGCACATCCGCCGCGAACGTGCCACCAGCAACATTTGCACCGCCCAGGTCCTGCTCGCGGTCATGGCGGGCATGTACGCCGTCTACCACGGACCCGACGGGTTGCGGACGATCGCGCGTCGCGTGCACAGGTACGCGGCGTTGCTCGCCGCGGGCCTCCGTGGCGCCGACGTCGAGGTCGTCCACGCGGGCTTCTTCGACACCGTGCTCGCGCGCGTGCCCGGGCGGGCCGAGGCGGTCGTCGCGGCTGCCCGCGAGCGGGGGGTCAACCTCCGACTCGTCGACCCCGACCACGTCGGCGTCTCCACCGACGAGGTCACGCGCCGGGAGCACGTGACGGCGGTGCTGCGGGCATTCGGCGCGTCGGGCGACGTCGCCGCGCTCGACAGCGCCAGCCAAGCGACGCCCGACTGCCTGCCTGAGGAGCTGCGACGGGACAACGACTACCTCCTCACCCACCCCGTCTTCCACCGGTACCGCAGCGAGACCGCGCTGATGCGCTACCTGCGCCGTCTCGAGGACCGCGACATCGCGCTCGACCGGTCGATGATCCCGCTCGGCTCCTGCACCATGAAGCTCAACGCGGCCACGGAGATGGAGCCGATCACGTGGCCGGAGTTCGCGAGCATCCATCCGTTCGCCCCGCTCGATCAGGCGGACGGGTACCTTGAGCTGATCGGGGGGCTGGAACGCCTGCTCGCCGAGATCACCGGCTACGACGCCGTCTCACTGCAGCCGAACGCCGGCTCGCAGGGGGAGTTCGCCGGGCTGCTCGCCGTACGCGCCTACCACGACTCCCGGGGTGACGCGCGGCGTGACGTGTGCCTGATCCCGTCGTCCGCCCACGGCACCAACGCCGCGAGCGCGGTCATGGCAGGGATGCGAGTCGTCGTCGTCGCCTGCGACGAGGGCGGGAACATCGATCTGGGGGATCTGCGTGCCAAGGTCGACCAGCACCGCGGCCGGCTCGCCGCGATCATGGTGACCTATCCCTCCACGCACGGCGTCTTCGAGGAGACCATCACCGAGGTCTGTGATGTCGTCCACGACGGCGGGGGACAGGTCTACGTCGACGGCGCCAACCTCAACGCCCTGCTGGGTATCACGCGGCTCGCGGAGCTCGGCGCGGACGTCTCGCACCTGAACCTGCACAAGACGTTCTGTATCCCGCACGGTGGGGGAGGACCGGGTGTCGGGCCGATTGGCGTACGTGCCCACCTCGCACCCTTCTTGCCGAACCACCCGCTGCGCCCGGAGGCGGGACCGGACACAGGCGTCGGGCCGCTCGCGGGAGCGCCGTGGGGTTCTGCCGGGATCCTGCCGATCTCCTGGGCCTACATCCGGATGATGGGCGGCGCGGGGCTCCGCCGGACCAGCGAAGCGGCCGTCCTTACCGCCAACTATGTGGCCCAACGGCTCGCGCCCCACTACCCGGTCCTCTACACGGGTCGTAAGGGACTCGTCGCGCACGAGTGCGTCATCGATCTCCGTCCTTTCGCGAAGGAGGCCGGCGTCACCAACGAGGATGTCGCGAAGCGCCTCATCGATTACGGCTTCCACGCGCCGACGATGTCGTTCCCCGTGGGCGGCACGCTGATGATCGAGCCGACGGAGAGCGAGGGGCTCGCCGAGCTCGACCGCTTCTGCGACGCGATGATCGCGATCCGCCGCGAGATCTCCCGCGTGGCCTCGCGGGAGCTCGACCGGGACGACAACCCCCTCAAGGCTGCCCCGCACACCGCCGCGGCGGTGAGCGCCGACGAGTGGTCGCACGCGTACTCCCGCGAGGAGGCCGCCTATCCCGTGGCGTCACTACGTGAGGCGAAGTACTGGCCGCCGGTGCGGCGCATCGACAACGCCTACGGCGACCGGCACCTCGCCTGCACCTGCCCCCCGCCGGAGGCCTTCGCCGAGGCCTGAGATCACGTGCGTCTCCGCGTCCACAACGGCGGCCGCGGGTTAGCGTGACAGATGTGCCCGAGGAGAAGGCTGCGGGAGGAGACTTCGGTGCAGTCACGTGACAGCTTCTACATCGGCGGCCGGTGGGTCGAGCCGTCGACCGACGAGACCATCGACGTCGAAAGCCCATCGACGCAGCGGTCCGTCGCGAAGGTCCCGGCCGGGAAGTCGGAGGACATCCACCGTGCGGTGCAAGCGGCGGTCGCGGCTTTCGACGAATGGTCGCTCACGAGCCCGGACGATCGCGCGGCGGCAATCGAACGTGTCGCGGAGGGACTCGACAAGCGGAAGGACGAGGTCGCCCAGACGATCGCCACCGAGGTGGGCACGCCGCTGCGCATCGCGACGAGCATCCAGGCAGGCCTTCCGCTCTCTGTCGCCTCGTCACTGCCCACGATCACCCGTGAGTACGCCTTCGAGGAGCGGATCGGCAACTCGCTCGTCCTCAGGGAACCGGTCGGTGTGGTCGGAGCGATCACACCGTGGAACTACCCGCTTCATCAGGTCGTGGCCAAGGTCGCTCCCGCGCTCGCGGCAGGGTGCACGATCGTGCTGAAGCCCAGCGAGGTCGCCCCGCTGTGCGCGTACCTCCTCGCCGACATCATCGACGAGGCGAAGCTGCCGGCCGGAGTCCTCAACCTCGTGACCGGGTACGGCTCGACGGTCGGTGAGGCCATCGCCCGCCATCCAGGTGTCGACATGGTGTCGTTCACCGGTTCGGTACGCTCCGGCAGGCGCATCAGCGAGCTGGCCGCGCGGGACGTGAAGAAGGTGGCGTTGGAGCTCGGCGGCAAGTCCGCCAACGTCGTCCTCCCCGACGCCGACCTGGCCACCGCCGTCAAGGTCGGCGTGGCCAACTGCTTCCTCAACTCCGGGCAGACCTGTAACGCATGGACCCGCATGCTCGTCCACCGCGACCAGCACGACGAGATCGTCGACCGGGCGGTCGAGGTCGCGAAGCGCTACGCGCCCGGTGACCCGCTCCAGCAAAAGACCCGCCTCGGTCCCGTCGTGTCGGCCGGGCAGCGCGACCGTGTCCGCGGCTATATCGACCGCGGCACGGTAGAGGGTGCCCGGCTGGCGACGGGAGGGACGGAACCGCCCAAGGGACTCTCCCGCGGCTACTACGTGCGTCCGACGGTGTTCGGCCGCGTGCGATCACAGATGACGATCGCCCAGGAGGAGATCTTCGGACCTGTGCTGTCGATCCTGCCGTACGCCGACGAGGACGACGCCGTACGGATCGCGAACGACTCCGCCTACGGGCTGGCGGGCGCCGTCTGGTCGGCCGACCAGGACCACGGGATCGACGTCGCCCGCCGGATCCGCACCGGCCAGCTCGACATCAACGGCGGCCAGTTCAACCCTGAGGCGCCTTTCGGCGGGTTCAAGCACTCCGGCCACGGTCGGGAGCTTGGCCGGTACGGGTTGGCGGAGTTCCTGACGACCAAGTCGCTGCAGCTGTGACCCGGGTCCTGCCGGTCGGCACCCCGCGCGGGCCCGCGCGCGTCCACG
>JBOHCT010000065.1:0-19395 GCA_050699055.1 Streptosporangiaceae bacterium | reverse complement strand
GATACAAAGACCCCAGCGTCCTCGCCGCATGACCAATCGTCCGCTTCGACACCGAATCGGGTGCCTCCAGAAGATCTGCACCCTACTCCGACGGCCGGCTGGCGATGACGCTGCTTCTCCCGGACCGCGGCCTCGCGTCGCTGGAGAAGTTGATGCGGACGAACGGGCCGAGCGCGTTGGTCGAGGACACGCGTCCCACCCGGCTGACGCTGGGGCTGCCGAGGTTCCATGTGGAGTCAGGGTGGGACCTGATCCCTGTGTTGCGCCGGCTCGGGGTATCCGACGCGTTCACCACCCGCGCCGACTTCTCCGGGATCTCGAGCGCCTCGGACCTCGCGGTGAGCAGTGCGGTTCACCGTGCCGTCGTCACGGTCGATGAGGTCGGGACGGAGGCCGCGGCCGCGACCGGTACCGGGGTGTCGGTCGTCTCGGCGCCGCGCCCACCTGACCTCGAAGTGACCGCCGATCGTCCATTCCTGTACACCGTGACCGACACGAAGAGGGGCGCGCCGCTGTTCCTCGGGCGGGTGACCAGGCCGGCCGCGGCGTGAACCCGTGACCTCATTTGGAGCAGCTCACGCCGCGGTCCCCGGTGCGCCGGCTCCTGAGCACCCGACGGCCGTTCAGCGCGCGGCCGGCGATGCCGCCCCTGCCGAGCACCGCACGGCCGAGTACCTGGTTGGTGAGCGCGACACCGATGAGGATCACCGCGGTGCCGACGATGAGGTTCCAGCCGAGCGGCTCACCGAGCGCGAGGACGCCGAGCATGACCGCCACGATGGGGATCACGTACGTCACTGTCGAGGCCGGCGTCGGCCCCTCATCGGTGATCAGGCGGTACATCAGGATGTAGGCGACGCCCGTGCCGAGTGCCCCCAGCGCCGCGACGCTGGCGAGCGCGGGCGGGTGCGGTGTGACCGGGGCGAAACCGGCGATCATGGCCGCGATGAACGCGAGAGGGGTCGCGGCGGTGAGCTGGCTCCCGGCGAGCACGAGGGGAGGAAGCCCGCGACCGGCGATGAAGCGGTCGATGTAGATGTAGGAGATCGCGTAGCTCATCGCCGCGCCCACGGCGGCGATCTCGCCGGGCAGCGCACCGAGCGGACCGGCGGCGTGCAGACCCTGCCAGGGCGCGAGGACCACCACGACGCCGACGAAGCCGAGAAGCAGCCCGACGACGCGGTCGCCGCCGACCCGCCCCTCCCGCCCGACGGCGACCGCGATGCCGAGCGTGAACAGCGGTGTCGCGGAGTTCAGCACCCCGGTCAGGTTCGAGGCGACTGTCTGCTCGGCCCACGCGAAGAGGAAGTACGGCAGCACGTTCCCGAAGATCGCCGCCACGGCGAGGTGGAGCCACGTGCGCGGGTCAGTGGGCAGGCGGCGGCCGCGGGCGTGCAGGATGCCCAGGAGGACGGCCGCACCGAGCGCGATCCTGACGAAGACGATCTCTGTGGGGCTGAAGCCGGTGAGGCCGATCTTGATGAAGAGGAAGCTCGCCCCCCAGATGCAGGCGAGCGTCAACAGACGCAGGATGCTGGCTCTGCTCACCGGTCGCGCTCACCTTCTCGCTCGCTTCGCGGCCGGGCGGCTTCCCGCCCGCCCGCTCTGACTCGCTCGGCGGCTCGCCGCTCCGTGCTCACGGGACGTAGCGCCCGGAGATCGCCCGCCCGATGATGAGCCGCTGGATCTCGCTCGTGCCCTCGAAGATCGTGTAGATCTTCGCGTCCCTGTGCATCCGCTCGACCGGGTACTCGCGGGTGTAGCCGTTGCCGCCGAGGACCTGGATCGCCTGGTCCGTCACCCAGACGGCGGTCTCCCCCGCGTACACCTTCGACATCGACCCCTCGGCCGCCTCGAAGGCCTTGCCCTGGCGTGCCATCCACGCGGCCCGCCAGACGAGCAGCCGTGCCGCGTCGATGCGGGTACGCATGTCGGTGAGGATGAACGCGATCGCCTGGTTCTCGACGATCGGCCGGCCGAACTGCACCCGCTCGGTGGCGTAGCGGAGCGCGTACTCGTACGCGGCCCTGGCGATGCCGACCGCCTGCGCCGCCACCGCCGGGCGGGTCGCCTCGAACGTCGCGAGCGCCGCCGTCGACCGGGAGCGGGCCGCACCCTCGCGGGCTCGGGCCAGCCGTTCGTCCAGCTTCTGCTTGCCGCCGAGCAGGCAGTGTCCCGGTACGCGCACGTCCTGGAGCACGACCTCGGCGGTGTGGGAGGCGCGGATGCCGTGTTTCTTGAACTTCTGCCCCTGCGAGAGGCCGGGCGTACCGGGGGGCACGACGAAGCTGGCCTGGCCGC
Organism: Streptosporangiaceae bacterium; assembly: GCA_050699055.1. Classification (GTDB taxonomy): domain Bacteria; phylum Actinomycetota; class Actinomycetes; order Streptosporangiales; family JBOHCT01; genus JBOHCT01. The sequence goes on along the minus strand of JBOHCT010000065.1, from coordinate 17,094 downwards.
GGGTGCCGAGCGACGGGTCGACGGAGGCGGCGACGACGTGGATTCCCGCGATGCCGCCGTTGGTGGCCCATGTCTTCGTGCCGTTCAGCACCCACTCGGCGCGGGCCTGGTCGTACTCCGCGCGCGTGCGCATCGCTCCCACGTCCGAGCCCGCGCCCGGTTCGGAGGAGCAGAACGCGGCGAGCGCGATGTCGTCAGGCGTGCCGAACATCCGCGGCAGCCACTCGCCGATCTGTTCATTCGTGCCGTTCGTCACGACCGCCGCGGCGGCCAGGGTGGTGCCGACGATCGACAGACCGATGCCGGCGTCCCCCCAGAACAGCTCCTCGAACGCGATCGGGATGCCGAGGCCGGACGCGTCGCCCCACTGGGTGCCGAAGAACTCGAGCGAGTACAGGCCGATCTTCGACGCCTCCTGGATGATCGGCCACGGCGTCTCCTCACGCTCGTCCCACTCCGCGGCTGCGGGGCGCACGACGTCGGCCGCGAATCCGTGTACCCAGTCCCGCATCTCGACCTGGTCGCCGGTGAGCTCCAGGGAGAACGATTCGTCGGCCACTTCCTGCCTTCCGCTAGCGGCGACCCGGACTCGTGCACGGTTCCAGTAGGGGACGACGCTGGGGACGCTCGTCGCATTCCCGCCGCGCCCAGCCGGCGCGCCGACCCACCGGGGCCGGGAACGGACGCCCAGCGTGCCTTCGTTCTGTTGGGCTGCTCGTGCCGGTCAGGCGGCCCGTCCGCGGTGTCGCAGGATCCGGTGCAGCACCTTGCCGACGCTGTCGCGCGGGGGGTCCACATCGAGCAGGTAGGAGACAGTGGGTGCCACGTCGACGACGCGCACCCCGCGGACCTCCTTGGGGTGTCCGATGCCGGGACCCGCCGCGACGAACACCGCGTGCATGTTCACGTCGTGTCGGATGTCCACGGTGTCCGGCAGGTACCCGTGCTGGCCGAAGAAGTGCGACAGCGCGATGACCTTGCCCGGAGTCGGCGCCTCGAACTGGTATGGCGCCCGGGCGACGACCACGACGTCGCCGCGGCGCGGCGGGTACAGCGAGTCGCTGCCCTGGACGTCGTCGAGCTGGTCCTTGGTGAAGGTCCGCAGGATCACCTGCCGCCCGTCGGAGCCGTGCAGGTCGCGGAACGCGTCGATGATCTTCTGCTGGACGGCGTGGTAGCGCGACGGCGGCACGACGCCGTCCTTGTAACGGCCCTTCAGGTTGATGTAGATCTGTGCGGTGCCTCCGGCCCAGCAGGCCTTGGCTGACGTCTCGCCCTGGTCGGCCACGCCGCAGTTGTACGGCTGGGCGGCGTCGGCGAGCCCGGCGCGGTGGAGCACCTCGCCCGCGTTGATGGCGAGCCACTGCGGCGCGAAGCCGTGGTCGGAGGTGGCGAGGACGTCGGGCTGCAGCCTTCCGAGGATGAAGCGGGTCACCGCGTCGCCGTAGGCCTGGTTCAGCCGCAGCCCCTGCTCGACGTACGTCCGCTCGTCGATGATCCGTGCCTCCAGCGGCGCGAAGTCGGCGCTGATCCACGTCGGCGCATGGTTCGCGAGGTACGCCTCGAGCCGGTCCGCGCCGGACGCCCCGGGCGGCAGGTCCGCGCACGCCGCGGTGTCGCAGTCGGCGTGCAGCCGGTCGACGCTGGTGAAGTACAGCTTGAAGCGCGACAGGTCCGGGGCGAGCCGGATCAGCTTGGTGTAGAAGCCGGCCGTCTCGCCCGCCCGTGAGCCGGTCAGGCCGTCGCCGCCGCGCAGCTTGATGTCGGCCCAGTCGCCGGTGTGCAGTGTCGCGACCGCGTCGTTCGCGTCCTTGCCGTCCTCGTCCGGGACGATGAGGACGGTGTCGTACGCGGGCACGCCGTCGACCTTGCCGTCGTAGACGTAGAGGTCGTACCGGCGGTCGGGGTTGACCGCGTCCCACGTGGACTTGACGAGCAGCGAGGTTTCCCGCGGCGGAGCGGCCGCGTCGCTTTCGGGGGTGTTCGTCCACCCGCTGGCCGGGGCGATGTCGGCGGTCTCGTACGCCAGCCCGAAGCTCTCCGCCGACTCCTGCTTGTCCGGGTCGGGTGGGGAGGCGAGCCCAGACGACCATGATCCGTTTCCGGAGTCGGGAAACGGCCGTCAACGGTCGTTCCGTCGCGACTCAAACGGATCATGGGTCGCCGGGGCGCTCAGCCGGCGTACGGCGTCGCGGCCGGGCCGGTGACACCCGGGCGGCAGCGGAACAGCGCGCCGGCGTGCGGTTCCTCGTCTCCCTTGCCGCGCGCCGCGCTGGTGATGTACAGCTCGTCGCGGCCCGGTCCGCCGAAAGCGCAGCTCGTCGTCTGGCTGGCGGGTGCCTCGACGACCGCGTCGAGTGACCCGTCCGGTGTGTACCGGCGCACCTGACCGCCACCGAACAGCGCGACCCAGAGGCACCCCTCGTCATCGATCGTCATGCCGTCGGGCATGCCCGGGCCGTCCTCGATCGTAACGACTCGCCGGCGGTTCGCGATGGCGCCGGTCGGGGCGTCGAAGTCGAACGCGTCGACGCCGAGCGTCGGCGTGTCGATGTAGTACATCGTGCGCTGGTCGGGGCTCCAGCAGAGTCCGTTGGATATCTGGGTCCCGGTGAGCATCGTGTGCACCCGCTCGTCCGGATCCATGCGGTACAGCGCCCCGCCAGCCCCTTGCTCGTCGTACGGCATGGTGCCGGCCCACATGCGTCCCTGCGGGTCGCACTTGCCGTCGTTCATGCGGTTCTCCAGCTTGTCCGCCTCAACAGGAGCCAGCATCCGCAAGCCACCGTCCTCGAGCGTGGCGAACCCGTCGTGTACGGCGAGGAGCATCCCGCCAGAGGCCCGCGGAGCGGCGGCGCCGACGTGCTGGTCCACCTTCCAGGAGCGGGTCGCGCCGTTCGGCCGCAGCTCGTGGACGGTGCCGCCGGTGATGTCGACCCAGACGAGGCGCTCGGCGGGGGCGTCCCACGCGGGCCCTTCGCCCAGCTCCGCTCGGGCGTCAAGAACGATCTCGACGCTCAGTGTGCGCGTCATGGCCCTCCGTTCGGTCCGTCGCGCGAGTTCGCATCGCCGCTCACGAGCGTACGCTTGCGACCTGAGCGGACACGCCGCATTGCGGTGCTTCGTCCGGGGGAGCGGCCCCGCCGGGGCGGCGGGCCTCCTTCGATTCGATACGCTCGTGCCACGTCGGACGACGTGGGATGAGTGAGGAGCGAGGGCGTGGAGGCGACGCGGAGTTTTCTGCGGGCGCAGGGCCTGCCGGGATCGGAGGCTCACGACCTGCCGACCAGCGAGAAACGGTTCCCTGACGGGGCGCAGTACCGAGTCGAGATCCCGAGCGTCGAGGGCCCGGGAGTCCTCGCGGCCGTGTTCGAGGCCGCCGACGAACACGGGGTGACCGTTCATCGCGTCTCCCAGGGCAGCGGCGGGATGCTGCAGACCGACGCGGAGCTCGCGGAGATGCGCGACCGGGCCGCCGCCCGTGACGTCGAGGTGAGCCTGTTCGCCCGCCCGTCCGCCGGATGGGACACCGGTGCCATGGCGACCTCGACGGCGGGGCAGGCCGTCGCCTCCCAGGCCCGAGGAACCGAGCAGCTCGTCTACTGCCTCGAAGACATCCGCCGTACGGCCGCGGCCGGGCTGCGCAGCGTCCTGGTGACAGACGTCGGGGTGCTGCGGATCGCCGCGGCGATGCGGGAGGCCGGCGAACTGCCGGGGGACATGCAGTTCAAGGTCAGCGTCATGATGGGCTGCGCCAACCCGGCGTCGATCCGGCTGGTCGAGGAGCTGGGCGCGAACACCTATAACACCCCCACCGACCTGTCTCTCGCCCAGCTCGCGGCGATCCGCCAGGCCGTCGACATCCCGTTGGACATCTACGTGGAGGCGCCCGATAACATCGGCGGCTTCGTACGCCACTACGAGATCCCCGAGATCGTACGGGTCGCGGCGCCGGTGTACGTGAAGTTCGGTCTGCGCAACGCCCCTGACATCTACCCCAGCGGCGGGCATCTCGGCGACCTTCCCGCGGCGATGGGCCGGGAGCGCGTCCGCCGCGCGCGGATCGGCCTCGACCTGCTGGATCGCTACTACCCGGAGGCGGTCGGCTCGAAGCTGCCGGCGCCGCGGCTCGCCGTTCCGATCGGTGTCAGCGAGGCGTGAGGGTGGGAGGAGGCCGCATGCGGCTTGCCGGCAAGAGCCTGCTCGTCACCGGCGGCAGCCAGGGCATCGGCCGGGCGGTGATCGCGAAGGCGGTGAAGGAGGGCGCGCGGGTCGCGTTCTGTGACCTCGACGAGGTCGCGGGAGAGGACACCCGCGCGAAGCTGTCCGCTCGCGGTGAGGTGCTCTTCGTACCGGGCGACGTGACGCGCGAGGCCGACGTCGGGGAGGTCGTGGCGGCCGCCCGTTCGGCGTACGGCGGGGTCGACGTCCTCGTCAACAACGCCGGCGTCAACGCCTATTACGACGCCACCGAGATGAGCGAGGCCGACTGGGACCGGGTGTTCGCCGTCGACCTGAAGGGCGCGTGGCTCATGTGCAAGCACGTGCTGCCGCTCATGCGTGCCGCCGGAGGTGGGTCGGTCGTCAACATCGCGTCGATCCATGCCCGGCTCACCACGCGGGGAATGTTCCCGTACGCCGCCGCCAAGTCGGGGGTCGTCGGGCTGACCCGCAGCCTGGCCCTCGACTACGGACCCGCGGGCATCCGGGTCAACGCGATCTGTCCCGGCTACATCCGGACGCGGCTGGTCGACGAGGCGCTGTCGCAGGGGCCCGATCCCGCCGGGGCCGAGCGGCAGGCTATGGCCGCGCACCCGCTGGGCCGGATCGGTGCGCCCGACGAGGTCGCGAACGTCGTCGCGTTCGTCGCAAGCGACGAGGCCAGCTTCATGACCGGCAGCGAGGTGTACGTGGACGGCGGTCTCGGCGCCCGCTTCGCCTCCTGACCGCACCAGAAGGGCGGGAGGCGCCGCGGTGACCGGGCAGGCTCCCGAGCGGAGCGTCCGAGGGCCACCGGGGGTGGCGGGGCGCAGCCAGGGGCGAAAAACCGCGGAGTCTCGGGAGCACGTGAACCGAAGCCAGGAGGCCCGCGGGGCCGACGCCCGCGAGGTTCACCAATAGGGTCTCAGTGGCGGCGGAGGCCGTCGAAGGCGATCCGGGTGACCGCGTCGGCGACCTCGGGACCCCGCAGGCCGCGGGCCGGGCGGTACCACTCGCTGATCGAGTTGACCATGCCGAACAAAAGCCGGGTGACCAGCCTGGGCTCGACGTCGTCGCACAGGTCACCGTCACGTACCGCTTCGTCGACGATGGCGGCGACCCTGCGGTCGAACTCCCGCCGCCTGTCGATGGCCCAGCGCTCGGTCTCGGTGTTGCCGCGCACCCGCAGCAGCAGGGTGACGTACGGCAGCTCGGCGACGAGAACCTCGGCCGTTCTGTGAACGACGTGTTCGAGGCGGTCGACGGCGCCCCCGCGCAGCGAACCCGGCTCGTCGAGAATCGCGAAGAGGCCGTCGAGCGCACGGCCGACGGCGAGCCGCAGCAGCGCCTCCTTGCCACGGACGTGGTGGTAGATCGATGACTTCGTGATGCCGGCCGCGCGCGCGAGGTCCTCCATGCTGGTGCCGTCGTACCCGCGCTCGATGAACACCTCGGCCGCGACGCCGAGCAGGGTCTCGCTGGTGTGGGCGCCATGTCGCCGGGACCGGACGGTCCCCGGGGTGGCCCCTGTTGTGGATCCCGCCGGGTGCCCTGTCACGACGGACCTTCGTCCGGGACGAGCCGGTCGTTCGTCGTGTGGCTCTGTCCGCGGAACTCCGCGACCACCCCGCCGTCGGCCCTTCGCACCGTGACGTCGTACACGCCGCTGCGGCCGTAGCTGATCCGCTCGGCCGCCGACGCGACCAGTTCGTCGCCCTCGCGGACCGGAGCGACGAACACCACCTCGGCGCTACGGGCGACGGTGGTGTGTCCGTAGGTGTTGCACGCGAATGCGAAGGCCGTGTCGGCCAGCAGGAAGACGTATCCGCCGTGGGCCATGCCGTGGCCGTTGACCATCGTGGAGGCGACCCGTATCCGGGCGGTCGCCCGACCCGGCTCGACGTCCTTGATCTCGATGCCGAGCTGGCGTGAGGCGTCGTCGGCCGCGTACATCGCCGCCGCGCAGCGGCGGGCGAGGGCCGTCGCACCTTCCCCGCGCACGCTATCCTCCATCTCCGGCATCGGTCTCCTTCTGACTCCTCCTACCGACCGAACATTCGGTTACTCCGCTGAGCATGATACTTCCCGACACTCCCGATTGACATGGCGCGCGCGTCGAGTCACGATGGAACCGAACGTTCGGTCGGGAAGGGCGGGAGAGGATGACCACGAGCGAGTCCGCCCGTGACGTAGACCGCAGCGCACCCGCGGAGGTCGACGAGGCCGCGTTGGAGAGACACTTCACCCGCGTCGTCGAGTCCGACGCCCGCGTGGAGCCGCGCGACTGGATGCCTGACCAGTACCGCGAGACTCTCGTCCGGCAGATCGCCCAACACGCCCACTCCGAGATCATCGGCATGCAGCCGGAGGGCAACTGGATCAGCCGCGCCCCGAGCCTCCGGCGCAAGGCGATCCTCATGGCCAAGGTGCAGGACGAGGCGGGCCACGGCATGTACCTCTACTGCGCGGCGGAGACGCTCGGCGTCTCCCGAGACGAGTTGCTCGACCTCCTGCACGCCGGCAAGCAGAAGTACTCCTCGATCTTCAACTACCCCACCAGGACCTGGGCCGACGTCGGCGCGATCGGCTGGCTGGTCGACACCGCCGCGATCACCAACCAGATCCCGTTGTGCCGCTGCTCGTACGGCCCCTACGCCCGTGCGATGCAGCGCGTCTGCCGCGAGGAGAGCTTCCACCAGCGACAGGGGTACGAACTCCTGCTGACCCTGTGTCGCGGCACGCCCGGGCAGCGGGCGATGGCCCAGGACGCCGTCGACCGGTGGTGGTGGCCGAGCCTCATGATGTTCGGCCCGCCCGACGCCAAGTCCGCGCACTCCGCGCAGTCGATGGCTTGGCGGATCAAGCGCTTCTCCAACGACGACCTGCGTCAGCGGTTCGTCGACATGTGCGTGCCGCACGCCGAGGTGCTCGGCGTGACCCTGCCCGACCCTGACCTGCGCTGGAACTCAGAGCGCGGGCACTACGACTACGGCGAGATCGACTGGTCGGAGTTCCGGGAGGTCCTCAAGGGCAACGGTCCGTGCAACCGGCAGCGCGTGGATCACCGGCGCCGTGTCCACGACGAAGGCGCGTGGGTGCGCGAGGCGGCGGCCGCCTACGCGCGGAAGCATGCCCGCGCCGGGGAGGAGGCGGCGTGAGCGCGCAGCGGGACGCACCCATCACCCACCGCAGGACCTGGCCGCTGTGGGAGGTGTTCGTGCGCGGCCGGCGAGGGCTCTCCCACCAGCACGTCGGTAGCCTGCACGCGCCCGACGCCCGGATGGCGCTGCGGGATGCCCGTGACGTGTACACCCGCCGGATGGAGGGCGTGAGCATCTGGGTGGTGCCCGCCGACGCGATCACCGCGTCCTCTCCGGACGAGAAGGACCCGTTCTTCGACCCGGCCGCCGACAAGATCTACCGTTACCCGACCTTCTACGACATCCCCGACGAGGTGCGGCACCTGTGACGGAACGGCGAGCCGAGCAAGTCGGCGTCGACGGGCCAGGGGAGCGCGACCCGATGACTCGTAACCCCCTCGTCACGTATGCGCTGCGCCTCGGCGACGACGCGCTCCTTCTCTCCCAACGTCTCGGCGAGTGGATCTCGAAGGCCCCCGAGATCGAGGAGGACATCGCGGTCGCGAACATCGGGCTCGACCTGCTCGGTCAGGCACGCTCGCTGCTGGCGTACGCGGGCGAGGTCGAGGGGCGCGGCCGGACCGAGGACGATCTGGCCTACCTCCGGGTCGAGCGCGACTTCCTGAACCTCCAACTCGTCGAGCAGCCGAACGGCGACTTCGCCCGTACGATCGCCCGTCAGCTGATGTTCTCGACATACCAGCTTGCGCTGTACGAGCGTCTCGCCGGCTCCGCGGACGGGACCCTCGCCGGGGTCGGCGCGAAGGGAGCGAAGGAGGCGGCGTACCACCGTGACCACGCCACCCAGTGGACGCTGCGCCTCGGCGACGGCACCGAGGAGAGCCACGAGCGCATGCGGGCGGGGCTGGCATGGGTGTGGCCGTTCGCGGCGGAGATGTTCGAGGGTGACGGCGTGGAGTCCGGCCTGGCGGCACGCGGGGTCGCCGTCGATCCGGCGGGGCTGCGGCCCGAGTGGGACGCTTATGTCGACGGCGTCCTGGCAGAGGCCACGCTCGCCCGCCCCGAAATCGCCTGGCGCCCGTCCGGAGGCCGTCACGGCCTGCACACCGAGTCGTTCGGTTACCTGCTCGCCGAGATGCAGCACCTGCACCGCGCGTACCCGGGGGCACGATGGTGACAATGCCGACGCTGCGCCAGCACGCCCGCGCCGACGTGGACAGGCTCCGCGAGCGGGTCGCCGCCGTGCCCGACCCCGAGCTGCCCATGCTGACGGTCGGTGATCTCGGCATCCTGCGCGCGCTCGACGCCGACGACCACGGACGCGTCGAGGTGACGATCACGCCCACGTACTCCGGCTGCCCGGCCCTCGACGCGATCCGTGCCGACATCGAACGGGTCGTCCGCGAGGCGGGCTGCCATGAGGTGACGGTCCGTACCGTCCTCTCGCCTCCGTGGACCACCGAATGGATCTCGGCGGACGGCCGGCGGAAGCTCGCCGAGCACGGCATCGCCCCGCCGGGACCGGCGGGCGCGCACGGCAGTCGGACGTACGTCGAGCTGACCGTACGCTGCCCGCGGTGCGGCTCGCCGGAGACGCGGGTGGTGAGCCGCTTCGGCTCCACCGCGTGCAAGGCGATCCGCGTGTGCGGGGCCTGCCGCGAGCCGTTCGACCACGTGAAGCCCCTATGAACAGCGCTGTGACGCCCGGGATGAACAGCCCCCGATGAACAACGCGGTGCACGACCACCCGACAGGTCCCGCTGCCGCTGCCGAGGCTCGCCGGCACGCGGTCTTCCACCCGCTGCGCGTGGCCGCGGTCGAGCCGGTCACCGACGACTCCGTGGCGGTCACGTTCGAGGTGCCCGTCGAGCTGGCCGGCGAGTACTGTTTCCTCGCCGGGCAGCATCTCACCGTCCGCCGCCCTGAGGGCGGAGACAGCGGCACCGATGACATCCGTCGCAACTACTCGATCTGCGCGCCGGCGAGCTCACGCCTGCTGCGGATGGCGGTGAAGCGACTGGAGGACGGTGCGTTCTCCGCCTACGCCGCCGAGGAGCTGCGGCCCGGTGACGTGCTCGACGTGATGACGCCGACCGGACGTTTCGTCGCCCGTCCCGATCCCCTGCGCAGCCGCCACGTCGTCGCGCTGGCGGCGGGTAGCGGGATCGCGCCGGTCATCTCGATCCTCGCCACGGTTCTCGAGGAGGAGCCGGGGAGCCGCTGCACCCTCGTGTACGGCAACCGCACGGCGCGGTCGATCATGTTTCTCGAGGAGCTCGAGGACCTGAAGGACCGCTACCCGGGGCGCTTCACCCTCCTGCACGTGCTGTCCCGCGAGCGCGGCGAGATCGAGCTGTTGGCCGGGCGGATCGACGCCGACAAGATGCGCGACCTGCTCGGTACGCTGCTGCCGCCGGAGACGATCGACGACTGGTTCCTCTGCGGGCCGTCCGGCATGATCGACGACGCCCGGCGCGTGCTCGCCGACGCGGGCGTCGACCCGCGTCGCGTGCACATGGAGCTGTTCCACGTCGCGGGCGAGGGCCCTCGCCAACGCGCGCCCCGGCCGGCGCGCGGCGCGCGGCGGGAGGGCAGCGAGGTGACCGTGCTCATCGACGGCCGTGCCAGCACATTCCACCTGCCCGCCGACGCCGAGCCCGTCCTCGACGCCGCGCTCGCGGTCCGCGACGACGCGCCGTACTCCTGCACCGACGGGGTGTGCGGCACCTGCCGGGCGCGGCTCCGCGACGGCGAGGTCGAGATGGACCGCTGCTACGCCCTCGAGCCCGACGAGGTCGAGGCCGGGTACGTGCTCACCTGCCAGTCCCACCCGCGCACCGACAAGGTCGTGCTCGACTACGACGCCTGACCAGCCCGGCGGCCGAATCCGGTCGTGAACCGAGCTCGTGTCCGGTACGTAATCGTAACGTTGCAGCGTGTGCTGGACAGTCCTCTGTCAGCGGTGGTTGCATACAGACTGATGTCTGGGCGGCTCGGAACAAGGGGCGATCATGAAGCACGGTCACTGTGTTCTCGCGATCAGCGCACTCCTCGGGGTGGGGCTCGCGGCCTGCTCCTCGCCGACAGGCACCTCGTCGGGGTCCTCGGGCGGCGGAGGCGGAGGTGCCCAGATCAAGGACGGCGGGCACCTCACGGTGGCGCTTGCCGAGGCGCCCGACGCGCTCGACCCGACGACCGCGCAGACCTATGTCGGGCGCATCGTCTTCATCAACATGTGCGAGAAGCTCTACGACATCAACGCGCAGACCGAGCTCGTGCCCCAGCTGGCGTCGGGCATGCCGCAGATCAGCGACGGCGGCAAGACATACACGATCCACCTGCGTAAGAACATCAAGTTCAACGACGGCACGCCGTTCAACGCCCAGGCGGTCAAGACCACGCTCGAGCGGGACATCAACAACAAGAGGTCGTCGCGGGCGTCGTCGCTGACCGCCATCGACAAGGTCACGGTCGTGGACCCATCGACGGTCAAGCTCCACCTCAAGCGTCCATACGCGCCGCTGACGTCGATCCTCGCCGCGCGCGCCGGGATGATCCTCTCCCCGGCCCAGCTGAAGAAGCTGGGTAACGACTTCTCGGACCACCCGGTCTGCGTCGGGCCGTTCAGCTTCGACTCGCGGCCGTCGAGCGACCGCATCGAGCTGAAGAAGTCGAAGTACTACTACGACAAGGACAAGGTCCACCTGGACCGGGTGACGTTCAAGGTCGTCGGGCAACCGAGCGTTCGTTCGACCAACCTGCGTGCCGGGGCGGTCGACGTCGCCGGCCGGCTGCAGCCGTCCGATGTCGCGAGCCTGAAGAGCAACCCGGACGTCCAGCTGAAGATGCCGGTCTCCCTCGGCTACCAGGGCATCACGATCAACGTGTCCAATACCAGCGGCGCGGGCAAGCCGAGCAAGAAACCCGCCGACAACCCGCTCGCCAAGCACCAGCAGCTGCGCCAGGCGCTCGCGCTGTCGCTCAACCGCCAGCAGATCAACCAGGTCGTCTTCAACGGTCTGTACAAGCCGGGCTGTAGCCCGATCTCGCCGGCCAGCCCGTTCTTCACCGGCGTTCCCTGCCCGAAGCAGGACCTCGCCAAGGCCAAGCAGCTCGTCAAAGCCAGCGGGGTGAAGACGCCCATCCCCGTCACGCTGATAGTGGAGGCCAACAACCAGCTCGCGACGAAGCTCGGCCAGGTGATCCAGAACATGGCGAAGAAGGCCGGGTTCGACGTGAAGGTCAAGCCCACGGAGTTCACCACCTCGCTGAAGCAGAGCCAGGCGGGCGACTTCGAGACGTTCCATATCGGCTGGTCGGGCCGGGTGGACCCGGACCAGAACATCGCGCCGTTCTGGGAGCCGACCAGCCTGCTCAACTACAGCGGTGCGAACTACGACGACGTGACCGCGCTCATGGACAAGGCCAGGGCGACCACAGACATGGGCCAGCGCAAGCAGATCTACCGCAAGCTCGTCCAGACACTGAACCAGCACCTCAACATCATCTACCTTTACCACGAGAGAGAGATCTTGGGTGTCAGCGGCAAGGTCGCCGGGGTCCACTACTACGCGGACAACCTGATCCGGCTGAAGACGGCGGGGTTCACCTCGGGCGGATGAGTCGGTCGAGCGGTCGGCACCTCACGGGGCCCGCGGAGTGACGGCCCTGACCGCGAGCTGCCCGGGAGGCGCCTGCGAACGGACGGGAGGCGCGAGGTGAGATCGTATCTCCTCCGGCGAGCCGGGGCGTCCCTCCTCACCCTCTTCCTGGCGTCGGTCGTGGTGTTCGCGGGCATCCGGGCGCTCCCCGGCGGTCCTGCGGTCGCCCTGTCGGCGGAGACGGCCAGCCCGAAGGTCATCGCGGCGATACGGCACGAGTACGGCCTGGACAAACCCCTCCCGGTGCAGTACATCACGTGGATCGGGCACGCGCTGCACGGTGACCTCGGGCAGTCGCCGAAGACCGGCCTCTCGGTCTCCTCAGTACTCGCCCAGCGCATCCCGATCACCTTCGAGCTGGCGCTGCTCGCCGTGATCATCGCGATCGTGATCGGCCTGCCGATCGGCATCGTCGCGGCGTTCAGGCGGGGTACGTGGCTGGACTACACCTCCACGAGCGGCTCCCTGCTCGGCCTGTCCGTGCCGCACTTCTGGCTGGGCATCCTGTTCATCCTCGCCTTCGCGGTGAACCTCCGGGTGCTGCCGGCCTCCGGTTTCGTACCGGTTACCCATCCCGCCACCAACCTGGCGCACATGATCATGCCGGCCTTCGTGCTCGGCATCGGCCTCGCCGCCGTGGTGATGCGGCAGATGCGCTCGGCGATGCTCGAGTCCCTCGGTGCCGACTACATCCGCACCGCGCGGGCCAAGGGGCTCTCCGAGTGGTCGGTCGTGGGCGTGCACGCGCTGCGCAACAGCCTCACGACGGTCGTCACCGTCGTCGGCCTGCAGCTCGGCGTGCTGATCTCCGGCGCGATCATCACCGAGCAGATCTTCCTCATTCCCGGCCTGGGCCGGCTCACCGTGGAGGCCGTGTTCTCCCGTGACTACCCGGTGCTGGAGGGAGTCATCCTGCTCACCGCCACCGGCTACATCGTCGTGAACTTCGTCGTCGACATCTGCTACTCGCTGCTCAACCCCCGCGTTCGGGTGACGGAAGGCGCCTCGTGACCGCCGCGAGCGTTCCCGTCGACCCGCGTGCCGTGCAGCGGAAGCGGGTACGCCGCCGGTTCCTCCGCCGCCCGCCGGCCGTGCTCGGCCTCGTGGGCGTGATCTGCGTCGCGCTGGCCGCGATCCTCGCGCCATGGGCCGCGCCGTACGACCCGGCCCGGCAGGTGTACAGCAGCGTGCTGGTGGCGCCGTTCAGCACCGGCCATCCGCTCGGCACCGACGACCTCGGCCGCGACATGCTGTCCCGGGTCCTCTGGGGGGCGCGGGCGTCGTTGGAGACCGGCGTCTTCGCCACGTTGTTGGGGGCCGTCGTCGCCGTGCCGATCGGCCTCGTCTCCGGCTACTTCCGCGGCTGGATCGACCCGGTCGTCAGCCGCGGCAACGACGTCGTCCTCTCGTTCCCCTTCCTCGTCCTCGCCGTCGGGCTGGCGGCGATCCTCGGCCCGTCGCTCACCAACGCCACCATCGCGCTCGCCGTCGGGCAGGTCCCGATCTTCCTGCGGATCTCCCGCGCCGAGGCTCTGGGGCTGCGTGAGCAGGACTACGTCAAGGCCGCAGTCGTCAACGGCGCCCCGACACGCGTCATCGTGTTCCGGCACATCCTTCCGCACACGTTCAGCCCGCTGGTGGTCCAGGCCACCGTCGCCATCCCCGCGGCCGTCATCGGGGCCGCGGTGTTGTCGTTCCTCGGGCTCGGGATGCAGCCGCCGACCCCCGCGTGGGGAGCCATGCTGTCGGAGGCGCAGTCCTACATCGCACCGGCGCCGTGGTTCGCGGTGATCCCAGGGGCGGCGATCGCCATCACTACTCTTTCGTTCAACCTGCTGGGCGACGGGCTGCGCGACGTGCTCGACCCGAGGACGCGTGCGTGACCCCCCGGCTCGAGGTCGAGGACCTCAACGTGACGTTCGCGACTGATGAGGGGAAGGTCCTCGCGGTCAGCGGCATGTCGTTCGCGGTCGAGGCCGGAGAGGTGCTGGGCCTCGTCGGGGAGTCGGGCTGCGGCAAGTCGATGACGGCGCTCTCGGTCATGCGGCTGCTGCCGCCCACCGCAGCCATGACCGGGTCGGCGCGCCTGGACGGCAGGGACCTGACATCCCTGGGCGTCAGGGAGATGCGGGAGGTCCGCGGGCGGGACGTCTCCATGATCTTCCAGGAGCCGATGACCTCGCTCAACCCTGCCTTCACGGTGGGCTTTCAGATCGGTGAGGTGCTTCGGCGTCATCGGGGGATGTCCCGCAGGCAGGCTCGGGAGAGGGCCGTCGAGCTGCTGGACCTCGTCCGCATGCCCGCGCCCGCCCGTCGTGTCGACGAGTACCCGCATCAGCTCTCCGGCGGCATGCGGCAGCGCGTGATGATCGCGATGGCGGTCGCCTGCGACCCCAGGGTGCTGATCGCGGACGAGCCGACGACGGCGCTCGACGTGACCATCCAGGCCCAGATCCTCGACATCATGCGCGACCTGCGACACGAGCTCGATACCTCCATTCTCCTCATCACCCACGATCTGGGCGTGGTCGCGGACATCGCCGATCGGGTCGAGGTCATGTACGCGGGGCACAAGGTGGAGTCGGGAAGCGTCGGTGACCTCTTCGAACGCCCCCAGCATCCGTACACGATGGGCCTGCTCGGCGCGGTGCCCCGCCCCGACCTCGTCGCCCACGGCGGGCCCATCCGGCTGCGCGAGATCCCGGGGATGGTGCCCACGCTGCGGGAACCACCGTCCGCGTGTGTCTTCGCGCCGCGCTGCCCCCGGGCCGACGGGCCGTGCCGGTCGGCGTTGCCGCCGCTCGAGGAGACGCGGCCGGGCCAGCACGCCGCCTGCTACCACCCGGGCGTCGCCGGCGAGTCCACCACCCGCGGTCAGGCGGTGCGCCATGAGTGAGCTTGTCCTGGAGGTTCGCGGGCTGAAGAAGCACTTCGCCGTGCCGCGTACGCGTGGTGGCGGGCTCGTGCACGCCGTCGACGGCGTCGACCTCACCATCGGGGCCGGCGAGGTCGTCGGCCTGGTGGGAGAGTCCGGCAGCGGGAAGTCGACGGTCGGCAACTGCATCGTGCGGCTGCTGGAGCCGACGGAAGGGACGATCCGCCTGCGTGGCCGTGACATCAGCCACGTTTCTCGCCGCGAGCTGCGCCCCGCGCGCCGCGAGATGCACATGGTCTTCCAGGACCCGTACTCCTCGCTCGACCCTCGCATGGCCGTCGGGCAGATCGTCGCCGAGCCGCTGCGCATGCACAAGATCGCGTCGGGTCGCGACGCCGACCGCAGGGTCGCCGAGATGCTCGAGCGGGTCGGGCTGTCGGCGCCCATGCGGTATCGCTACCCGCACGAGCTGTCCGGCGGCCAACGCCAGCGCATCGGGCTCGCGCGCTCCCTCGTCCTCGGGCCCAGCCTGCTGATCGCGGACGAACCGGTCAGCGCGCTCGACGTCTCGGTACAGGCGTCGATCATCAACCTGCTGCTCGACCTGCAGCGGGACATGGGGTTCTCGTGCCTGTTCATCGCGCACGACCTGTCCACCGTCGAGTTCCTGTGCAACCGCGTGGCCGTGATGTATCTGGGGCGGATCGTCGAGCAGGGCACGCGTGAGCAGCTGTTCCGTGCCCCCCGCCACCCGTACACGCAGTCGCTGCTGTCCGCGGTCCCGCTGCCCGAGCCCGCCCTCCAGCGCACCCGCTCCAGGATCGTGCTCGAGGGCGACGTGCCCAGCCCGATCGACCCGCCGAGCGGGTGTCGGTTCCACACCCGCTGCCCGGTCGCGGAACTACCGCTGTGCCGGGACGAGGTGCCGGAACTCGCCGACGTGACCCGCGACGAGCACCTGTCGGCCTGCCATCTCGTCAGCGGCGACGGGTCGGCGCCCGACGTGACGAGTGCAGTGTCGTCGAGGGAGTGACGTGATGTCCACGTCGGAACCAGCCGGAGCGGTCCCCCGCTCGTGGCGAAGCCGCCTCGCCGCCATCGGGCCAGGTCTGGTCTTGGCCGCTGGCGGCGTCGGGGCCGGGGACCTGATCTCCGCGCTGACCGGGTCCGCGCATTTCGGGATGACCCTCCTGTGGGCATCCGCCCTGGGGGCGATCCTCAAGTTCTGATCTTCGAGAGGTTCATGACCGTGTTCGTGGTCCTGATGTTCCTGGGCATCGTCGGCACGGCCGCGTTCACGCTCGCCAACCTCTCGAGCGCGGGGCAGTTCGTGTCGACGCTCCGGCCGAGCCTCCCGTCGGGTTCGACGTTCAATATTCTGGCGTTGCTCGGCGGCGTCGGCGGGACGTTCTCTGTCGCGACCTACGGGTACTGGGTCAGGGACAAGGGCTGGCGGAGGGCGGCCTGGATCCCCACGATGCGCCTGGACGCCGCGGTCGGGTACATCGTGACGTTCATCTTCGCCTTCTCGCTCTTCGTCGTCGGCTCGCAGTTCCTCTTCACGCGCGGAAAGACGATCAGCGGGAGTGAGGGCCTGCTGACACTGGCCAACCCGCTCGCGGACACCCTCGGCGACACCATCCGCTGGTTCTTCCTCGTCGGGTTCTTCTTCGTCGTCTTCAGCTCGCTCGTCGGCGGGCTGAACGGCCTGAGCTATCCGCTGGCCGACTCCGTGCGGGTGCTGCGGGGCGTACCGGACGAGGACGCGGAGCGCTACATCGCACAGAACAGCAGGTGGTTCCGCGGCTTTCTGGCATACTGCACGTTCCCCTCGATCGCGATCGTCCTGCTCGGCCAGCCGGTATTCCTCGCGCTGCTGTGCGCGGCCTTCGGCGCGCTGATCTTGCCCCTGCTGGCGATGGTGCTGCTGTGGCACCTCAACAGGCGGCGCGTCGCCCGGCAGTACACCAACAAGATCGCTGCGAAAGTGACCCTGGCGGCGGCACTCGTGCTCTTCGCCGGTCTCGCCGTACAGGAGATCGCCGGCCTCTTCTGACCGGCAGGAGAGCCGCCGCCCCGCCGTCGGCACAGGTCGGGGGACGCGGAAACTGGATAGCGTGTGCGTCGGGACCTGAGCCCGGATCCACCGACTCGTGCTGGCAGCGATTTGGGGTGATCATTCGTGAGGGGAGCGTCTGAGGATGATCTTGGCGATGTTCGGGGGCGTGGCGGTCCTGCCAGCCTCGGACGCTGGCTT
>JBOHCT010000064.1:0-19722 GCA_050699055.1 Streptosporangiaceae bacterium | reverse complement strand
ACACCCCAGGTCGTCCCCTCTTTAACCCGATCTGCCCCAGACACTCCCTATATGCCCAGCAACCCCATATTGGGTACCTCCCTAGGAGCCGCACCCAACGACGAACTCGCCCAGTCAATCCCAGATGTGGTGTATCGAACCGCGTGACACCGATGTTCATCACCGTGGAAGGACTCGCGTGTACCGGCAAGACTACGGTCGCCGACCTGCTCGCGTCACGTCTCGGCGCTGTGCATCTTCCTACGGTCCCTCCCGAGTACGCTTGCCTGCGGAACTGCTTCCGCGTCCACGAGCACTTGGACGCCCGCTATCTGTTCTTTCTCTCCGCAGTCAGCCTCGCGGCCACTCGAATTCGCCGTCATCTCACCGACGGGCGTTCGGTCGTGGCGGAAAGCTACCTCGCGAGAACGGTGGCCTTCCATCGCGGCATGGGCTCACATGTCCGGGTGGAGCTGCAGGGCCTCCCGCGACCCGACCTGACCTTTCGGCTCGTCTGCAACGGCCGCGAGCGGGGGCGGCGCTTGCGGCAGCGTGGCACGCGCCACAACTGGGACGTTCTCGCCGAGGAGCATGCGGTCGATATCGAGCGCGAGTATCGACGGTCCCCCGCGCACGTGATTGACACGACGGCGGTGGAGCCGTCCGACGCCGTACAGCGAATCCTCGTCCATCGACTCGACGGAGGTTGCACCTGTGAAGACGGCCAGTCTCTGGAAAGACACCAGGACCTTCTTTCCGCTTTTCCTCAACGAGATCGCGTCCCGAGCCATCCGCACTGCGTGTGTGGTCGGGGCCTCGGATGGTAAATTCGTGATCCCGCTCGCCAGTCGTGGTTACCACGTGCTCGCCGTTGAGTGCGATCGGGAGGCTCTTGATGGCGGCGCGGTCGAGCTTCCCGGCTACGTCCCCGGCCAGATGCTCGGACTGCGCCGTCGCCTGGGCATCGAGGATCTGGCGAGCCGCGTAACGATCTACGACCGTAATCTCTTCGATCTCGACCGCCTCGAGCCGTCCGATGCTGTGTGGACCAGCTGCTCCTGGCACTACTCGATTAATCACCGCCGCCCGCTCGGCGAGTTCGTCGACCGCCTGCAGGCGTTGTGTAGGCCCGGCGGGCTGCTCGGTGCGGAGTTCATGATGGCCGTAGAACCCCGACACGAGGCGATCGAGCACTACCTTGAGGAGGGCGAGGTTCGGCGATACCTCACGGGGTGGGACATCTTGTGGGAGGCCTCCACGCCGGCGTTTGTGGAGGCTCCCCACGTCGAACAGCTAAAACCGCACACGCATCGCATGGGCCTGGTCATCGCCCGGCGACCTGACTGATCCGAAGGGTACAGATGGAGGAGTACCTGTTTCTGCCGCGAGACTTGGACGCGCTCAAGCGCCGACTTGCCTACTACGAGGACGAGTGGCGTGCGACAGTCGGCAGTGCCCACGACGCTACTACCCAGTCCAGCGAGACGTGGCACGACAACCCGCAGTTCGACGATGTTCAGCAGCGCGCCAGAAAGGTGATGTGGCTTCCGGCACGGTTGGGAACCGCAGGGTCGAGCTTGAGATCATCGCTGTCGGCACCTCCGCCGAGAACCGAGCGGCGGCCAGCCCTGGCGAGCAACCAGCTAGAGGCCACGATGGTCTTGAGCGTCGAGAGGAACCGTGATCATGCTGTTCGCACAGATGAGACCGTGGCAACGACGCCGCGCGTCGCTGATTGCGAGCAAGCGCTCCCGGTCCGACGCGGTCCGACACGCCATACTGTGGGCCCGCCGCGAGACGCTGGCCGAGCGAGCGCAGGCAGCCGCGGATCGCCTCTCGCGTGATCCGGAGGACCAAGCAGAGATGCTCGCCATCCAGCGTTTCATGGGCGTGGCTGAGTGATCTGATCTGACCGATCGTTCCGGAGTTACCGCTCGAAGAAGTCGGGGTGGATGTCGAGGGCGTCGAGGGCCTGCCGCGCCCGCGTGCGGGCCGCGTACGGCGGGATCTGGAAGCGGTCGGCCAGTCGCCGGGCGGCCGTGCCGAGGGCGAAGCGGTACGACGTCTGTCGCTCGGTCGTCTCCCGTACGGCGTCTAGGGCTTCGCCCAACGGTGACAGCAGCTCGAGGGCGAACCGCGACGCGGTGTCCTCGACGTTGTGGTGACCAAGCCGGTGGGTGTGCGGGCCGAGCGGCACGCGGGCGAGCACGGCCTGTGCGCGGTCGGAGGGGGTCGCCGGGCGCACGCCGTCGACGACCTCGATCAGCCCCGGCGCGTCGCGCAGGACCCGGCGGCGTGGCAGCTGGTAGTCGAGCAGGAAGTGGCCGACCTCGTGGGCGACGGTGAAGCGTCGCTCCGCGGCGTCGAGCGTGCCGTCGACGAACACGAGGCCGACGCCGCGGTACGCGACGAGGAACCCGCGCAGCGGCACGCCGTCGTCGCCGCCCGCGGTCGGCACCCCCCGGTCCGCCAGCCACTCCCGTACCGCCGCGACGGAGAGCCGGGGGAGGGAGACCAGGGCGAGGGCCGCCGACCAGGCGACCGCGGCGTCGATGTCGCGTGCCTCGCGCACCTCCTCGGGGCACGCCCGCCACACGCCGTCGGCCAGCTCGCGAAGCTGTACCTCACGGTCGGCGGCGGGGCCCATGTGGTCGTCGGTCTCGTCGCGGGCGGCGGCGAGCACGCCCTCGGCGGACCCGAGCCGGAGTGTCTCCCGGACACCCCGCAGGCCCGCGACCGCCTCGACTTCGCGCAGCGTGGCGGTGAGCGCCGACGGGTCGGCCGTCACGAGACCGGCGATGGCCCGTACGTCCGCGGCGAAGCGCGACGGCGTCGGCGCCTTGCAGAGCAGCAGACGCCGCAGGCGCCCCTCGTCGAGTCCGAGGCGCTCCGCGACCCCCCGCCCGTCGTCGGTGAGGGCGAAGCGGCCGGCCAGGAAGGCGGGGTCGTCGCGGAGCGCGGCGACGACCGGGTCGAGGTCAGCGTCATCCGTTGAGCCGGTCACGGATTCTCTCCAGTCGCTTGTCCAGCCGGTCCTTCGCGCGCTTGACGGCGCGCCGCCCCTGCGCCACGGGAAGGTGAGCGATTCCGAGGACCGCTGCGTACGTGTGCGTGTCCCGAACCCCCTCAGCGCGTAGCAACAGGAACTCCCGATCCTCCTCGCTCAGCCCGCCGACCTCCTCGAGGGCGGCCTCGACGGTCTCCCGCGGAAGATCGAGCGAGTCGAGCCTGTCGACGACCTCGTCCTCCGGAGTCGGGTTCCCGTGGACAGCCTTGAGTTCGAGGAGTTCGGTGTCGCGCGGGGTCTCCGGACGGCGGGCGCGCTTGGCCACCTCGTTGCCGATGTCGCCGTCGACGTCGCGGTAGAGGTACGGAAGCAGGGGACCCTTGTCGGGGTCGTACCTCTCCGGCTCGGCGATGTACGCCGCGATACTGAGCCCGACCAGGGAGTCGATGTCGGCGCGGTCGAGGTCGTGGCGACCGGCGAATCGACGGCGAAGCGCGGGCAGCAGCAGCGTGGCGGCCGTGGCCGACGCGGTCGGGTCGCCGGCCAGCAGCGCCTCGTGCAGGGCACGCAGCTCCTCCTGACTCGGGTCCGCGTCAGCCATCGGTCTCGTTCCTGCGGAGGACGATCACGTACTCGGTCCTCATTCTCGGGCCAAATGACGCTTCCAGGTAGGGCATCACCCGCCGGTTGTCATTGATCGTGCGCTCGTGCAGCTCCTCGACGGCGAAGCGGCCGGCCGACGTCGCCATCCGGGCGAGGACCGTATGGGTGGGGACGCGTACCTTGCGGATGTTCGAGGGGCAGACGACGAGGACGGCCCGCCCCTGGGGCTTGACGACCCGGGCGCACTCGCCGAGGACCGCGCGCATGTCGCGGAAGTAGCGATGGACGATCCACGCGCGCTTGCGGTCGCTCGCCAGGTCGCGGACGATCCGGTCGACCCCCTCGTCGCCGGTGGGCGGAGGCAGCGCCCGCGGGCCCGCCGTGTCGAGCGGCGCGCGCTCGCTGCCGACGTACGCGCGGCCCAGCCGGCGGTACGCCTCGGCCGTGACACCCAGGATCTCCGGCATCCAGGCCACCGCGAAGATATGGGCCCGCGTGTAGTCGAGCGCGGAGCAGTACGGCGGCGAGGTGAAGACCAGGTCGACGCTCGCTTTGGAGACCGGAAGCGCGCGGGCGTCGTCGCCCACCACGCGTACGTCCGGCTCGTCCGCGCTCTGGAGTCTTCCGCGGAAGTCGTCCAGCATCCGGCCGACCTGGCGGGTCTTGGCGGAGAAGCGGGCGAGCACGTCGGGGTTCGCCTTCCATGGGCGGTAGTGGTGGCGGGAGTGGACCAGGTCGCGGGCGTTGGCGACCGACGTGCGGGCGACGACCAGTGAGGAGAAGCAGACCCAGAGCAGGTCGCGTACCCCCGGGTCGGCGTCGCAGCGGGCGATCGCCGTCCGCAGCCGTGCGAGGTCGGCGGCGACGTCGGCGCGGAACCACTTGTCGAGGTCGGGCAGGGGCGGGCGCCAGCCGTCGTCGGCGTCCGGCGCCGCGGCGAGCGTCTCGGCCCGCGCGGCGACCGTGCCCCACGCGGCGGGGTCGACCGGCGTGGCCTTGGCCTTGGCGATGAGCCGGGCGAGGGGGTCGATGTCCGCGCCCCACCCCCGGCGGCCGAGCAGGGTGGCCTCCACCAGCGTCGTTCCGCTGCCCGCCATCGGGTCGAGGACCGTCGCGCCGGTCTTCGTGTACGTATCGATCGCCCAGGCCGCGAGCGGGGGCGGGCAGCGGGCGGCGAACGCGTGCAGCGGATGCGTGGCGTACAGGTGGCCCGCCGGGCCGAAGTCGAGCGCCGGTGGCGGGCTGGCGCCGGTCGGGGGACTGTCGGTGCGAAGCATGAGCGCGCCCATCTTCGCCTGCTCCCTGGGTCCGGCGCTCGCGCTTTCGCGTCGTGTCGGGAACCCGTTATCGAACCGCACTCACAAGGAGGTTCCCGATGCTTGTACTGACCTCGGCCGAGCGCGTCGAGCGCCGGCTGTCGCGGCTGACGGCGTGCTTCAACGAAGAGCTCGCCAGGACCGAGATCGCGATCCTGGAGAACGCGCACGACGCCCGCCACCCCGACCACGCGCGCCCGACGTACTGGGATCTGTGGCTCGCCATCGCGGACGCGCACGACGCCGCCGCGGTGGCCGTACGTCGGGCCCGCGACGAGGTCTGGCGTCTTGTCGACGACGCGTACGAGGTGTGCCCCGCCGCGGACGGGCCCTGCCGCGTCGGTCCCACACTGGCGGACGTCTGGGCCGAGCTCGACCGGGCGTTCAGCGTGTCGGCTGAGGGCGGGACCCTCGCGCGCCTCGTGGCGGCGCTGGACGCGTGCCTCGACACCGGCGGCCGGCTCGCCGAGCAGGTCGCGAGGCGGATGGAGCCGGCGCTGGCCGTTGCGCTCGCTGCCCTGGGTGACCTCTTCCTCGTCGCGGCCTTCCGGGCTTCCGTCGAGGGCCCGTCGGCCACACCGGCGGCCTGCTAGCAACTCCCAGCTCAACGAGAGGACCACTCATGACGAAGAGAACGGCCGCTGCGGGCGTCCTCCTCGCCCTCGGGCTGATCCTCGGCGGCTGCGTCAAGGGAGGCGTCGGCGAGCCCGGGACCGACCACGGCAAGACCAGCAAGGAGGAGAAGCCGACCAGGGTCCCGCCCAAGGGCGCCGGACCGATATCCGGCTGCCGCGTCTTCGGGAGCGTTCTCGCTTCCCCGGCGCCGGTCACCTGCGCCCCGGCCGGTCCTCCCTCAGGGACTACCCGCATCAGCCTCTCGAACGGTTCTGACAGGTGAGTACGGACAGGACCGTGGCGGCGACGACGTCCGCTGTCTCTTCCGGGGCAAGGTGGCCGGCTTCGAGCTCCTCCGCGGCGAGGTGCAGCAGGTTGAAGATGGTGGCGATGAGCCAGCTTGTCGGCAGATCGGTGCGGAAGTCGCCCTCGGCTTGGCCGCGAGCGACGAGCGCCGTCAGCGGGTCGACGAACGGCTCATGCTGGTCGCGGAGCCGAGAGGGGGTCATCTCCGAGGACGCGACGGCGTGCAGGTTGCGATGGCGGCTGAGCACCGTCCACGAGGAGCGGAGCAGGCGGGAGAGCGCCTGCGGCGCCGTGCCGCGCTTCGATGTCGGCGTCGTCGATCACGAGGGCCGCGAGCGAGACTGCGCGCCGCAGAACCGCCTCCAGCAGCGCCTCCCGGGTCGGGAAGTGCGCGTACAGGGTCACGCGGCTGAGCCCGGCGTCACGGGCGACCGCCGACATGTTCAGTTCCCCTTCGGTCAGGATGCCGTTCAGCGCCGCGTCCAGGATCGACTCGATGCTGCGCCCGGCGTCGGCGCGCCGGCGCCGGGTCGTCGCGCCGCCCGATCCGTGGCTTGCCTGATCAGCCATGAATGTGAGGGTACGAGAGCGTGTCAGTGCGCGAGGCGCGGGGGAGGGGCGGCCCGTCAAGCGTGCGGGGGCGCGCAGCGCCGAACCCGCGGAAGCCAGAAGCTGACCCGACCCCGCGTCTGACCGGCTCGAGGCCGGTCCGCAGGCCCGGTGGAAGGGAACCACCAACCCGGGCGGCGCTGGGATCCGCTCGAGGCCGGTCAGTAGGCCCGGCCGAAGACGAGGCGCTTGCCGTACGCGGACGGCTCGCCGCAGCGTACGCACGTACCCGTCTCCTCCGCGCCGTCCAGGGGTACGCAGCGCGGCGTCGCGGCGGTCTTCGTCTTGATCGCGTCCTCGCAGGCCGGCTGGCCGCAGTGGAACGCGACCGCCCAGCCCGTGGCGACCGCCTCCTTGAACCGCTCCCACGAGTCCACGATGGTGGTGTGGTCGTCTCGGAACGCGACAGCCCGCCGGAGCAGGAACTCCTGGAACTCGTCGAGCACGCCGGGCAGCCGCTCGGCCGCCTCGGCGAGCGGGATCGACTCCTTCTCGCCACCGAGCCGCCTGGCCAGTACGGCGGTGCCCGCGGCGAGGTCGCGCGGCCCGAGCTCCAGCCGCACAGGTACGCCGCGCAGCTCCCAGTCGTTGAACTTGAAGCCGGGGGACAGCTGCGAACGGTCGTCGACGTGGGTCCGCACGCCCGCTTCCGCGAGCTGAGCGGCGAGGTCGCGGGCGGCGGCGAGCATCTCCTCCGCCTGATCGCCGCGGCCGATCGGCACGATCACCACCTGGTACGGCGCGACCCGGGGCGGTAGGACCAGGCCCTTGTCATCGCCGTGGGTCATGATGACCCCGCCGATCATGCGGGTGCTCATGCCCCACGACGTCGTGTGGCAGGGCTCGAGGCGGCCGGCCTCGCCGGTGTAGGTGATGTCGAACGCGTCGGCGAAGTTGGTGCCCATATAGTGCGATGTGCTGGACTGCAGCGCGCGCCCGTCGCGCATCATCGCCTCGAGGGTGAACGTCCGCCGCGCGCCGGCGAACCGCTCGCCGGGGGTCTTCTCCCCGACGACCGCGGGTATCGCGGCGACGTCGCGGGCCACCTCGGTGTAGAAGTCGAGGGCTAGCATCGTCTCGCGCATCGCGTCTGCCTCGTCCGCGTGCGCGGTGTGACCCTCCTGCCACAGGAACTCGGTCGTCCGCAGGAACATCCGTGGCCGCATCTCCCACCGCACGACGTTGTTCCACGTATTCAGCAGCAGCGGCAGGTCGCGGTGCGAGCTGATCCACCTGGCCATCATCTCGCCGATGACGGTCTCCGAGGTGGGTCTGATGATCAGCGGCTCCTCCAGCTCCTTGCCGCCGGCGTGGGTCACCACGGCGAGCTCCGGCGAGAAGCCCTCGACATGGTCGGCCTCGCGGCGCAGGTAGCTCTCCGGGATCAGCAGCGGGAAGTACGCGTTGTCGTGCCCGGTGTCCTTGATCCGCCGGTCCAGCGCGTCCTGTATCAGCTCCCACAGCCGCCACCCGTACGGGCGGATGACCATGGTGCCCTTCGCCGGGCCGCGGTCGACCAGCTGGGCCTTGAAGACCAGCTCGTTGTACCAGGCGGCGAAGTCCTCGCCCTGCGGCGTCACGCCGCGTTCGTCACGTGCCACGGGTAGAGGCTACTGACCCGTGGACCCCAGCGGGCTGAATGCCCCCGCAGCCGCATGGCGTGGCCGGTGCGGGGACCTTCTTGGCACAAGATCGCCAAACGCGCACCTAGCAGCTCGACGAAATCACATGCCGCTGTGCCTGCCGTCGAGGCATCATGATGGAATGACCGAACTGGTGCCGCGCCTGGCCGCCCACCGGCTGCATGAGCTCATGGGCGCGCTTCGCGTCGTGGTCGTGAACGGCCCGAGGCAGGCAGGTAAGACCACACTGCTTCGCTCATGCCACCGTGACCTGGGTGGAGAGTTCCGTACTCTCGACGATCCGGACACCGTGGCGACCGCGCGGGAGGACCCGATGAGTTTCGTCCAGGCTGCGGAGCGGCCACTGGTCATCGACGAGGTGCAGCGGGGGGGCGACCCTCTCGTCCGGGCAGT
This sequence comes from Streptosporangiaceae bacterium, assembly GCA_050699055.1. Lineage (GTDB taxonomy): Bacteria > Actinomycetota > Actinomycetes > Streptosporangiales > JBOHCT01 > JBOHCT01. The sequence continues at coordinate 11,251 of JBOHCT010000064.1, read as the reverse complement.
GAAGATCGCCGTGGACGAGGACACTTCGCGCGGGCAGTTCGTCCTGTCGGGGTCCACGAACTTCCTCACCGTCCCGACCCTGTCGGAGTCGCTCGCCGGTAGAGCCGGCTTCGTCGAGCTCTGGCCGTTCTGTGTCGCCGAACGCGCCGGCGACGACGGGGGGTTCTGCGATCAACTCTTCGACGACCCTCGGAGCCTGCTCAGGCGTTCACCGTGGACCCGCGACGAGTACATCGACCTGGTCTGTCTCGGCGGGTACCCGGAGGTCTTGGAGATCGATTCCGAGGTCGGGCGGCGCGGATGGTTCGACGGCTACCTGGCCACGGTGGTCGCACGGGATGTCGCGGGGTTCGCCCAGGTTCACCGTACGCAGGCGGTCCCCGACATCCTCGCCCTGGCCGCGGCACGTTCCGGCAGCCCATTTGTCGCCGCGGACGTCGCCCGCGCGCTGGAGATGAGTGCGGTTACCGTCCGCAACTACGTGGCTTACTTGGAGACCGTGTACCTCCTCACGACGGTGCCGGCGTGGTCGACCAACCTCGCTTCCAAGGTCACCAAGGCCGCCAAGCTGTACCTCACCGACAGCGGGCTAGCCTGTCACCTGCTCGGCGCTGACCGCGACGCGCTGAGGCGGCCCGGGCATCCAGCGCTCGGGCCGCTAGTCGAGACGTTCGTGTTGGCTGAGCTCCGGAAGCTGCTGGGCTGGACCGACACCGCCCTTACGGTCAGGCATTTCCGTGACCGGGACGGACGAGAGGTCGACGTTGTCCTCGAGGCGCGGGACGGGCGGGTGGCCGCGGTCGAGGCGAAGGCGTCAGCCTCCGCCGGGGCCGACGCGGCCCGGCACCTGCACTGGTTGCGGGACAGACTGGGCGACAGGTTCGTCGCGGGCGTGGTGTTCCATCTCGGTCAGACCGCGGGCTCACTCGGCGACCGGGTTCTGACCCTCCCGCTGTCCGCCCTGTGGGGTCATGCCCGCCTGCCAGGCCGCGCGGCCGGTGATGGTTACCGGACAGACGGCACACCTTGGTCGCGGGCGCCTTCGCTGTGGTAGAGCAGATGGGTCTTCGGTATGCCCGAGGGCTGCGCGACGAGGCCGCATGCCCAACAGAAGGAGGTTGGGTTGTTCCCACGCTGGCGTCGCGTCAGTTGTGCCACTGCGGTTGGGGACGGCTGAGTAGCTCGGGCAGGACCGAGGCGAGCGTGCGCGGTGGCCTGCCCAGCAGGTGGGGGAGCGTCGAATCGGTCTCGGCGAACTCTCCGGCGCGGGCAGCGAGGAAGAAGCCGACCATCATCTCGACCGCAGCGTCGGGCAGCCCCCGTTGCCTTAGGCGGCCGCGGTAGTCGTCGTCGCTGAGCTGGTCTAGCGCAAGCGGCCGGTCCGCGGTGGTGGCCAGGTCGGCGACGTCGCCGAGGGTGTGGGTGGTCTGGGCGGTCAGCGGTGGGGTCGGGCCGTCGAACGTACCGCCCTCGGCGAGGATGACCGCGGCGGCTTCGGCGAGGTCGGCGACATCGGTCCAGGCGACAGGCCCGTCGGCGGGCACGGCGAGGGTCCCGTCGGTGGAGTTGGCACCGAGCATCTGGGGGGCGCTGGAGGCGTGAAAGCCGTCGCGCAGTGAAGTGAAGGCGACACCGGTGCTGGCCAAGTAGCCCTCGGTGGCGGCGTGGTCGCGTGCGGGTGCGAACACCGAGTGGTGGCTCGCGGCCATGTGGCTGGTGTAGAGGATGCGGCGCGCTCCGGCGTCGACCGCCGCGTCGATCGCCGTGCGATGCTGCTTCACGCCCGCCTCGCCGAGGGTGTCCGTCGAGACGATGAGGACTTGCGAGGCCCCCTCGAAGGCGTGCGCCAGGCTCGACGGGTCGGTGAAGTCACCCTGCCGCACCCGCACCCCGCGCTCGTCGAGTCCTCGCGCCTTCTCCGGGTTGCGCACGCTGACGCCGATCTGGGCGGCGGGAAGGCGCTCGAGCAGTTGCTCGACGATCCCGCGGCCGAGTTGGCCGCTGGCTCCGGTCACGATGATCACGACAACCTCCCGATCGTTTCCACTGATATCGTCAGCACCGTATCATCGATTGAAATAGGTGCAAACGTGATCCTGTTATCATCGGAAGCATGGAAACTGGCGAGGCGACTGCCGCGGACGGGCACCGCGAGCGCATCATGGCCGCCACGACCCGGCTGCTGGCCGACGGTGGGTCCGAGGCGGTCTCCACCCGCGCGGTGGCCACCGCGGCCGGTGTGCAGCCCCCGACCATCTACCGTCTCTTCGGTGACAAGCAGGGCCTGCTCGACGCGGCCGCCGCCCACGGATTCGACGCGTATCTGGGCAGCAAGACTACCCTGGAGCCCACCGGCGACCCCGTCTGCGACCTGCGTGCCGGCTGGGACCTGCACATCGAGTTCGGTCTCACCAACCCGGCGCTCTACACACTGATGTACGGCCAGCCCCGGCCCGGGGCGACACCACCCGCGGCTCGGGCGGCCTTCGAGATCCTCGCCGGCCACATCCACCGCATCGCCGAGGCAGGACGGCTGGGTATCCCCGAGGACCGCGCCGCGGCCCTGATCCACGCCATCGGCTGCGGCACGACGCTCACCCTCATCGCCACACCCGCCGAGCACCGCGACCCGCAACTGTCCATCGGCGCCCGCGAGGCGGCCATCGCGGCGATCACCACCGACGCCCCCGCCACTGCCGTGTCTGGGCCCGTCGCGGCCGCCGTCACCCTCCGCGCCGAACTACCGCAGACAGACGCTCTGACTCCCGCGGAATGCGGCCTCCTGCAGGAATGGCTCGACCGGATCGCCAACCCCACCACCCAAGAGTGGCATCAACCGGACATAACCACCCGGTAGTCGCTTCACGTCACGCCCACGGTCCCAACATCCGACTACCGCACGACCTAGTGACACGCCGCGTCGCCACGTGAGAGCGCCTCTCCGCAGGCCACACCCCATAGCCGCGTCACTCACAGACAACCCTGCCAGTCGGCGAGACGAGAACGTCGTCCGCATCAGGATGAGGGCTGTAACCCGGCGCCGTCTCTGCCACCCTGACTTGGCCCAGGTGTGACGGCTTGATTCGGCCCACCTCGACTGTGGTCTCGTTCGGTTGTTGAACGAGGAGTGCCCGGATGGGGTCGAGAGTGGATCTCTTCACTTGTCGCGGACTTCGCGAAGGGTTGCGGTCGCGAGCTCGTTCGCCCGCGCCTTCCCGCCCGGAGGACGGAATCGACGAGGGACGGGTCCGATGCAAGATCAGCCCTGTCGATGCGCGGCGAAGAACACGCGTCGGATGTGGAACTCGGGCGATGGGATGGACACGGACGCGCCAGCGACGAGCGCGAGGCCGAGCGCGGTTCGCGCCGTCAGGCCCTCGCTGGGGCCCTCAGCCGCGTGACGAGCGGCCAGCCGCAGTCAACCGTCGGGCGGGTAGTTGCTCGGCTCGATGAGATTGCCATGAGGATCACGGATGAGGACGCTCATCATCGGACCGAGCGCCCCCGTTCGCTGCACCGGCTCCGTCCGCGTCAGCACAAGGCACCGGCTGCTTGCACATCGCTGAGTGCTCGCCGCGCGACTTCACCGAAGTCGTCGCCGCCGTTCGTGTCGCTCCAGTGCTCGTAGGCGATCGTCAGGGTGAGCGTGCCCAGCTCCGCGGCGACGCGTGCGGTCAGGTCGGGGACGCCGCGGCGCTTGAGCGCGTCGGTCATCGATGCGGTGAGGCCGAGTACCTTCAGCGCCTCGCGTTCCCGTGTCCAGGGTCGAGCTTGCTCGATCGCGCAGCGACCTGCCGCGCTGCATCGGCTGCTCGAGGTCATCCAGGCAGCGATGGGGTGGGAGAACTACCACCTGCACGTGTTCGACGACGGCAGAGCCCAGTACGGGACGCCGGACCCGGGGCTCGGGTTCCATGACGAGAGCGAGGCGAGGCTCTGCGACCTGGTCACCGAGGGAGGCAGGCTCGGCTAACCGCTACGACTTCGGCGACGACTGGGAGCACGACATCGTCGTCGAGAAGGTGCTCGCGGCCGAGCCTGGCGCCCGCTACCCGACATGCGTGGCCGGCGGGGGAGCCTGCTGCCCGCCCGAGGACTGCGGCGGGTTCCCGGGGTACGAGCGGCTGCGCCAGATCCTCGCCGACCCGGCGCACGAGGAGCACGAGGACATGGCGGGGTGGCTGGGCCTCACGAACGCGGCGGAGTTCGACCCGGTGCGCTTCGACGCGGACGAGGCGAACCACGCGCTCGCCGCGGTGAGCATGCGGTAGACGGTTAGGTCCCTGGCGCTGTCGGGAGGACATAGCCGAGTGCCCGCATCCGTTTGCGGAAAGCGTCGTCGTGCTCCACCGGGACCGCGATGTGCCGGTCGCCAAGCGGGCGGCACAGCGTCCGGAGGGTGCGGTCGCGGGCGATGAACGCGGCCACGGCAGGGTCGGCGCACTCGACGACGCGCGCCGGCCCGAGGTCGCGCACCTGACCTGTTCGGGCGGCGACATCGTCGATGAGGGTGGCGACGGTGTCGGGCAGTTCGTGCCGTGCCCTGTTCCGCAGGAAGCCCCTCAGCGCGTCCAGCGTGTGGCCGGCGTCCACCCCGGCCAGCAGCGTGGCGGGGGTGAGCGACCAGACCCGGTCGGAGCCGCGCGTGGCGAAGGCGTCGAGGAGCAGCCGGTCGGCGGGGCGGAGCGTGCCGGTGACGACGACGTCGTGGTTGGGCAGGACCTCGAGCATCCGGTCCGCCGGGCCGGTGCGCTGGGCGGGCTCGTACCGGGTCGTGGCGCCGAGCGCGTACGCGCCGAGGGCGTTCAGCCGTACGGCGTCGAGCCCGTCGTAGCGGCTCAGGCAGGCGAGGTCGTCGGCGCCCCAGTTGTCGTGGAAGTCGTCGCGGGCGTCCTCGGGGTCGGTGTAGGAGACGTCGATGAGGCCGAGCGTGGCGGCGTACTCGAACAGCACGCACAGCGTGTACCGGCCCTCGAGGATGGGCCAGTCGTGGAAGCCCGCGTAGCCCAGGCTGCCGTACATCGGGTCGAGGATGTACAGCTTCCACAGCCCGCGCTCGCTGCGGGCCACGGTAGGCGACAGGCCCTCGCCCCACATCGTGGCGAACAGGTCGTCGATCGGCACCCACTCGCCGGGCGGGCAGTCGGCGAGCGCGGCCGCCACGGTCTGCCGGCGGCGCTTCACCGCCGTCAGCACGTTCGCCGCCCGCTGGCCCTTGATCGTCTCGACCCTGCTCATCTCATCGATGGCCCCGTGGGTGAGCCAGCGCCGCCACAGGTGGCGGATCGTCTCCGCCGGTGGTTTGCCGAGCGCCGTACGGCCCCGGGGAGTGAGCCGCATCCGACCGCCGGCCAGCTCGGCCAGCCCACCCGCCTGAAGCAGGAGCGGCCAGGCGAAGGCGATGATGGCCTCGTCGGTGTAGAAGTCGCCCGCGGCCAGGACCTTGTCGACGGCGGTGACGGCGGCGGCGCTCGGACGCCGGGTACGCTCGCTGCACCGCAGCGTGCCCGCGGCGCACAGCCGCAGGACGGCGAGGAGGTTGGCCTGGGCTTCCTCCTCGGTCGGACGGGCGACGCCTTCCTCGTCGCCGTACTCCTCCTCCGCGGCGCCGTCCCCGTACGCGCCCGCCGTCGTGTACTCGTCCATGTCGCGCCACCCTACGGTGTTCGCCTCTACACTCGCGCCAAAGCGCCGTTGTAGTCATCGATCCAGCCCTGCACGGCGGCCTGGTCCTCGCTGAGTCGCGAGGGTCGGGTGGTGTGGTTCGTGCGCTTGCGCTTCTGTGGGGCCTTGCGCTTGCGGCCGGCCAGTGGAGACCATCCCTGACGTGTTGCAGGCCATAGCGCGGGCCGTCGGCGTGCCGCCGCCACGCGAGGTGCCGGCCGGTCTCGCCATGACCGTCGCGACCCTCGTGGAGCTGCCGGGCAGGCTACGGCGGCGCCCGCCGGCGGCGACCCGCGAAGGCGTGCGGACTCTGGTCCGCGGGAACCGGATGCGGATCAGCTCCGCCCATGCCCAGCGGGAGCTCGGCGTGACCTTCCGGCCCCTCGACCAAACGGTTGCCGACCAGCTCGCCTGGTCCCGGCGGCAGGGGCTGCTCACCGGCCTGACCCCGGCGACGAACCGCCGCGCTCAGGCGGGGCGTGTGCCGGAGCCCGCCTCGTCGAGAGAGCGCCCCCAGCCGGGTTGGACGGCCATCATCTTGGCGGTCTTGGCCGGGTCTCGTTCGATCAGGCCGGCCAGCAGGTCGTCGACACGGCGCATCACCTCGGCGTTCAGCCGGATCCCTGCCGCGGCGGCGTTCTCTGACACCTGCTCCGGCCGGGTGGCGCCGACGATCGCGGCGGAGACGCCAGGACGTTGCAGCGTCCAGGCGACGGCGAGCTGGGCCATGGACAGCCCGGCCCCTTCCGCGATCGGGCGCAACCCTTGGACGCGCTCCAGCAACTCGTCGCCGAGCACCCGCCAGATGAACCTCGGCGCGGGACCGCCGCTGGCACCGCGGGAGCCGGACGGCGGGTCCCCACCCGGACGGTACTTGCCGGTCAACGCGCCCTGCGCCAGCGGCTGGAAGACCAGCTGCCCGAGGCCTTCCCGCTTGCACAGCGCCAGCACCTCGGGCTCGATGACCCGCCAGAGCATGTTGTACTGCGGCTGGTTGGACACGATCCTGCTGCGCAGGCCGAGCTGCCCGGCGAGGTCGAGCGCGGCGCGGATCTGCGGCGCGGTCCACTCCGAGACCCCCAGGTACAGCACCTTCCCCTGCCGCACCAAGTCGTCGAACGCGACCAGGGTCTCTTCCAGCGGCGTGTCGTCGTCGAAACGGTGTGCCTGGTACAGGTCGATGTAGTCGGTGCCCAGCCGGCGCAGCGACGCGTGACACGACTCCATGACGTGCTTACGGGAGAGCCCGCGATCGTTGGGGCCGTCGCCGGTGGGCATGAACACCTTGGTCGCGATCTCCACCGACTCGCGACGCACGCCGCGCAGGCCCTCGCCGAGCAGCTCCTCCGCGGCCCCGCGCGCGTACACGTCGGCGGTGTCGAAGGTCGTGACGCCGGCTTCGAGCGCCGCTCGTACGCAGGCCAGCGCCGCCTCCCTGGCCACCAGCTCGCCGTGGGTCAGCCAGTTACCGTAGCCGACCTCGCTGACCTTCAGTCCGCTGCCGCCCAGCCGCCGATGCTCCATGGCAGGCAACGGTACGGCAGACCCTGCCGGGCGAGTAGCTCAGGTGGGGCGCTCAGCCGTTCTTGCTGATGAGCCAGAGCCGCAGGACGTTGCTCGCGTCCAGGGTTTGTCGCAGGCCTGAGACACCCTCGCGGGCTCCGACCTCCTGCTTTCCCTCCCAGATCGGGATCAGCGGCACGTCCGCGGCGCCCAGTCGCTCGATCTTCGAGAAGATCCTGCCGCGCTCCTTCGGGTCGGTCGTGCGGCGTTCCCGCTCGATGAGCCTGTCGATACGCGGGTTCCGGTAGTGGTTCTGCAGGAACGATGTCTTGCTGCCGTAGAAGGCGGCGATGTAGTTGTCGGCGTCGAGGAAGTCCGGGAACCAGCCGATCTGGGCGGCGGCGAACTCGTCGTGGAGCAGCCCGTCGACGTACCTGTTCCACTCCGCGGAGTGGAGACTGACCTTGAAAAGGTCGGTACTTTCGAGCTGCCGCTTGATCTCGGTGTACATGTCGTCGGATACGCCGCCGTAGTGGCTGGGTGTCCACCATACGTCGAGGTCGACCGGGACTTGTACGCCCGCGCGCCGCAAAGTCTGTTTGGCTCGCCCGGTGTTGCTCTTGGCGCCGTAGAGTTTCTTGAACGCACCGATATGGCCGCCAGGGATCCCTTCGGCGACCACCGAGTACCAGGGCTTGACCGTCCTGTTGTAGACGTTCTTGGCGATGGTGCCGCGATCGAGGCTCATCGCGACGGCCTTCCGTATCGCCAGCTTCTGCCCTGGCGATCCGCCCGGCATCGTCTTGAGGTTGAAAGACAAATACTGGATCTGCGTCCCCGGCCCTTCGACGACCTTGACGCCTCGATCACGCTCGTGTCGAAGGGACGCGATGTCGACAGGGGACAGCTCGCGGTACGCGACGTGGACATCGCCCTGCTCGAGGGCGAGCTTCAGCGCGGAGGGCTTCGAAAAGTACCGGAAGATGGCGCCTCGATTGTGCAGCTGCGCGTCGCCGTCGTACTTGGGGTTCGGCTTCAGCAGTGCCTGCTCGTTCTGCTGGTAGCGGGCCAACGTATAGGGTCCCGAGCCGATGACCTTGTCGCTCGGCAGCAGTTTCCTCTCCGGGAAGACGTCCTCGTCCACGATGGCGCCCGCGACCGTGGCGAGCACCTTCGGCCACACGGCGTCGGGATGCTTGAGCGTGAAGACGACCATTCGCTCGCCGGACGCGCGGACGCTCTTCATCGGGGCGAGGAGCGTCTGCGGCCCCGCCGGGGCCTGGATCTCGCCGATCCGGTGGAAGGAGTAGACGACGTCCGAGGCCGTCAACGGGTCACCGTTGGAGAATCGCAGTCCTTTCTTCAGGCTGCACTTGTACACCGTCGGTTTGGTGAACCGGCACGAGCGGGCCGCGTCGGGAACGAGCTGACTGCCGCGCGGCCGGACGCGCAGCAGGAACTGGTACACGTTGAACACGATCGGCCAGCTGCCCAACTGGTAGGCGTTCGCGGGGTCGAGGGAGATGACCTTGTCGGTCGTGCCGACGACGACCACGGAGCTCTCGCCCTTCCCGTTGCCGCCGCCGAAACCTCCCGTACATGCGGTGAGCGCGGCCAACAGGAGGAACGAGAGGAGGATCGCCGTCGCGCGCCGGGCGCTCACCGTGCGGTCGTTCCGGAAAGTTACTGGAGTGGACATGAGAGGTGCCTCGCTCAATTGGCCGCCAAACCGAGAAGCAGGCCGTCGACGTCGACTGCTGGGCTCGAGGTGACGAAGAGCGGCACCCCGTCACGGGTGGCTTCCACGCGCTCGACCGGCTCGCCGTGCAGGGTGCTGACGGTCCCCAGCAGTTGCCCGGCCGACACCGACTCTCCGGCGCCTACCGACGGCTCCCACCATCCGGAGTGGGCGCTGCGTAGCCACTCGAACCTGGTGAAGTGACGCTGCGAGCGCGGGGGCGCGCACCGGGTGTCCGATTGTCGAGTACGCCGAGATGGGCGAGGACGCTCCGCAGTCCCCGGAGATCGTGAAAGGCGCCAGCGCCTCGACGATGTCACCGGCATGGAGGTCGAGAAGGAAGTCACTCGGCTCGATCAGCTGCCTGAAGGTGGCACTCGCGAGTCGCTCCGCGAGCGTCCCCGCGGGATCCCCTGGAAAGCACCGGTTCAGGTTCTTTCCGTCTTCGGGGACGACGAACGGTGTGCGGGCCCTGAAAGCAGGGATGTTGAGGACCGGAACCGCCACCAGGCGGCCGCTGATGCTGCCCGGCTCGAGGCCGCGCAGGAACTCCCGAACCGCGGCCATGGACGCGTACTCGCAGCCATGGACGCCGGCCAGCACCGTCACCGTCGGCCCGTCGCACCCTCCGACCGCCTCGGCCAGGGGCACGCGGATGCCGGCCAGCTCCAGGTAGGAGCGCCTCATCGTCGCGGGCAACAGGCGTCCCGTCCCGCTCTGTGAAACCTCCGGGCGACGGGTGCGTCTGTTTTCGCCGGTCCGCTCCGCGGGGTCACGTGCGTCACCCTAACGGGGCCGCGGCCGGATGCCGCGGAGCCGGGCGGCGTGTCGATCGACCGCGTGCGCCGCGGGTCGCAGCTTTGCCAGACGTCGGGGAGCCTAGGGCATGATCGGGGCATGGCCGACGACTCCCTGGAGCGGTTGCGGCGGTTGTGCCTGGCGCTGCCCGAGACGACCGAACGCCGGAGCCACGGCGAGCCGACCTGGTTCGTCCGCGACAAGAAGACGTACGTGATGTACGCCGACCATCACCACGACGACCGGCTCGGCTTCTGGTGCGCCGCGCCGTCCGGCGCGCAGGAGACGCTGGTCGCGGCCGACCCGGAGCGATTCTTCGTACCCCCGTACGTCGGCGGTCGCGGCTGGCTGGGCGTCTACCTCGACGTCCCGGTCGACTGGGAGGAGATCGCCGAGCTGGTCGCGGACGCCTACCGCGTCATCGCGCCCAAGCGCCTGGTGGCCGCGCTGGACGCCGGCGAGTCGGGATGACGCGCCTGACGGGGTGGTGGAGCTGCCGGCGTCGGCTCGATGACTACGCGACGGCGGAAACGATCTCGATGTCATAGTCGTCGAAGGCGGCGTCCGATGTCATCACAGGGACGCCTTCGAGGCCGGCCTGCGCGACCAGCAGCCGGTCGAACGGGTCGCGGTGGTGACGTGGAAGCCTCGTCACGGCGAGGGCATGCGAGTGCTCTACCCGTAGCGGGGTGACCCCAGTGGCGTCCATCCGCGATGGGACGTACCGCTCAGGTGGCTCTGGAAGCGGCAGCTTGCCGATCGCGTACTTGATCGCGATCTCCCATGAGCTAGCTGCTGACAGCAGGAGTTCGTTGCGGGTATCCCACAGTATCGATCGCGCGTCGCTGCCCAGCCGCGTCGAGGCCGCGACCATCCACAGCCAGCAGGAGGTGTCGAGAAGGACCCTCATCGCTCGAACGCGTCGAGCAACGCCTCAGGCAACGGCGCGTCGAAGTCATCGGGCACCTCGAACCGTCCGTCGTCGATGCCCAGCTCGCGACGGCCCTCCCGCCGGACGGGTACGAGCTTGGCGAGCGGCTCGCCGTTGCGTGTGATCACGATCTCCTCTCCTGCGCTGACGCGGCGCAGCAAGCCAGAAAGGTTGGTCTTGGTCTCGTGCACTCCCGCCGTGCTCATGAGGGTATCTTAGCTTAGTCCACGACTTAGTCACGACCCTCACGTTCGTCATCGGCATGGCGCCCGGTGTTCGGCCACGTGGCCCGGCCGGCCCACGTACACCGACGTTAGGGGAACCCAGGACCCGGCGGCCCACGCGCGAGTCCGCGGAGGGGTCAGCCGCCGTGTGTGGACGCGCTGCGGTACTCGGTGTAGGTGTAGGTGTAGGTGTAGGTGTAGGGGTTGTCGAGGATCTTGGTCTCGGGGATGTCGGGGTGCATCCCCTTCTCCCATTCTTCGGGGCCGAGCTCGGCCCTGTTAGCCGCCACGGTGTCTGTCGCTGTGGCAGGGTGATCACGACGGTTTGAGCGTCATCGACGCTGCGTGATCGACGCCGATGTCGTGGCGGTCCGGGGGTTGTCGCCGTTGGTG
>JBOHCT010000063.1:0-19919 GCA_050699055.1 Streptosporangiaceae bacterium | reverse complement strand
GACGGGCGGTCGTTCACGACCCGCCGGGTCTCCGCCGTCCAGCACGGTGAGGTCATCTTCGCGCTCTCCGCGTCGTTCCACCGGGCCGAGGAGGGCGTGGCCCACCATATAGCCATGCCCGAGGTGCCGAGCCCGGAGACCCTGCCGACGTTGCGGGAGCGACTCGAGCCCTGGATGGACGAGTTCGGCGGCGCGTGGTACCTCCGTCGCCGACCCATCGACCTGCGCTATGCGGGACCGGTCACCTGGGAGGCGCGTGCGGATCCGGCACTGCGGGAGCCGCGTACGCGCGTGTGGCTGCGCATCGACGGTGAGCTGCCCGACGACCCTTTGCTGCACGTCTGCCTGATGACCTACGCCTCGGATCTGAGCCTGCTCGACTCGCTGCTGCTGGCCCACGGTCTCACCTGGACCGACGGCCGCATCAGCGGGGCGAGCCTCGACCACGCCATGTGGTTCCACCGCCCGTTCCGCGCCGACCGCTGGCTGCTGTATGACCAGGAAGCCCCGGCGTCGGGGGGAGGCCGCGGGTTGGCGCGGGGTCAGGTGTTCACAGAGGACGGCGAGCTCGTCGTGTCCGTCATGCAGGAGGGCCTGCTCCGGGTGCGCGCCTGAGACGCGGTCCCGGCCCACGGCTGTGCCCGTGTTTGTGCAGGTAGAAAATGTATTGCTGTCCCCGTCTCGGTACCGTAAGCTCTCCTGTGCATCGATGCTTCCCCGTGAGCACTTTCGCGGGAGGTTCCGTCGGTGAGCACCTTTCGGAGAGGAGGTGGCCGCAGATGACGTCCATGACGTACACGCACGCGACGCGTTCGGCTGCCTCCTGCCGGACGTCCGCCGCTGCCCTCCTCATGAGTGAGCGGCGTGTCGACGTGCGTGCGCGTATGCAGGAGCAGACGCGCCTCAAGGCGACGATCTCCACCATGCCGAAGGGCGACGTCAACGCGTCGGGTCGGTGTCCGCCATGTCCCCCGGGCTAGCTCAGCCCGCTGGAGGCCCAAGGGCCGCGGACCCGATATCGGGACCGCGGCCCTTTTCTATGCGCGCCGCGATTCCCGGTCAATGACAGGCCGTCGAGTCGAGTCGAGAGGAGGTGACACCGATGCAAGGCCCCGTGATCGGGGCGCTCGCTCGCCCGGGGCTTCAGCTGCCCTGTACGGACGAGCCTGAGCTGTTCTTCGCCGAGCTACCAGAGGACATCGAACGGGCCAAGGCGCTGTGCAGGGAGTGCCCGGTCCGTGGCGCGTGCCTGGGGGGCGCACTGGAGCGTCGCGAGCCGTGCGGCGTGTGGGGTGGTGAGCTCTTCGTCCACGGCGTCGTGGTGCCCCGCAAGCGTCCTCGTGGGCGCCCACGTAAGTCCGAGGTGGCGGCGTAAGGGAGCCGAAGCCAGTCGGCCGAAAGGCCGACGCCCGCGAGGTTCACAAGCGAGCTCTGAGACCAAGCATGCCGTGTCGCGTCGAAGCGCGACCCGACCTGACCGAGAGCGATGATCATATGCGCACGTTGTACGAGCAGCTCGCGCGCCAGCGCATGCAGGATCTGCTGCTCGAGGCCGAGCAGCAGCGGCTCAAGAGAAGGGTCGTACGTGAGAGACGAGTGGCTCGCGCCCCACGTCGATCACGGCGACGATCCCGAAGATTACGATCACGGCGGTGCCGGCCGAGCCTTCGGCCGGCACCGCCGTAGTGCCCTGGGCGGCCCACGACCCCGGCCACGGGCCACGGCCACGGGCCACGGCCACGGCCACGGGCGCCCGTCAGTCGCCTTTCCCGGTGCCGTCCCCCTTCGTCCCACCGCCTGGTGGTGTGCTCGGCGCCCGCGTGCGCCCGCCGCTGCCCGCTCGGTCCGGGGGGCTCGCGGTGCCCCGCCGACCGGTCGATCGAGGCCCTCCCGTTTTGCCGCGCGTGCCGGCCTTTCGCGTGGCCTCTTTGTCACGAGTCTCGCCCCGCTTGCGGCCAGGCACCTTCGGCGCGGTCTCGCCGAAGCCGGGGAGCCAGCGCTCCATCTCCGCGCGGAACGGTCCCTCGGCCTCGAGCTGACACAAGACCCCGACGCCTCCGAGCGTCACGCGGTGGATCAGGAGGTACGTGGGCGGAAGGTTGAGATGGCGTCCCACGTAGTACGCCGGTGAGCGAGGATCACTGACGCGAGCCGCTTCCTGCCGCAGCCACTCGCGAGTGAAGCGGAACCGGCGATGCGTCATCGGCGCGATCATCGGCAACAGGTACTCGAGGATCTCGTCGGCGTCGAGCTGGATAGACGGTTTGATGAAGCCCTCGGCCCGCAGACCCGCCTCGACGGCCTCGGCCTCGCCGGCGAGGGCGAGTCGGAGGGTACGCCCGATCGGCTCGGGCAGTCCCTGGTCGAGCCGACTGACGGCGCCGAAGTCGAGGACGCCGAGTCTCCCGTCGTCGAGCAGACGGAAGTTCCCGGGGTGGGGATCGGCGTGCAGCAGCCCCGCGCGGCTGGGACCGGAGAAGAGGAAGCGTACGAGCAGGAGGCCAGCGCGGTCGCGCTCATCTCGGGTGCCGCGGTCGATGATCTGGGAGAGCGGCGTCCCGTCGATCCACTCGGTCACGAGCACCCGCGAGGCCGAACTGACGACGTCGGGAACGAGGATGTCGGGGTGGTCCCGGTAGGCCACGGCGTAGCGGTGCTGCGCGTCGGCTTCGAGTCCGTAGTCGAGCTCCTCGGAGACACGTCCCCTGAGCTCGGCGATCAGCGGTTTGACGTCGAGGCCGGGGACGAGCACCTGGAAGAGCCTCCCGATGTGGCTCAGCTGGGACAGGTCGCCGAGCAGCGCCTCGCCAGCGCCCGGGTACTGCACCTTGACCGCGACCTCACGGCCGTCGCTCCACACCGCGCGATGGACCTGTCCGATGGACGCCGCCGCGGCGGGCCGGTCTTCGAAGTCCTCGAAGAGGTCGCGCCAGCGGTCACCAAGGTCTCGAGCCAGCACCTTGTGCACGGTCCGAGCGGGCATCGGGGGCGCCGACTCCTGCAGGCGGGTGAGGGTGGCGCGGTAGGGGGAGGACAGCTCCGGCGGCAGTGCGGCTTCGAAGATGGAGAGCGCTTGACCGAGCTTCATCGCCCCGCCTTTGAGCTCGCCGAGCACCCGGAATATCTGCTCTGCCGTACGCGCCTGGACCTCGGCGGCGACGAGCTCGGCGGGCCTGCCCCCGACCCGTTTCCCGAAACCGAGTGCCGTGCGCCCCGCGAAGCCGATCGGCAGAGACGCGAGCTTTGCGCTACGTGCCACTGCGCGGCGGGGCAGATCCGTCACCCCTCCATTATCGGTCATGACTCGGGGCCAACTCGACAGGCGCACCCCGGGTGCTGCGACCAGGACCGGCGTCTCCACCGCCAATCAGGCAGGGTCAGCTCCAGCGTCCCGTCGACGGTGGTGCAGTCAGCCCCATCGATGTGCGCGAGGATCTGAAACGCCGCGTGGCAGGCGGCGGCCGTGGCGAGGACGACGTCGCAGGCCTCGACCCCTTGTGGGGGTCCGGCGAGCTGTGCGGCGATACGCGGCCACGACGCGTCACGGTCGGTTCTATGTAGGTCAAGGCAGCGCAAGCAGGAGGACTCGCCTGGGCGTACGAACGGGCCTACGATGGCGGTCGTCTCCCGAACGCACGCGAACAGGTGGGGGACCCGCTCGCGAACGAGGGCACTCGGCACGGACGGGTCGAGCGGTCCGGGCGCGGCGAGGACGACGATGTCGGGGGAGGGAGCCGGGCGGGTGCGGGTGCCGGGGGCGGCCCGACCGAGCGCGTCAATCGTCGCGTTCCCGCGGGACCTGCCGACGTCGTTGCGGGTGAGACCGCCCGGCGCGATGTCGGCGTACCGAGCGGGTCCTGGGTCGGTGACGCTGACGTGACCGATACCGGCCGAGCCGAGCAGACACGCGACAGTGGCGCCCACCCTGCCCCCGCCATGCACACGGACCGCGGCCCGGCGGCGCCGAGCGAGCGCGGCGGTGCCCGCGTCGTCGGCTCCCCAGATCAGGCCGATCGAGGCGAGGTCTGGGCGCAGTCGCTCGTGGTCGTCGGCCCGCAACGCCCGCAGGCGCCCGGTCGCGTCGGCGTCGTCGAGGACGTTCCCCCGCCTCAGCAGCTCGAGCATGCGCTCAGCGACCTCTGGGGCGACGCCGTGCGCACCCGCGTCGCGGAGCAACTCGTCGTGATCACGGGTGCCGTCGAGTGCGTCGAGCACCCGCGAGGCCTTGCCTGGCAGACCGGTGATGACGATCGCGCGGCGGGGGTCGACGCCGATCTGGAGAGTGGACTCGTCGCGCCAGAGGCGACGGAGCCCGGCCTTGAGCATCGGACGCATGCGAAGAGCTTGCCAGGAATCGCGAATCGGTGGAGCTGGTGATCCACAAGCTCCCGGGTCGTCCACAACTTGGGCTCGGTACGTATCACGAGCGGGCTGGTCGACCCGGCCGGCTGGTCGAGGAGGTGGCGATACGCGGTGAGCCGTGAGTCGCGCCTCATTGGTGCGCACCTGTCCCGTCCTGCGTTCGAGGAACGGCAGCAGGAGGTCCGGTACGGCCTCGTCGGCTTAGGCGAGTACCTCACTCGTGCCGGCGTCGCGGATCTTGTACGCTCCGCTGCCGGCCGCGGTCGTCGCCGCGATGGTCGCGATGCCGGCCCTGCGTTGGAACGGCGACTGCGTCACCCGCCAACCGATGATGCCGTCCCGGCGTAGTGCCACGGTACGCCGGACGCCGGTGCCGTACCGGCTGACCAGGTGCCGCCCGGTCAGCCCGTGCCCGAGAGCGTGGAACGCGTCGAAGGCCGATCCCGCGGCCACCGGCGCGAGAAGCAGTGCGGCCGCCCACGCCCACCCCCTCTACGAACAGGAGGAAGGACCCGGCGAGTCCGGTCAACAGGCCCGTGATCAGCGTCAGGGTCGCCAGCAACCAGATCGATCCGACCACATCGACCGACTCGCGGAGCAACGGGGCAAGTGCGTGCCAGGCGTCACCGACAACATTGCCCACAGTCCCGAGCACGCCGGCGGTGATGGCGAGGACGACCGACAGGGTCAATGGGGCGAAGCGCAGCCACGACCGCCGCATCCGCGTGACCTCGACGCCCGCGGGATCGTCGAGGCGGACTCGGGAGCGCCGCAGCAACAGCCGGCGCAGCTCGTCGGCGCGCTCCCCGGTGACGCCGTCCAGTGTCAGCTCGCTGTCCCGCCCGTGACGTCGTCTTCTGGGTCCGGGTCCGCCCCTGCCCCGCCCGGAGCCGACGTTCTCCCCGGTGCCGACCCGGACGACCGCGAGACCGAGAACCCGGTAGAACGGGCCCGCGGTCACGTCGACGCTGCGGACGCGGTCCCGGGGGATCGAGCTGTACCTTCGCCAGACGATCCCCGAACGCAGCTCGAAGCGCGTGCCGGTGACCCGGTGCCGGGCCGCTCGCCAATCCAGCCAGTCCAACCCGGACAGCGCCGCGACCAGCACCGGCCAGGAGGCCACGATGACCAGCATCGCCAGGAACCCCGCATTGCCGGGGCGGGCGCCGGCGGCAAGGAAGACGACCACCGCCGGCACCAGCAGCGGCCCGAGGAGCACCGGCGCGCGGAGGAGACGGGCCCGGGCCGCGTGCTGCCACCGAGTCGCGGTACCGCGGTGCCCCGGCCGGGCGTCCAGCTCGACGCTCACGTCGCGTCCCCCGTGGTCGCCTGTATGGTCGCGGTCAACTGCTCTACCAGGTCGCCGGCCAGCTCCCGGCCCAGGCCGTCGATTCTGACAGCGCCGGCCGACGAGGCCGTGGTGACGGTGAGGCTGGACAGCCCGTGCAGCTGCAGCGGGCTACGCACCGAGTGACGGTCTGGATCCGGGACATGGGTGCGACGCGCCACTCCTGCCAGAACCATCCGGACCGGGCGTAGACGGCCTCTCCGGTGGTCTCCCACCGATTATCCGGTACCGCCACCGCGGCATCACCACCACGTACGGGAGCGCCACGGCGACCACCGCGGCCAGCCCCAGCAGCGGCCATAGCCGCGCCGGGGCGGCCACAACGGCCAGCACCGCCAGGACGAGGGCCGGCGGCACCGCCACCGCCAGCGCCTGCGTCGTCCACCAGCGGACGGCGCGCCGATCGACACGATGCCGCGGCGAACGCAGCCGCAGAGCCTCCCGAGTCTGCACGGTCAGCTCACCTCGCGGCGCATCAACCGAGCCAGGCCGATGATCAGCGGCAGCAGGACCCAGAGGCCCGCCGTGGCGCCGACCCTGGCCCAGCTGTCCCCGGTTATCTCACCGGTCGTGAGCGGGGTCATCGTGACGGATTGGTCGAGCCATTCCCTCGCCGTGCGCAGCGCGCCGATGAACTGGGTCATGATCGCCCAGACCGTGGGCACGAGGAAGTAGAGGACGATCGCCGTCGGGGTGTTCATGAAGAGCATGCCGAACGCCATGCCCATGATCATCCCGCCCAGCTGGTACACGAACGCGGTGCCGATCGCGGCGGCCTCGATCGTCCAGCCCCCGGCCCCGTCGACGACCGGGCCGACGAGCAGGTTGCCGAGGGCTGCCGCGGCGAGGCAGACGACGACGGACAGTGCCGCGAGCGCCACACCGGCCAGCAGCTTGGCGACAGTGGTCCGCCATCTGATGGGTACGAGGGTGAACGTGGTTACCGCGGTGCGCTGGGACCACTCGCTGGTGACAGAGAGAATGCCGAGCACCGGCAGCAGGAGGCTCACCGGCATCAGCGTGCCGGCGAAGATGCCGGCGAAGGTGCGGCCCTCGCCCTGGCCGGTGAACAGCTGCAGAACGACCATCCCGGCCGCGATCAACGCGACGACGACGAGCAGCCAGAAGCCCGCGCGGGTATCGGCCATCTTGCGCAGTTCCACCGCGGTCAGCCGGGCAATGGATGGCCGTCTCGTCCGCGTTGCCGGCGGGCGCGGCGCTAGTGGCGCTGTTCACGGTCGCCGTGCACCGGCGGTCCACCGTCGCGGCTCCGGTCGCCGTCCTGCACATCCTCGCCCAGCTGCCGTACAACCTGCTGTATCCAGATCCGACGACGCCGTACTGGGGCGCGGTGGGCTTTGGCGCCCTGGGCATCGCCGCGATCACCGCGTGGGGCATGACCGTGCGGGCCCGGCGTCAGCTCGTGTTGTCGCTGCGCGATCGCGCCCACCGGGCTGAGGCCGAGCAGCAGCTGCGGGCCGAACAGGCCCGCCGCGCGGAGCGGGCGCGGATCGCGCGGGAGATGCACGATGTGCTGGCGCACCGCATCTCGCTGCTCAGCACCTACGCCGGTGCCCTCGAGTACCGCCGCGACGCCTCGGCCGAGGACGTCGCCCGCGCCGCGGGGGTGATGCGCGTCAGCGCTCACCAGGCGCTGCAAGACCTGCGCGAGGTGATCGGCGTCCTGCGCGAGGACGCGAACGACCTCGCCGCGGGCACCTCGGGAACTCTGCACGACGCGGACGCGCCCGAGCGGCCCCAACCTACGATCGCCGATCTGCCCGGGCTGGTCGAGGAATCCCGCCACGCCGGCATGCGGCTGGCTTGGAGGAGCCAGCCCGACCTCATCGAGCGGATACCTGAGCGTGTGGGTCGCAATGCCTACCGGATCGTGCAGGAGGGGCTGACCAACGTTCGCAAGCACGCCCCGGACACGGCCACGACGGTGACGGTCGATGGAGCCCCGGGGGAGGGCTCGACGGTGGAGGTCCGCAACCGCCTCCCCGTCGGCGGGGAACAGGGGCCGGGGATTCCGGGAGCCGGCTCCGGGCTCCTCGGCCTCGCCGAGCGCGCGAACCTGGCCGGAGGCAGGCTGGAACACGGCATCACCACCGATGGTGACTTCCGGCTGCGGGCATGGCTACCGTGGCCGGCATGACCGCTGCCACCCGGCCCATTCGCCTGCTGATCGTCGACGACGACGCGCTCGTCCGCGCCGGCCTGTCGATGATGCTGGCCGGTGCCGACGACCTTGACATCGTCGGCGAGGCCGCCGACGGCTCAGAGGTCGCCGAGGCGGTCGACGCGCACCACCCCGATGTGGTGCTGATGGACATCCGGATGCCACGGATGGACGGCCTGGCCGCCACCGAACTGCTGCGGCGGCGCACGGAGTCACCGGAGATCATCGTCCTCACGACGTTCGACACCGACGAGCACGTGCTGCGAGCACTGCGGGCCGGAGCGAGCGGCTTCCTGCTCAAAGACACTCGGCCGGCGGACATCGTCCGAGCGGTACGGCTCGTGGCCGCGGGCGAGCCGATGCTCTCCGTCTCGGTGACCCGCCAACTGATCGTCCACGTGACCGGCGGAGACGACACCGGCGACGCCCGCCGCGCCCGGGCGCGGGAGCTGCTGAGCGATCTCGGCGAACGGGAACGAGAGGTCGCCATCGCGCTCGGCCAGGGTCAGTCGAACGCCGAGATCAGCGCCGGGCTATACATGAGCGTCGCCACCGTCAAGGCACACGTGTCGCGATTGCTGACCAGGCTGGAGCTCACAAACGCGTCCAGGTCGCGCTGCTCGTTCACGACGCGAACCTGGTCTGAGTACTCGCTGGTGAACCGAAGACCAAGTGGTCCCCTCAGTACGATCGTGGTCCCACCGGTGTGCAAGTTTGTCCGCTTTGCCGGTACTCGCGGGACTGCTCTTGGACCGACCAAGCCGGCTCTATCGGGGGCGAATGATGAGCAAGAGCAGGCTGGCTTCGGTGTCGCCGGGGTTGCTGATCTGGTGGTCGCGGTCGCCGGGCAGGGTGGCGGCATCGTCGGCGGCGAGGTCGACGGTGGTGTCTCCGGAGGTGACCGCGACCCGGCCCGCGAGGACGACGAAGGCCTCGCGGGTGCCGCTCTCGTGCTGGGGAAACGGGTCGAGGGCGGCACGGGGCGGCAGGGTGTAGCGGACCAACTCGGCGCCCGGGCGGGGTTCGAGCAGAGATTCCCGCACGGCCCTACTGGCCTGGTCGATCACGCGGGGTGCCTTTCCGTGCCGAACGACGGTGACCGGCCGCGGTGTCTGCCCGACGAGCTCGGCCAAGGGTGTCTGCAGCGCCTCCGCGATTTGCAGGGCGTAGCTCAGGCTGGGATTGCGCTCGCCGCGTTCGATCTTGGACAGGGCGGCACGTGAGACCCCGCTGCGGCCGGCGAGTTCCTCGAGGGTGAGGTCGCGGGTCCGCCGGGCTGTGCGTACCCGATCCGCGAAGCCTGTGTCCATGAGTAGACAAATTCTCCTATTCACCCTAGCGTGGCCGTGTCTCTGATAAGAGATTCTACAGGCGTATAGGAGAAGAGCCGATCATGGTCATCCACGGCGTCATGGCCGGCGGCCGCGCTCCGACCGGGGTGTGGTGCCGGTGAGCGTGGTGCTCGCCGGCATCCCCATCGTGGTCGCGTTGGCGCTGCTGCTGGCCCGGATCGGGCCGGTGCGTTCGGCAGTGGCCGCGTTGGCCAGCGCTGTCGTGGTGACGTGGGTCGCCTTTCCCGCCTCGGTGAGCGAGATCGTGGGCGGCCAGGCGAAGATCGGGCCGGTGTACGCCGAGGTGGCGTTGATCCTGCTCGGCGGAGTGCTGTTGAGCCAGCTGCTGTCCGCCAGCGGCGCGCAGCGGCGTCTCGGGGAGTGGGTTACAGGGGTCTGCCGCGACCCGGCCCGCGCGGTGCTGCTGATCGTGCTCGGCGTCGTCCCGTTCGCGGAGTCGGTGACCGGGTTCGGCATCGGCGTCGTGGTGGGGGTGCCGTTGCTGGTCCATTTCGGTTTCCCCCGGTTCCGTGCCGCGGTGGTCGGGCTGCTCGGGCTCGTCATCGTGCCGTGGGGCGCGCTCGCGCCCGGCACCCTGGTGGCGGCGAAGCTCACCGGGGTGGGTTTCCGGGAACTCGGGACCCGCAGCGCGTTGCTGTCGTTGCCGGTGTTCGTCATCGTCGGCGCGGGCGCGCTGCTGATCGCCACAGGGGCGCGGCGCACTCTGGCGGCCCTGCCCGAACTCGCCGTCGTCGCCGGCGCACTGTGGGGTGGCGTATGGGTCGTCAACACCGCCGTCGGAACCCCACTGGCTGGAGCGCTGGGCAGCCTGATCGCGATCGCGGCCACGCTGGTCCTGGCACGGGCCCGCGAGGGTGCGTCGCTGCGGCTCCCCGCTCGTACCGCCCGCGACCTCACCCCGTACGCGGTGCTGGTCACCGGGCTGCTCGCTACGTACCTCGGCACCGCCGCCGCGTCTGTCGGCGACACGTGGTGGACGGCCGTCGCCACCAGCCCGGCTACGTGGCTGCTGGCGACCTGTGCGGTCACGCCCGCCCTACTCGCGCAGCCAGCGGTGACCCGGGGGCCCGCGCTGCGGCAGGCGCTTCGCCGGTGGTGGCCGGTGGCGCTCACCACCGTGCTGTTCCTGTCGCTTGGGGCGCTGCTGACCAGCACCGGGATGAGCACTGCCCTGGCACGGGGCGCGGTCCGGCTGGGTGCCGCCTACCCGGCGCTGACCCCCTGGATCGGCGCACTCGGCGGGTTCGTCGCCGGATCGAACACCGGGGCCAACGCGATGTTCGCCGCCAGCCAGGCCCAGGCCGCCCAGGCCCTCGGCTACCCCACGCTGACCCTGGTCGCCTTCCAGAACGTGTCCGCGGCGCTGGCCACCATGGCCGCTATCCCCAAGGTGGCGCTGGCGACCAGCCTGGCCCACGACACCCCCGGGCCTGCACCTGCCGAGCACCGGGAGCCCGGGGGCGCAGAAAGGCCGACCGGCGCCGCGGGGACTGCCACCGCCGAACAGACCGGAGCCGTTGCCCACATCGACACCGGCCGGATACTACGGACAGTGCTGGCCGTCGACGTCGCGGTTCTCGCGGTCCTGTCCGGCCTGGCCATGGTGCTGCCCGCCCTTCTTTGACCCGCATACCCAGCCTCCATGTTCCTCGGGAGCGTCCGACGAAGAGGCGGGATGACTGGTCGTCGGTTCGTTGGTGCCACCGGTGTGAGGCGGTCTTCGGGGCGGGTCATGAGGCCGGAGAAGACGCAGGGGGCACCGAGACGGACGAGGCCTCCAGCCCTCCGAGTGGGCGCCCCTTTCCCCCTTGTGAACGACCACTCGGAAGAGCCGGAGACCTCGTTCGATGGACACTAGGAACCGCGGACAGGGCTCGTCAAGGAGCCCCCGCCCACCCCTGTGGGTAACCCTGTGGAGTACCTGGGGAAAGCTACGCGCGGAGTGTTGACGGGGTGTGGACGATCCTGTGGACAGCAGGCGGTAGGAAGGGGGGAGGACGCCGACACGCAGGGGAGTGGTTGTCCACCCGTTGTGGATAGAGAAGGAAGTTTCCAGCGAGAGGGGATCCCGTTGGGCAGAGATCGTGAGGAGGTGACCAGGGCGTGACGGAACGCTACGTGGCCGTTGTCGCGGGCCCGAGCCGTACGACCCCACCGCCAGGGATCGACCGGGAGGATCTCCGGCTCGCCCTGCTGGAGGACACGTACGAGGTCGTCGCCGACATGGCACGCGTCACGCCCGTGCTCGCCCTGTGCCCGCCGGACCAACCGAAGGCGGAGGCCGTCACCTGGCCCGGTACCCCGATTCTCCGGGTACGCCCCCGCTCTGACGGGGAGGATGTGCTGGCTGTCCTCGAGGGCCTGGCCGATCTGGGCGCCGACGAAGGGACCGTGATCGCGGGCGACGCCCCCGATCTGCCGATCTTGCTGCTCGGCAAGCTGCACCGTGGGCTGGCACGAGCCGAGGCCGCGATCTGCCCCGCGGCCGGTGGCGGCCTCGTCGCCATTGCGGCGCGGCTACCCCCACCGCCGTGGTTCGTCGCGACCCGATGCGGCCTCGACACCCACGACGCGCTCGAACGGCTCAGGTCGGCGGCTCCGTCCCGGCGCGCGTTGTCCGTCGGACCCGGCTGGCGCCGGGTCCGTGGTCCGGGGGACGTCTCGACCCTCGACCCGGGGTTGGAGGGGTGGGAGGCGACGCGCGCTCTCCTCTCGGGCGACCGCCTCCCCTGAGCGGTCGCGGGCAAGATCCGCGCGTGTGGTCCAAACCTGGCGAATACTGCCGCTTCAGGCCGCCGAAACGGATCAGGACCTCACAGCTCCTCGTCAGGCTTGTGGTCACGGGGCTCTGGGCCGGGAGGTTCCTCGCCACCCGTCTCCTCGGGCTTCTCCCCACCCGTCTCCTCGGTCAGAGCGGAGATGTCGAGCCCGGTGCCCTGCCGCCCCGCGAACCCCTCCGGGTCGTCCAGGTCATCGGCGGAGGGCATCAGGTCGGGGTGTGCCCATACACCGTCGCGACCCTCGGCGCCACGTTCGTCGCGGAGCGTACGCCACAGGGCCGCGGCCTCCCGGAGACGGCGGGGCCGGAGCTCGAGCCCGACGAGCGTCGCGAACGTCCGCTCGGCCGGCCCTCCAGTCGCCCGGCGCCGCCGTACGGTCTCGGCGAGCGCGTCCAGCGCCGGCAGGTTGGTGCGGGCGGCGTCGCTGGTGACGGTGTCGACCCAGCCCTCGACGAGCGCGAGGATGGTTTCGAGGCGGGCGAGCGCGGCCTTCTGCCGCGGGGTGTCCTCGGGCTCGAACAACCCGCCTGTGACGGCGTTCTGCAGGGCCTCGGGGTCGCTCGGGTCGAGGTGACTGACGACCTCCTCGAGCCGGGACGTGTCGATCGTGATGCCCCGCGCGTACTCCTCGACCGCGCCGAGGAGCCGTCCGCGCAGCCACGGGACGTGGACGAACAGCCGATGGTACGCGGCCTCGCGCAGGGCGAGGAACAGCCGCACCTCGTCGGCGGGTACCTGGAGGCCCTCGCCGAAGGCCCCGACGTTGCGCGGCAGCAGGGCCGCGACCCCCTTGGGGCCGAGGGGGAGCCCGACGTCGGTGGAGCCCACGACCTCCTGGGCGAGCGCGCCGAGCGCCTGGCCGGTCTGCCCGCCGAACATCATGCCGCCCATCTGGCGTACGACACCGATCAGCGGGCCGGCCATCGCCTGCATCTCCTGCGGGAGGACGCCGCCCATCGACTCGACGGCCCGGCCGGCCACCGGGTCGCACAGCTGCGACCAGACGGGGAGCGTGCGCTCGATCCATTCGGAGCGGCTCCACGCCTCGATTCCGCTCACCCCGGAAGGGAGGGTCGTCGCCGGGTCGAGCCACAGGTCGGCGAGACGCACAGCCTCGACGACCCGCTCCTGCTCGCCGGCGGACACGGACGGGTCGCCCTGCTCGGCGACCACGTGGCGGGCGATGTCCTTGGCGAGGTCCCAGTTCACCGGGCCGCCCTGCCAGGACATGAGGTCGGCGAAGCGGTGCAGCATCGCCGAGAGGTCCTGCGGGTTGCCCCCGCCGAACATGGCGAACGGGTTGGGCGGTTCACCGGAACCGCCCTTCGCGGGCTCGTTCCCTCCCCCGTTGTCGGGATCGTCGGGGTCGTGTGGGCCGTGAAAGCCGAAGGGTGGGTCGCTCACAGGCAAGCCTCGGGCAGGATGGGTGACGTCACATTGGCCACGTTAGTCGGGATGGAAGCGTGGTGCGTACCTCGCGCGAAGTAGTTCGCCCACGGCGCACGGGGTCTGGCCGAGCAGGGTCCGCCAAAGCTGGGCCTGTCGTCGCGGTCACCGGTGCGTCGTCCGGGCTCGGGCACGCGCTGGCCGCTCGGCTCTCGGCGTCGGCGGCGGTTCGCAAGGTCGTGGCGATCGACGCGCACCGCGGTGACGTCGAAGGCGTGACGTGGCGCGTCATCGACGTCCGCGACCCGCGTCTCGCCGGCCGGCTCGCCGATGTCGACATCGTGGTCCACCTCGCTCTCGACGTCTCGCTGGAACGCGATCCGAGGGAGCGGCGGGCCTTCAACGTTCGCGCCACCCAGACCGCCCTCACCGCGTCCGCCGCCTCGGGCGTACGGCGGGTGGTGCTCCTCTCGAGCGCCATGGTCTATGGTGCGGTGCCCGACAATCCCGTCCCCCTCGACGAGGACGCGCCGCTCCGCGCGGTGTCCGGCACCGGCCTGGTCGGCGACTTCCTCGAAATCGAGCAGCTCGCCGCGCAGTCGCCGCGTACGCATCCCGGCCTGGCCGTGACCGTACTGCGCCCGGCGGCACTCGTCGGGCCGGGCGTCGACACGATCGTCACCCGCCACTTCGAGTCGCCGCGGCTGCTCGCGGTCAAGGGCGGTACTCCGCGCTGGCAGTTCTGTCACATCGACGACCTGCTCGACGCCATCGAGATCACGCTCGGGGGAGAGGTGGACGGTGCGGCCGCCGTCGGATGCGACGGCTGGCTCGAGGAGGAGACGATCGAGGAGATCAGCGGGCTGCGGCGGTTCGAGCTGCCCGCGGTCCTGACGTTCGGTACCGCGGAGCGCCTGCACCGCCTCGGGGTCACCCCCGCGCCAGCGAGCGAGCTGCATTTCGTGGTGCACCCGTGGGTCGTACGGCCCGCGAAGCTCCCGGCCGCCGGGTGGTGCGCCTCGTACGACAACGAGCTCGCCCTGGAGGCTCTCATGGAGGAGGTGGCCGGCAGGCACGCGGTGGCCGGCCGGAGGCTCGCGCGCAAGGAGGCGACGATCACCGCCGCTGGCGCGGCGGGCGCTACCGCCGCGGCTATCGGCACGGCCGCGCTGATCCGCCGCCGCCGCCGCGGCCGCGGGTAGGGGCACCGTGCCGCCACTGGCGCCACCGGGGCTGGCGTCTGACGGTTCGCGTGCCCGGTGGCGCGTTGTCTCATACGCCCCGGGCTCGCCGGGGCTGGCGTCTGACGGTTCGCGCCGCCGGTGGCGCGTTGCCTCCTACGGCTGTTAGTGGCAGGGGCTGGTGGCTGCAGGTTCGCGTCGATTGCTCAGACGCTGTGTCGGAAGAGGGGCGGTGGACGGGTACGGTCGAAGCGTGGACGTGATCCGCCTGCTCGATCTGCGCGATACGCCGTTGTCCGTTGACGAGGTCCTGGCCGCGGTGGGCGACCCCGGCTCTGGCGGAACCGCCCTGTTCGTCGGGACGATCCGCGATCACGACAGTGGGCGAGAGGTCGAGCGGCTGTCCTACACCGCGCACCCGTCCGCACCCGACGAGCTGCGCCGCATGGCGGAGAAGGTGGCGGCCGACTTTCCCGTACGCGCTCTGGCCGCCGTCCACCGGGTGGGCGACCTCTCGGTGGGCGACGTCGCGGTCGTTGTCGCGGTCTCCTGTCCCCACCGCGCCGAGGCGTTCACGGCCTGCCGCAAGCTCATCGACGACCTGAAACACGACGTCCCGATCTGGAAGCATCAGCTCTTTTCCGACGGCCGGACCGAGTGGGTTGGCGCGTCTGCCGGATAATCGCCATTCTCGCCGCTAGTCTCTGGTGTGTCACGATCCGGTCACATGCGAGAGTCAGGGGGGATGGCTGTGTTGGCTTTGTGGGCTATCGGGCTCGGGGTGGCCGTCGTCGTTCTCGGTGTCGTGGCGTGGGTCGGCCGCTCACGCCATACGGATACCTATGACCAGGTCGAGCAGTTCCAGCGTTTCCGCGCGGCGTTCCGTGAGGAGGCGGCCTCGCCCCCGCAGACCTCGACCGGCCGCAGGCCGATCGTCCGCGGCGCCAAGTAGGCCCCTACACACGGACCAGGACGGACACGCCGCCTAGGCGAACGGGCCGCAACAACCATAGGACCGGCCAGTACCCTATGCCGCATGTCCCGACGTGCTGCGACGTTCGCCGCGGCGAGTGTGCTGATCCTGGTCCTCGTGGCCGTAGGCGCACTCCTGCCGGTGCCCTACGTCGTGTTGCTGCCCGGGCCGACGACCAACACGCTCGGCAAGGCCGATGGCAAGTCGCTCATCACCGTCGACGGGCACAGTACCTATCCCACCAAGGGTCACCTCAACCTCGTCACCGTCGCCTACCGTGGCGACCCCGAGCACGAGATCCACCTGTTCATTGCGCTGCGGGGCTGGTTCGCCCCGCAGGTCGCCGTGTTGCCCCAGCAGGTTCTCTTTCCCAGCAGCGAGTCCGTTCACAAGGTCATCGAGCAAAGCCAGCAGCGGATGCGGCAGTCCCAGAACGCCGCGACGGCCGCGGCACTGCGCGAGCTCGGTATCCCCATCCGAGTGAAGGTGCGCAGCGCAGAGAAGGGCTATCCCGCGCGGGGCACGCTGCGCAAGGGCGACGTCATCACGGCGGTCGACGGCAAGAAGGTCACGACGGAGGAGGAGGTCGCCGACGCCGTCACCGCGCACAAGCCCAGAGATCGCGTCCATATGACGATCGGCCGTAACGGCGAGCGCAGGCGCGTCACGGTCGGCACCACCACCGCGCACGACAGGACACACCGCACGGTCATCGGCGTCGTTCTCACGTACGCCTACCCCTTCAAGGTGCGCATCCGCCTGCCCGACGTGGGCGGCCCCAGCGCCGGGATGATGTTCGCGCTCGGCATCATCGACAAGCTGACGCCGGGGAGCCTCACCGGCGGAAGGTTCGTAGCGGGGACCGGGACGATAAAGCCGGACGGCGACGTCGGCATGATCGGGGGGATTACGCAGAAGATGATCGGCGCCCGCCGAGCGGGTGCGACAGTGTTCCTGACCCCTGCGAAGAACTGCGCGGAGGCCGCGGAGGCCGCCCCGGACGGCCTGCGCCTGGTCAAGGTGAAGACCCTCCATGGCGCCCTGCGGGCGCTCAAGGCGCTGCGCACGGACAGCGGAAAGGTGCCCTCCTGCGAGTGATGACGCGTAGTGGCCAGGCGGCGGAACGGCGGGAACCCATGCGGACGTCGATCAGTTGCCGTGTCAGATGCCGGCTCGCGCGGGAGCATCTCGTGCGCCCCCATGGCCGGACCGTTCGAACGACTGAGGTGAGAGTGTGAGTTTCCGCGTGCCCCGTGCCCGTCGCCCGGGTGCCCTGGGACGCCGCGCCCGCGTGATCATCCCCCTGCTCGTGGCGATCGCGGTGCTGATCATTCTCATCGCGATCTTCACGTCGGTGTGGACCCAGCTGCTCTGGTACCGCGCGGTCGGCTACGCGCAGGTCTACACCACCATAATGGGCGTCAAGGTCCTGCTCTTCGTGGTGTCTGGCCTGATCATGGCGGCGTTCATCGCCCTCAACATGTACCTCGCGTACCGCACGCGGCCGCCGTTTCGCTCCTTCTCCCTCGAACAGCAGGGACTCGAGCGGTACCGCGCGACGCTCGAACCACACCTGCGCGTCGTCGTCATCGCCATCACCGGCGTCATCGGGCTCATCACCGGGGGTGCGATGGCGGGCCGGTGGACCACGTGGGAGCTGTTCGTCCACCGGCAGCCGTTCGGGGTCGACGACCCGCAGTTCCACATGGACGCGGGCTTCTACATCTTCACCTATCCGTTCCTGCGGCTGGTGATGGCGTTCGCGTTCGCGGCGGTCGTGCTCGCCGTCGTCGCGGCCGCCGCCACCCACTACCTGTACGGCGGGCTGCGCCTGCAGGCCCGTGAGGAGAAGGCGACCACCGCGGCCCGGGCACACCTCGCCGCGCTCATCGGGGTGTTTGTGCTGCTCAAGGCCGTCGCGTACTGGCTGGACCGCTACGGTCTCGTCTACTCCCAGCGCGGGGTCGTCGCGGGCGCGTCGTACGCCGACGTCAACGCCGTGCTGCCGGCCAAGACGATCCTCGCGGTCATCGCGGTCATCTGCGCCGGCCTCTTCTTCGCGGCCATCGCCCGCAGGGGCATCATGCTGCCGGCGGCGGGCTTCGGCCTGATGGTGCTGTCCGCGATCATCGTGGGTGGGCTGTATCCCGCGATCATCCAGCAGTTCCAGGTGAAGCCTAATGAGGCCGACAAGGAGGCGCCGTACATCGCTCGCAACATCAAGGCGACGCGGCAGGCGTACGACATCGCCGACGCCAAGGTGATCGACTACGACGCGAAGACGAACGCGCCGGACGTGCTGTCCTCCTCATCCTTTTCCGGGGCGCGGCTGCTGGACCCCGGCGTGGTGGCGGCGACGTTCCAACAGCTCCAGCAGATCCGCGGCTTCTACACCTTCCCCGACTCCCTCGACATCGACCGCTACGACCTGAACGGTAAGGTCACGCCGGCGGTCGTGGCGACCCGAGGGGTCGACGGGCCGCCCGAGGGCCAGCGCAACTGGATCAACTCCCACGTCGTCTATACCCACGGGTTCGGCTTCGTCGCCGCGACCGCCCGCTCCGTTAACAGGGACGGCGAGCCGGACTTCATCGAGAGTGACATCCCGCCTCAGGGTGACCTGGGCAAGTACCAGCCCCGCGTGTACTTCGGCGAGCACGAGCCCGGATACTCGATCGTGGGCGCACCGAAGGGCGCCCGCCCGCACGAGCTCGACTACCCCAACGAGAGCGCAGCCGGGCAGCGCAACAACACCTACAAGGGCAGCGGTGGGGTCTGGATCGGGTCGCCGTTTCGGCGGCTCGTCTACGCGCTCAAGTTCCAGGACAAGAATGTCCTGCTGTCCGGTGCCGTCAGCGATGACTCACGCATCATGTACGTCCGTGATCCCCGCCAGCGGGTGGCGCGGGTCGCGCCGTTCCTCGAGCTCGACGGCAATCCGTACCCGGCCGTCGTGAACGGGCGGATCGTGTGGATCGTCGACGGCTACACGACGACGCCGAACTACCCCTACTCCGAGTCGACGGCTCTGGGACAGGCCACCCGCGACACCAAGAGCGTCGGTACGCGCGCGGTCACCCGCCAGCCCGGCACACGGGTCAACTACATCCGCAACTCCGTGAAGGCGGTCGTCGACGCCTATAACGGTTCGGTGACCCTGTACACGTGGAATCCGGACGACCCGATGCTGAAGGCGTGGAAGGACGTCTTCCCAGGGGTGGTGCGCGACGAGTCCACGATCAGCCCCGAGCTGCGGGCACACCTGCGTTACCCGGAGGACCTGTTCAAGGTCCAGCGGGAGATGCTGACCCGCTACCACGTCAACCAACCCAGGGCGTTCTACAGCGGCCAGGACTTCTGGAAGGTCCCTGACGATCCCACGCGCGAGGGAGAGGCCGCCCAGCCGCCCTACTACCTCATGGTCAAGATGCCTGGCCAGGACAACCAAAGGTTCTCGCTGACCAGCACGTTCGTGCCACGCAAGCGGCCGAACCTCGCGGCCTTCATGGCGGTCGACAGCACGCCAGGGCCCGACTACGGCAAGATCAGGGTGCTGCAGCTGCCCCGCAACACGGCGATCCCAGGACCGGGGCAGGTGCAGAACCAGTTCGAGGCGGAGCCCAAGGTCAAGAAGGCCCTCTTCTCCCTGCGGTCGAAAGGCTCTGAGACGGTAACCGGTAACCTGCTCACCCTTCCGCTCGGGGGCGGGCTGCTGTACGTCGAGCCTGTCTTCGTGAGGGCCTCGGGCGGAGAGTCGTACCCCTTGCTGCAGCAGGTGGTCGTCGCGTTCGGAAACGAGATCGGCATCGCGCCGACGCTGGATGAGGCCGTCGCCCAGGTGACCGGCGCGGGCGTGGTGTCGGGCGGCGGTCAGCAGGGCGGCGGTCAGCAGGGCGGCGGGCCGCCGTCGCGTGGCGCTCAGGCGTCGCCGCAGCTGCGCAAGGCACTCGAGCAGGCACGGGACGCCTACCAGGATGGTCAGGCGGCCCTGAAGCGCGGCGACTTCCAGTCGTACGGCGACGCCCAGCGAAAGCTGAAGCAGGCCCTCGACAAGGCCTGGAAGATCCAGAAGAGGGAGTCGGCGTCCTCGTCCGGCTCCTCGGGCTCGTCGTAGCGTACCGGACTCGTCCTCCATGTCAGACCGAGCCATGATCACGAACAGTTTTCCCTGCTCTATGAGGGGGAAGACTGTTCGTGATCATCGGACTCGCCCTCGCGGTGACGCTCGGTCTGGGGCACCCCGATTTGCCTTCCACGCCTGGCTCCCCTATTCTTATTGATGCCGACGCGGGGTGGAGCAGTTCGGTAGCTCGCTGGGCTCATAACCCAGAGGTCGCAGGTTCAAATCCTGCCCC
>JBOHCT010000062.1:0-20037 GCA_050699055.1 Streptosporangiaceae bacterium | reverse complement strand
ACGCGCTCCTTCAGCCGTCCGTACGTGAGTCCATACTTCTCCGCGATCGCGGTGGCGTAGGCGAGCCCGTCCGCAGGCTTTCTGACGACTTTGTACGTGCGTACCGCGGGGTTGTCCGGTACTACCGTGCTGACCATACTCACCGTGGTCTCGCTCAGCGACGACAGCTCGTCGATGAAGGTGACACAGACGCAGAGTGCATCCAACTCGATGACCTGGGTCAGCACCTCGGTGCCGAGATGGAGGGCGTCGCTGAGCGTTGTGGCGGTGAATATCTCGTTCATGATGATCACGCTCTGCGGCGTCGTCTCTGCCAGGATCTCGTGCATCCTGACCAGCTCATCCTCCAGCTTGCCCCGGAGGTTGCTGAGATCCTCTTCTCTTTCGAAATGGGTAAAGATCTGGTCGTACAGAAAAAGCTGCGCCTCCGTGCCTGGTACAGGACAACCTATACTAGCCAGGTAATGGAGTTGCCCGAACGTTCTGGCCAGTGTCGTCTTGCCACCCTGGTTCGGGCCGGATACGACCAGTACGCGTTCCGGGTCCTTGAGGGAGAAGTCGTTACAGACCACGAACGCGCCCTCGGAGGTGAGCTTGCTGGCCAGGGCCAGGTCGAACGTCTCATAGGCGGCGACGTCCTTGGACCTGTCGCAGACGCTGGGGTAGGAGAACCGGAGCCCCGCCGCCCAGAGCGGCTCGACATACTCGAGGTACGCGAGGTAGAACTGCACCTCACGGTCGAAGCGGGCGATGGCGTCGTCGAGGTAGTCGCGGTGGCGATCGCAGAAGCTGTCCAGGGTCGCGAAGACGTCGGGATGCAGGCGCGCGACGAGATCCAGGACGCCCGCCTCGACATGGTCCATGTCCGGTCCGGACCGGAAGCGCGCCCGGTGGTCCTTGACCGCGCCCTGCTTGAACTTCTCGAATGTCTCGCTCACCTCCTCGCTGTAGTCGGCCTCGTCGTCGTACCTGCGAACTGTGATGCGGTTGCCCTTGATGCGCATGCAGTATCTCACCGCGTTCAGGTCATCCTTGAGGCTCTTCGTCTCGGCCAGAAGGGACCGCAAGCGATCGGACCCGACATAGCTAGCCATGTACTCACGGAAGGCAAGGAAGCCCCGTGAGGTCATCTCGGCGGATCTCAAGTCGTCGGCGAAGCGGGAGACCGCGTCGCAGTAGACCTCGACCGCGTCCAGATACCAGTGCTCCTTCTGGTACGTGTAGTGAAGCTTGTCGACTTGCGCGAGATGGGCACGCATCGTTCGCATCCTGTCGGCGAACGCTCTGACGTACCCCGGCAGGTCGGGGCTCTCCAGATCGCGGAAAACCTCATGGCGGTAGTCGATCGCGTCCAGATCGGTAAGCGGGATATAGAAGAACGTCTCGAGGTCGTAGTCCTCGCGGCCGCTTGTCGCCGACTCGACAATCTGATCAAGGTTCAGGTCGTGGAAGAACGGAGGTGCTGCCCGTTCGGCTGTGTCCGCGATGTCTTCGGTCCGGTTGAAGAGGATGCTGCGGAAGGGCATGGCTGACCTAACCTCCTGGATCGAGGCGTACCGGCCGGTGCTGGCTCCGCGGAAGGGTACGCGTCGCAACCCGCGGGACCGCGCTCGCCGAAGATGCGGCCGCAGGAGGTAGCTCTGCGAGGGCGCCCTCAGCCCTGTCCGGGTCCCTGGGCATCCTGGATCGATGTGAGGCCAAGCCGACGCCCCTCCCACACTCGGTGCGTGTCAGGGACCGTTAGCGGCTCCGGCCGCAGTTTCGTCGGCGAGCCCCATCACCCACGTTCGATTATCCCAGACCCGCGACCGTTCGGCCATCCCACGATCACGTCCACCATCCACCTCGCGGGCGGCGCGAACCGCTGTTTCGCCCCATCCGCCCGCTTCGGGGGTGCGGACCGCACTCCTTAGTTAGCGCCGCAGCGTCGCGGTGAGCGCTCGCGGGTCGAGGAGCAGGTCGAGGGCGTCGGCGATCGAGCCGCACACGACGTCGGCGGCGGCCAGCGCACGGGAGCTGGCCCCTTCGGGCCCGAGAACCGCGATCCCGAGGGCGACCGTCCGCAGCAGCTCGGTGTCGTTCGTGCCGTTGCCGATCGCCGCGCACGTCGCAGGCCCAAGCCGGGTCGCGGCGGCCTTCTTGTCGGCTCCGGTGTGGACCCGCTCCGCCGCGACCGCGCCGACCTCCTGGGCCACATCGGCCAGAGTGCCGTACGTGTCCGCCGACAGCAGGCGAACATCCAACAGGGACCCGGCGCGCGCGACCCGGTCGGCGACGCCGCGGATGAGCCCACCTCGATCCGTCAACGTCCCGTTGACGTCCAGAAGGAGGTGGTCGAGCCGTAGCTCCGGCTCGTCGGGGAGGGCGATGACCAACGACACGCGACCGGACCTTACACCCCATCCGCGCCGTGGAGATGAGCCGAGGGCGAGCGGTCATGCCGTGGCCCCGAGCGCCGAGCCGTCCATCACGAAGGAGCCGATCACGAAGAAGCCGATCACGAAGAAGCACTGTCGGCGCTCGCAGGCTACGCTGAGGTCATCGGCGGAGGGGCCCGCCATTAACCGCGAGCGGTCGCCAACGGTCCCTACCGAGACGGTGAGGAAGATCTCATGCGACCGGTGGGCCACCGAAGCGACCTCGCGGATCTGCTGTCCGAGCTACCACCCCTCGCCCCCCGATCGGCCGACGATGTGGCGGAGCTGCGACGCCAGCTCCGTGAGGACAGGCTGCGCGTGCTCGTCGTCGGTGAGGCCAAGCGGGGTAAGAGCACTCTCGTCAACGCGTTGCTCAGCCGCCCTGCCCTGCCGACAGGTGTGACGCCGCTGACCGCGGTTCCCACGACTGTCGCGTACGGCACGCCAGAAGCCGTGGAGGCGACCTTCACCGACCAGAACCCGCGGGGACTCCCGCTCGGCGAGCTCGCAGGCCTGGTCACCGAGCCCGGCAACCCGTCCAACCGCAAGAACGTGACACGTGTCGTCGTCCGCCTCGACGCGCGCCTGCTCGCCGAGGGGGTGGAGATCGTCGACACACCAGGGACAGGCTCGGTGCACGCCCACAACACCCAGGCGGCGGAGTCGGCCCTGGAGACCATGGACGTCGCGGTCTTCGTCCTGACCGTGGACCCGCCGATCTCCGACACCGAGCGGGCCCTGCTCGGCCGCGTCGCCGAGCTGTCCGTGACCACCTTCTACGTCCTCAACAAGATCGACTACCTCGACACCACGGAACGGGAGGAGGCGGAGGCCTTCACCCGAGGCGTGCTGGAGGAGGCGGTCGGTCATCCGGTCATCGTGCACCCGTGCTCGGCGCGGGGCGCCCTGAACAGCGGTGGAGACCCGGGCTTCGCGCGCTTCCACGACGACTTTCGCGCCTACCTTCGCGACCGTCGGTCCCGGGACCTGCGGGCGTCGGTGGCGGCCCGAGCGAGCCGACTCGCGGCCAGTGCCCTGGACGACATCCGGGTCACGCTGCGGGCGACGGAGCTCAGTTCCGGCGAGGCCGCCGGGCGGGTGTCGGCGTTCAGGGAGCGGCTCGCCGCCGTCGACGCCCGACGCGGTGATGCCGGAGACCTCGTACGAGGCGAGCATCGCCGGCTGCTCTCCTCTCTCAACGCATCGGCCGAGCGCGCCGTCGCGGGGCTCACCTCCCGCATCCGGGGGCTCGTGCGTCGGCGCCTCGACGACGACCTGGCCGAGGCCTCGCCCGACGAGGTCGAGCGTCGCGGCCGCGAGTACCTCGTGCGACTCACCAGGGAGGAGGTCGAGGCGTGGCGGGCCGAACGAGCGAGTGAGCTCGGTGAGGGGCTCAGAGGTGTCGACGCCAGGCTGGTCCAGGCCCTCCTCCGCGAGCTGAGCGAGCTGCGGGAGGCGGCGCGCGACCTGCTGGATCTCGGCCTGACCGCTGCCGAGCAACCCGATCGGCTCGTCGACAACCCGCGCTTCCGCTACGCGTTCGCCGAAGACCCCGGCCAGACCGAGCTGCTCGCGGGCGCCGTACGCCGCCACCTTCCCGGAGATCTCGGCCGGAGGCGGGCGCGAAAGTATGTGCTCGACGAGGTGGACCGTGTGGTGCCGAAACAGATCGGCCGCGCGCGGTCGGACTTCCAATACCGGCTCGGCGAGAGCGCGCACCGGCTCGAAGGCGAGATCGGGCGGCGCTATGCCAGGTCTGTTGACCACCTGGAGGCCGCGCTTGACGAGGCCAGCCGCCTCGCCGCGGCGACGGAAAGCGACGCGGCGCTGCGGCGGAACGAACTCGGCAGGCGGGAGAAGGCTCTCGATGACCTCGTCGCCCGCCTGGCCGAGGTGATGTAGCGGTGGCCGTCAAGCTGTTGCGCAGATCCGCCGGCACAGACAGCGGCCGGGCGGACGCGGTCCGGCTGCTCTCCCAGGGGGGATGCGGCGTATGTCGCTACATCGAGGACTCCGCCCGCCACTGGCTGTCGGCGTACATCATCGAGAACCACTCCGATGCCGCGGTGGCCGGACGGGTCAATGAAGCCTTGGGCTTCTGCCCGGCGCACACCAGGCGCCTGCTGACCGACATGTCCGCCGCGTGGCTGTTGGGCTGGGTGTTCGTGGGCGTGGTCGCCGCCGGACGTCGCAGGCTCGCCGCCGATGACCGGCCCCGGATCCCGCCCTGCGTCGTCTGTGCCCACATGCACGACTTCGAGCGCATGGGGATCGATCTCGTCCTGCGCTATCTCTCTCATCCAGAGGCCCGCTCGGCCTACGAGCAGGCCGGTGGGTTCTGCCTGGACCATGCTCTGCGCGCGCTCGACCGGGTCGGACCCGAGGAGGGCCGGGTCGTCGCCGGCGTGTTGGGTGCCGCGCTCGGTGAGGGCGCCGGCTCGCTCTTCGCCGCGCTGGCCGGCGCCGACCGGGACGCCCGCCTCCGGGACCGGCTTCGGCTGGTGGCGGCCGATGAGGTGCTGGAGCGGGAGCGGACGGTACGTGCCTCGTCGGTCCGCGGGGGGATCCTCGACGACATCGTCGCCGCGAGCTGCCCGGTGTGCCGGGCAGGCACCCGACGCGCCTGGTGGTACGTCAACTGGCTCGCGCGCTCGTTCGGGGAGTCCAAGGGCCCCCGTATCGAGGACATGTACCTGTGCGCGACCCATCTGCACGACGTCGCTCAGGCGAACCCGGGACACGTCGAATGGCTGGAGAAGACGCTCGCCGGGTACTGGGCGGACAAGGCCGGTCGGTTCATCCGCGCGTTGGACAAACGTCGCGCGACTCGCACCAGCCGACTCGCGGGCACGATCGTGCCACCATCCGCCACCGATCTACGCGCACGTGCGACAGGTTACCGCGACGCCCTCCGGCCGCTGCGTACCGGGCCGGGATGCCGAATCTGCCAGGTCGCCAGACGCGCGGAACAGGAGCAGACACAGGCGCTGGCCGCGGCCGTGCTCGACCGGGAGCTGGCGGAGGAGTTCGCGCGCTCTCACGGAGTCTGCCTGCGCCACGCGTTGACGTGGCCGCGCGGGAACCCGCCGGTACTTGTCACCGACGTCGTCCGGGCACGGCTAGCGATGCTGGCGTTCGAGCTCGACGAGGCCGTCCGCAGGACGAGCTGGACGACGCGGTTCGAGCCACGGGGCGCCGAGTCGTCCGCCTGGCTGCGGGCGCCCACCCTGCTCGACGGGCGCACCTACGCCGGCTGCCCGGCGGCCACCGTCGCCGATGCCGTGCGAGGGAGCCCGGACGGCCAGGCACAAGGAAGCGGCCGGTCCTAGGAGACGCCTACGCCTACCGCGGCCACGGTTAAGGCGAGCCCCAATCACCAGAAAGTGGTTATGGAAGATCGCGTCCTGCGACCCGCAACTCGGGGTACCGGCGGTCGCCGACATGGAGCCGTGCGACGTACGCGCTTCTGAGGCAGAATGATCGAAGGTGATGGGGCTCACTCCGAAGCGCGGGCGTCCGCTGACGGTCCCTGGATGGCGAGGGAGAACCCGTGTCACTGGCGAGACCCGCGATCGTGGCGGCGCTGCTCATTGTCGCGGTCATCGGGTTGCGCGCATGGGCGGGCGGTTCCCTCAGCTCCGGCGGACCGCTCCAGGCGTACCTTGGTACGGCCGCCCAAGCCGGTGCCACCCTGGCCGTGGCCGTCACCGCGGGGTTCGCGGCCTTTGTTGTCGCCCTCAACATTCGGCGTGCGCGCAAGCGCGGCACCCCAGGGATCGTGCTGGAGCGACCACCGGTCCCGCGTTGGATACGGTTGGTTGCGCTGCTGATCGCGCTCGCGTTCGTAAGCCTTCTCATCGGCCTCCCTTTCGCCCTTCACACGCGGCGTAGCCCGACGGTCGTGCACGGGGTCCGGCCTGGACAGCCGCCACCGCAGCCGGCGCCCCCGCCAACGAACGGGCCCACCGCCGGCTCCGTCGTCCTCTACCTGCTCATCGCGGCGATCGTCCTCGGCGTGCTTCTCGCCCTGTACGTCTCCCGACGCCGTGGCCCTGCACTACCCGCGTTCGCGGTTCCCGAGGAGGGCCCCGCTGAGGAAGACGCGCGCGGCCAGCTCGTGGAGGCCGTGCGGGCGGGCCGACGGACGATCGACCGGTCCGACGATCCCCGGTCCGCGATCATCGCGTGCTACGCCGCGATGGAGCAGGTCCTGGCCGACGCCGGGACGCCTCGGCGTCCGGCGGATACGCCGGGTGAGCTGCTCGAACGTGTCACGGACAGGGGCACGGTCCGCTCCCCCGCCGCACGCGCCCTCACCTCGCTCTTCCACGAGGCGCGGTACAGCCGACACCCCCTCGACGAGAGCGACAGGCGGATGGCTACTGCCGCGCTCGACGAGATCTCCCGCGACCTCCGACCGGCTCAAGAGACGCAGGGGACACCGTGACGGCCGCCGCCATCGTCATCGCCCTGGCACTGTTGGCGGCGTACCTGTTCACGGGGATCGCCGGACTGGCCGCCGTCGCCGCCGTCGCCTGCGCGGGCGTCGTCATCGCATTGCGTACCTCGTTGCCTCGCGACCCGCTCCCGTCGCGGCCGCGGATCCGCAGGCGCCCAGAGGTGGACAGCGATTTCCATCGCTACACGCGTCTCCAGGGGGAGCTCGGGTGGGCACGCGTGTCGCCGCGGCACTTCGACGGGCCGCCCCGTCGCCTGCTCCTGCGCCTCACCGCCGATACGCTCGCCGACCACCGGGGTGTCGACATCGCGCGGCATCCCGAGGCGGCCCGAGAGCTGCTGGGCCCCGATCTCTGGCCGCTACTCGACCCGGACCGTCCCACGTCGACGGACAGCGACCCGCCAGGGGTGGATGAGCGCACGATCGACCGCATCCTCACCCGCTTGGAGGAGCTGTGACCACACCCGCCCTGGCCACGAAGCGATGCCACGAGATCCTCGACGAGGTCGAGCGGGCGGTCGTGGGCAAGCGCGACGTCCTCGAGCTGGTGCTCCTCGGCATCCTCGCCACGGGCCACGTGCTGATCGAGGACCTACCCGGGCTCGGCAAGACGCTGATGGCGCGTTCCTTCGCGACCGTACTGGGGCTGCGCTTCACCCGTGTCCAGTTCACGCCCGACCTTCTTCCGGCCGACCTCACCGGCGCGTCGCTGTACGACCAGCGGACCGGGGACATGGTCTTCCGGTCGGGCCCGGTGTTCACCAACCTGCTGCTCGCCGACGAGATCAACCGAACCCCACCCAAGACCCAGGCCGCCCTCCTCGAGGCCATGGCCGAGGGGCAGGTAAGCGCCGACGGCGAGAGCAGACCGCTGCCGGCACCTTTCGTCGTGCTCGCCACCGACAACCCGATCGAGTACGAGGGGACCTACCCGCTGCCGGAAGCGCAGCTCGACCGCTTCACGCTGCGTGTTCGCCTTGGTTACCTCAGTCCCCGGGGCGAGGTCGAGATGCTCAGCCGCCGCCTCGCACGAGGGTCGAAGCCATCGGAGCTGCGCCGCGTCGTGAGCGCGCCTGACGTGCTCGACCTGCGGGAGTCGTTGGAGCACGTCGAGGTCGAGCCGGACATCCTCGACTACGTCGTACGACTGCTCGATGCCACCCGCGACCATCCCAAGATCACTGTGGGGGCAAGTCCGCGCGGCGGGCTCGCTCTCGTCCAGCTCGCCCGGGGCCGCGCCGTCCTCGGTGGCCGCGACTACGTCACCCCCGAGGACATCAAGGGCGTCGCCGTACCCGCGCTCGCGCACCGCGTCACCCTGCGCCCAGAGCTGTGGGTGCGCCAGATACACGCCGACCAGGTCATAGGCGACCTGCTGGACGAGGTCCCGACACCCCGGACCGAGCCGTGACCCAGCGCCCGCTCGAGTGGCGCCCGTCGGCGCGCATGCGGAGCCTGCTGACCGTCTCGGTAGCCGCCCTGATCGCCGCGCTCGTCGTACGCAGCCCGGAACTCGCCGTCCTCGCCGCGCCGCTCCTGCTGGCGGTCGCGGCCGGCGCCGGGCGACAGCGGCCCACCGAGCTTGGGGTCTCGGTCGAGGTGGGGAGCCGGCGCTGCTTCGAAGGCGAGAAGGTCGACCTGTCCCTACGGCTGCACACCGATTCGCCGCCGGGCCAGATCGAAGCGGCTCTCGACCTTCCGGCGTCGGTCGAGGTTGTGGACGGCTCGCCTCGTCAGAGCGTCGCGGGGACACACGAGGTCGAGGTGGGGTGGGCGGTCCGGCCGTCCCGCTGGGGACGCTGGTCGCTCGGACCCGTGCGAATAGCGGTCCGCGACCGGGGGCGGCTGCATACCGCAGAGCAGACCGTCACGGCCGGCGAGCTGTGGGTATTCCCCCGCCCTCCCCGTTTGACCCGGCTCGTGTTGCCTGCCACGTTGCCCGAGCGGATCGGTGACCACACGACACGTGTGCCAGGCGAGGGCACGGAGTTCGTCGGGATACGTCCGTACGTGCCAGGCGACTGGCAACGGCGGATCAACTGGCCGGCGACGACGCGGCGAGGGCGCCTGCACGTCAACCAGTTCGCCGTCGAGCACGCCGCCGACGTCGTCGTCGTCATCGACGCGCTGTCCGACGTGGGACCGCCGGACCAGACCACCCTCGACCTGTCCGTGCGTGGAGCCGCGGGTATCGCGAGCGGATACCTCCGCGGCGGCGCGGACCGGGTCGGCATTGTGACGCTGGGCGGGATGCTGCGGTGGCTCGGTCCCGATCTCGGTGAAAGGCAGTTCTTCAGGATCGTGGAGACGGTGCTCGACATACGACGTGACGAGAGCGTCGTCGACCCGAACCTCGCGCGTATCCCTCGGCGGGTCCTTCCACCCAAGGCGCTGTTGATCGTCTTCTCGCCACTGCTCGACGAGCGAGCGATCGAAGCGGTGCGCGATCTACGGGAGCGCCGCTACCGGATCGTCGTGATGGACGTTCTGACGACCGAGCCGGCCGCGGCGCCTGACACGACGCTCGCACGTCTCGCGCTGCGGGCGTGGCGCCTCGATCGCCGGGCTCTCGCCTTCCGCCTGGCTGAGCTCGGCGTGCCCGTGGTCCCGTGGGACGGCCTGCGGCCGCTCGACGAAACGCTCGCGGCGCTGTCGCGCCGCCCGCTCGCGTGGAGACACCGATGAGGCGGTGGGCGCCCGGCACGGTGATGACGCTCGCGGGGTTCGCGAC
The DNA here is from genome assembly GCA_050699055.1 of Streptosporangiaceae bacterium. Lineage (GTDB taxonomy): Bacteria > Actinomycetota > Actinomycetes > Streptosporangiales > JBOHCT01 > JBOHCT01. The sequence continues at coordinate 10,430 of JBOHCT010000062.1, read as the reverse complement.
TCTCGCCCTACCTCTCGCCGTCGCCCTTCCCGGTCTGTGGCCGCTCGGTCCGGTCGGCGCGGTGCTCGTGGCGGCTGCCTGGCGCTGGCACGTCGCGGCCACCGGAGCCGGGCTCGTCGCGGTGGCGCTGACGACGCTCGCGACAGTCGCCGGGGCGTTCCCTGTTGGTCTTGCGGCGGCCGATGGCCTCCTGCTGCTCGTCTTCCTGCTGGCGGTGGACGTGGTCGCTGCTCCTCCTCGGCACGGATACGCGCCTCTGCTCTACGAGCAGGGCACGATTATCGCGGGTGCGGCCGTCGTCACCGCCGCGGTGACGGTCGCGGCGGTCGTGCCGCCGATCGGCTCAGCGTGGCTCGTCCTGGTGGGGCTCGCCGCCTTGGCCGCGGCGGCAGTGGCCGCCGCCGGTCGACTTCCCCCACCCCGCGACCGCTCTTGATCAGAACCGGCCGCGGGTCGAGAGCGATTCCGCACCGTCTCCCGCGACTGGCAGCCGAGCAACCTGCTAACCCTGGCCGGCGGGCGACATCGCGGACCTGGCCGGTCTTTCGCCAAAGCGATGTCGATGCGTCCGCGTAAGGGCAGCCTCGATGGCTCGGGCCAAGACGGCATGGCCCTTGCGGGTGGGGTGGACGTTGCAGCCTCCGCCGGGCAGCGGGATGAGCAGTCCCGCCTTACAAGGGTCGCCCCCGAAAGGAGCAGAGGATCGCTGGAAGGCGCGGAACCCGTCAGCGATGATGCCACCCGCCACGACAGTCGGCCACGCGATGGCAGCGTTCAGGGCCTTGGCCTGCGCCACCTGCGCCGGATCGGAGTAGTCGAGCGGGTAGTAGGTCAATGCCACCAGAGCGTGATGGTAATGAGCCCGCCAGCGCAGGGCAGCGTAGATCCTGGTCAGGTTGACGCTGATCTTGTGCAGCGTCTGCACGAAGTCTGAGCCGGTGCACTGGTCGGGGGTGGTCTCCTGGCAGACGAAGGCGTCGTTGGCACCGATGTCGATCGTCACCAGCCGGGTGTGCGGATGGCTCCTCAGGAAGGCCACGGCGAACCGCAGCTGGGTATCCGAGTAGCTGACGTGCAGCGGGTAGACGTCGCGGTAGCCGACTGAGGAGGTTGGGCTGTTCTCGCATCCGTTGCTGATAGCGTCCGGCGAGATCATGCTCCCCGTGGTCTCGCCAGGGCACGAGGCGTTGGTCAGCACCACGTCCGCGGCGACGGCAACGTCCTTTGGATAGCCGACGAAGTTGGCGGCATCCTGGTACGCCTGCGGCGGAGTGACCTGCGGCGGGGTGTAGCCGAAGGCGATCGAGTCACCCAGGGCCAGGTAGCTGACGTGAGTTCCGTGGCCGCTGCCAACTGAATGGTGGCCCGCCGGCTGTGCCGCGCTGACCGGGGGCGCCCACACCAGTCCCGCCATGAGGGCACCCACGGCGCTGACGGCCCCCGTCGCAATCCGCAGCCGCCCAAGTCGCGCCGACCTGCTGATCATCGCCGGCCTCCCTTCCCGCGCAGGATCCAAGCCCCGGTCGTTGGGAGGGTCCGCGGCAGATCCGTGTAAATAAGCGTTCATACAGACCTTCTACATCCATACAGCGACCTCGTCAAGACAGATCGAGAGGATCTCCTCGACCCCCTCCTACAGCTGAGGAACGTGGCTTGCCACACAAACATCTTCCGAAGCACCTTTGGCCGGTAACGCGAGTCGCCAGATGTCCGGCCGGGGCCAGTTGTCACCGCCGGCGATCCGATGAGGAGATGCCCGTGCCCCCAGGGGCACCTTCTGGGTCAGCCCGCTCGGTCGGGACGGCGGGCGGGGTCTCGCTCCGCCAGTCCCACCCGTCCGTAGAACTACCTCTGCGTACGCAAGCGGTCCTTCACAGAGACCGGGGCCACCACTGGAGTAGGCCAGAACCAGCAGGCAGTCCAAGGCGAAGATCGCGGCGGCCGCTTGGGTTGGTGGGCGCGACAGGGTTCGAACCTGTGACCCCTCGCTTGTAAGGCGAGTGCTCTCCCACTGAGCTACGCGCCCACGGGGCGCACAGCCTATCGCACGAACATCTAAACGGCCGCGGCCACCGGAGTCTCGGGCCAGCGGCGGCCCCGGCCTTACCCGTCATGGAACCATATCCAAGCCTTCCACAGTGCCCGAATACGCGGTGTCACGTCGACTCTTCATCTCGGGCGTCGGGGTCGCGCACCCGTAACGAGCGGCGGTCTCCGGCGAGGCCGGACCGCCTCAGCACTCTGTCCAGCGCCGCGGCCACCTCCTCGGAGAGCCCCGGTGCGTCCTGGGGAGGCTGGTCATGGGCGCGTCCTCCTGCGGAGAGGACGGCATGGCATTCCCGACACTCGATCTCGCCGAGACGACAGACCAACACCGTCGACCCGCACGTTGAGCACTGGTCGAGGTCGGACGTCCAGTCGGGCAGTTTCTGGCAATCGGGGCAGACGAGAACCTGCTCGTCGTGACGGACCGCGCGTTTCCAGGGGCTCGCCCCACGAACCGGGTCGGTCTGTCGAGCCCCGCAACGGTAGCAGGGCATGGCCCTTCCAGTGTCTAAGGTCTAGGTGAGTTTCGCGAGCGCCTCTCGGTACTCGCTGGTGTCACGCGCGTCAGGGACTGGGTTGACCACCTTCCACCGCACCACACCACTCCTGTCGATGATGAAGGTCCCGCGGGTGGCGGCACCCAACTCTTCATCGAAGACACCGTACGCCCCGGCGATCGCACCATGTGGCCAGAAATCAGCGAGCAACGGAAACTCGAGGCCCTCTTGTTCGGCGAACACGCGGTGCGAGAAGACCCAGTCGACGGAGACCGTGCGGACCCGGACCGCCTCGCTGGCGAAGGAGGACAGATCAGCCTGTATTTCACGTAGCTCCCTCCCGCATACACCAGTGAAAGCGAACGGATAGAAGACGAGGACGACGTTCTCGTGACCCCGAAAGTCCGACAGCCGAACCGGCGCTCCGTCCTCGTCAGCCAGCTCGAAATCGGGTGCGGTCTCACCGACTTCAGCGGGCATGGTGTTCGCTCCGCTGCACCCCGGAGGTGCGCCGCGCATCCGAACAGAATACGGGACCGCGGCGGCCGGACGGCCGGTCAGCGTCGGGCCTTCGGGGCCACGAGGCGGGTGCCTGACCAGTCACGAGCGGCGCTCACACTTCGGCTGGGCGAGAGACCCGCCGTCGGGGCCGCCTCCCCGATGTCGCTGGGCTCGACGTGACCGCCTCGCCCCACCTTGGGGGTCAGCAGCCAGATGTGCCCCCCGTCGGCGAGCGAGGCGAGGGCGTCGACCAGCGCGTCGACAAGGTCGCCGTCATCGTCGCGCCACCACAAGAGCACGACGTCGACGACGTCGTCATAGTCCTCGTCCACAAGCTGACCGCCCGTGTGCTCCACGATGGACTGGCGCAGATCCTCGTCGCAGTCATCGTCGTAGCCGATCTCCTGAACCACCTGTCCCGGCTTGAGGCCGAGATGCTCGGCCAGGGTGCTCTGCCCCTGCGCGGGACCCGCGGTCGCGCTCACGAAAATCCTCCCTGGGTGATCCGCCGCGCCGTGCGGCGGTGTTCTCTATTGGTCGGCAAGTTCACACCGGACGGCCCGCCGTACGCAAGAGGTAGCAGGTCGCGTCTAGATTGCGATCGAGCGTACGGCACGATACCTCCGGCGTCACTCATCGCTGAGGAACGACAGTCGTACTCGTCGGCCGGGGTTGTCCACATTGAGGTCGACCAGCGCGACGGACTGCCAGGTGCCGAGCGCGAGGTTGCCGTCGACGACCGGGATCGTAACGTATGGCGGCACGAACACCGGCATCACGTGAGTGCGCCCATGGCCCTGCGAACCGTGAGCGTGCATCCAGCGGTCATCGGGCGGAAGCAACTCGGCAAGCACGTCGAGAAGGTCACGATCGCTGCCGGAGCCGAGCTCCATGAGCGCCACGCCCGCGGTCGCGTGCGGGACGAACACGTGCAACAGCCCGTTGCCGCCGCGGGCCGCTTCGTCGACGAACCGCACGCACTCCCGGGTGATGTCCTGAACGCATTCCCGGCCGCCGGTGCTGAGCTGGATGGTGTCTGTCTTCATGGGTAGTGGTTTGTCCGCCCTGATGTCGAGGATCTCAGACGGACCCCTTCGGCTCCACGACCGCGTCCGGGCCGGGGAAGACGAGCTTCTCACTCCCGTCATCGAAACGCACGAGATATGGCGGCTCGCCCCCGCCGCCGCGAACCTCGACGATCTCCCCGATCCGGTCGGGCTCGCCGACGGTGTTGCCGTGCGCATGGAGCCGGTCACCGACGGTGGCCTGCATCGTCGTCTCGACCTCCCTCTGTGTGTCGGTACGTTGGCTATGAAGCCTCAATACCTGAGCGTGACGCTGGGGACGTGACCCCCATGGTGGGATAAGACCACGAGACACGCCCTGGCGCCGTACGTCAAGAGCCCTCCAAGAGCGCCCCGACGCGACCCCGCGAAGGGCTACCGCCAGGTAGAGACGGCGTCCGCCCTCCTGGCGTATGACCATAGTCGCCGGATGAGGGAACATGGAGAGGACAGACGGACACAATCGACAAGCTCTCGGAAGGCGAAGGTACCCCCGTGGCTTCCGGACATGATCGCTACCCGATCATCAGCGATGGTCTACCCAGCCAGTTGCCCGACATCGACCCGGACGAGACTCGCGAGTGGGTGGAGTCTCTGGACGGGGTCCTGAAGACCCAGGGCCGCAGCCGGGGGCGCTACATCATGCTGCGGCTACTGGAGCGCGCCCGCGAGTACCAGGTGGGCGTGCCGGGCCTGCGCAGCACCGACTACATCAACACGATCCCGCCGGAGCAGGAACCCTGGTTCCCAGGCGACGAGTACATCGAGCGGCGCATCCGGGCCTTCATCCGGTGGAACGCCGCGATCAGCGTCAGCCGGGCCAACAAGCTCACAGGCGTCGGCGGACACCTCGCGACGTACGCGTCAGCGGCGAGCCTCTACGAGGTCGGCTACAACCACTTCTTCCGTGGCAAGGTCGGCGGCGAGTCCGGCGACCAGGTCTTCTTCCAAGGCCACGCCTCCCCTGGCATCTACGCCCGCGCCTACCTCGAGGGACGGCTCACCGAGGACCAGCTTGACGGATTCCGGCAGGAGATCAGCCGCGACGGGCTGCCGAGCTACCCGCACCCGCGGCTCATGCCCGACTTCTGGGAGTTCCCCACCGTCTCGATGGGCCTGACCCCGATCAACGCGATCTACCAGGCCCGTTTCAACCGCTACCTACACGCCCGCCGTATCAAGGACACGAGCGCGTCGCACGTGTGGGCGTTCCTCGGGGACGGCGAGATGGGCGAGCCCGAGGCCCTGGGCGCGATCGGTGTCGCCGCGCGCGAGGAACTCGACAACCTCACGTTCGTCATCAACTGCAACCTGCAGCAACTCGACGGACCCGTACGCGGCAACGGCAAGATCATCCAAGAGCTGGAGTCGTACTTCCGCGGCGCGGGTTGGAACGTCATCAAGGTGATCTGGGGGCGCGACTGGGACCCCCTGCTCGCCCAGGACATCGACGGGGCGCTCGTCAACAAGATGAACACCACCCCGGACGGGCAGTTCCAGACCTACGCCGTCGAGTCGGGCGCCTACATCCGGGAGAACTTCTTCGGACACGATCCACGACTACGCAAGATGGCCCGCGACCTGTCCGACGAGGAGCTGGAGAAGCTGTCCCGCGGCGGGCACGACTACCACAAGGTCTACGCCGCGTTCCGGGCGGCGCGCGAGCACGTCGGCCAGCCGACGGTGATCCTCGCCCAGACGATCAAGGGCTGGACGCTCGGGCCGGACTTCGAGGCCCGCAACGCCACCCACCAGATGAAGAAGATGACCACCGACGAACTCAAGACCTTCCGCGACCGCCTGTACCTCCCGATCCCGGACAAAGACCTCGAGCAGGACCTGCCGCCCTACTACCATCCGGGTGAGGACTCCGAGGAGCATCAGTACATGATGGGGCGCCGCCGGGCGCTGGGCGGCTTCCTACCGGAGCGACGTGTGCGGGTCAAACCGCTGACGCTGCCGGGCGATCCCTCATACACCCGCCTCCAGAGGGGCTCGGGCAAGCAGGAGGTCGCGACGACCATGGCGTTCGTGCGGCTGCTCAAGGACCTCACCAAGGAGGAGGGCCTCGGCGAGCGGTTCGTGCCGATCATCCCGGACGAGGCCCGCACATTCGGCATGGACTCGCTGTTCCCGACCGCCAAGATCTACTCGCCGCACGGCCAGCGCTACGACCCGGTCGACCGCGACATGCTGCTGTCGTACCGCGAGTCGGAGACCGGCCAGCTCCTGCACGAAGGCATCAGCGAGGCCGGGGCGATGGGGTCGGTGATCGCTGGCGGCACGTCGTACGCCACCCACAGCGAGCACATGATCCCGGTGTACGTCTTCTACTCGATGTTCGGCTTTCAGCGCACCGGCGACCTCATGTGGGCCATGGGCGACCAGATGGGCCGCGGCTTCCTGCTCGGCTGCACCGCGGGGAGGACAACACTGAACGGCGAGGGCCTCCAGCATCAGGACGGCCAGTCGCCGCTGCTCGCCTCGACCAACCCCGCCTGCGTCTACTACGACCCCGGCTGGGCCTTCGAGATCGCCCACATCGTCAAGGATGCGCTGCGGCGGATGTACGGCTCGACCGACGAGCATCCGCACGGCGAAAACATCTACTACTACCTCACCGTGTACAACGACCCCTACACCCAGCCGCCGGAGCCGGAGGGGCTCGACGTCGACAGCCTGTTGAAGGGTCTCTACAAGTACGCGGCGGCCCCAGCGGCCGAGGGCGATCGTCCGCGGTCCCAGATCCTCGCCTCCGGCGTATCGCTGCCGTGGGCGATGGAGGCACAGCGGCTGCTCGCCGAGGACTGGGGCGTCGCCGCGGACGTCTGGTCCGCGGCGTCGTGGAACGAGCTCCGCCGTGAGGCCGTGGCATGCGAGGAATGGAACTACCTGCACCCCGAAGAGGAGCAGCGAACGCCGTACGTCACCCGTGCGCTTGACGGGCAGCCCGGTCCGGTCGTGAGCGTGAGCGACTTCATGCGCGCGGTCCCCGACCAGGTCGCCCGCTGGATGCCGAGCGACTACTTCTCGCTCGGCACGGATGGCTTCGGCCACTCCGACACCCGCGAGGCGTTGCGACGGTACTTCCACGTCGACGCCACGTCGATCACCCTGGCGGTGCTGACGTCGCTCTCGCACCGGGGAGAGGTCAAGCCCGAGGTGCTGCAGCAGGCCATCGACCGGTACAACCTGCTCGGCCATCCCACGACGAGCACATGAGCCGGCGGCCGAGGAGATGCGGCGTTCCCCGCTCATGAGCTGGAGACGACGCAGAACGATCGGGTGCCTGGCGGACCATCCCAACCGGGCGGAGATCGAAACGGTGCTCGCCCGGCTGCCGACTATCGAGGACGACGACCTGCGCAGGCTGGCGGCGGCGTGGCGTAACTCGCGCCGCGCCGCCGTCGCCCGCGCGGCGGCCCTGTCCCCCGACGCGCCACTCGTGGTCGACCTCCTCAGCGCGTTCGAGACCGTCAGCGCGGCATTCGCCGAGGATTTGGACGGCACGGCGCCGGACACCACCACGAGCCCAGAGGTGACGAGAAGGGCGCTGAACGCTGTTCGTGACGTGCTGGCCGCGGCGTTCGCCCGGCCCACGTCGCGCACGAACGAGTACCTCATCCTTAGCGCCCCGTGGTACGCCGCCTACCCCGGCGCCGGGCCCGCCGAGCTCGACCTCGGTCCCAACGCCGGCCGGATCCGGGCGGTTCTCGAGGGCATGGGACGTCTCACGTCGCGGTGCCACGACGTCGAGAGCGCCGCCTTGTACGCCTCCCTGGTGAAGGCCGCCGGCCGGACCCGCGACCTTCGCCACCGGGCCAGGGACGAGGCGTGGCGGGCCGCCGTGCTCACCTCTCGCCGTCGGCTGTGGTCGATCGTACGACGCATGGGAGCGGCTGCCTACGCACGCGGCTGCGGCCCCTGCCGGCGCAGGCACGAGGACGAGACGGCCTCGCGCGTACGCGACCTGTGCCTCGACGCCGCCTGCGCGCTACTCGTCGCCGACGCCGTCGACGACACGCTCGTGGAGATCCTGACGGTCCCCGCCCAGCCGCTGCTGCATCCCACCCCCGACTAGTGTCGCGTGGGAGCATGGGGCCTCGTGGACGATGAGATCCGGGCCGAGACCACCCGCCGGTTCGAGCGTGCGATGGGGACTCTCGGCACGGCGGCCATGACGCGTATGGAGGAGACGCTCCCGTGGTTCAGGGAGATGTCAGCCGAACACCGGTCGTGGATCGGGCTCGTCGCTCAGGCGGGGATCGCCGCCTTCGTCGACTGGTTCAAGCGTCCGGGCAAGCGCCTCCAGCTGACCGGCGAGGTGTTCGGGACGGCTCCGCGCGAACTCGTGCGCGCCGTCTCTCTGCGCCAGACTGTCGATCTCATCCGGGTTGTGATCGAAGTCGTCGAGTCGCAGGTCGATGATCTCGCGGCGCCCGGTGGAGAGGCGGAGCTGCGCGAGGCGGTGCTTCGGTACTCCAGAGAGATCGCGTTCGCGGCCGCCCAGGTGTACGCGCAGGCCGCGGAGGCACGGGGAGCGTGGGACTCACGTCTGGAAGCTCTGGTGGTCGACGCCTTGTTGCGGGGCGAGGTCGACGACGGCATGCACTCGTGGGCCGCGGCGCTGGGATGGGGCTCTCGGTCGGTCGCCGTGGTCACGGGACGCGCGCCGCAGGCCGAGGCCGAGGCGGTCGTCGACGACGTCCAGCGGACGGCCCGCCACGCGAAGCTCGATCTCCTCGCGGGCGTCCGTGGCAGCCGCCTCGTCGTCATCGTCGGGGATGTCGATGATCCCTTGCACGCCGCGCGCGAGCTTGTCGGACGCTTCGGGCCTGGGCCCGTCGTCGTCGGACCGAAGGTCAGCGATTTGCATGACGCCACGCAGTCAGCGCGAGCGGCTCTCGCCGGGCTGCGTGCGGCGCTGGCGTGGACCGAGGCGCCCCGCCCGGTACTGGCCGACGATCTCCTCCCAGAACGAGCCCTCGAGGGCGACGACGAGGCTCGGCGGGTACTGGTCGCCGACGTCTACGGACCGCTCCACGATGCTGGCCCCCCTGCTGGACCGCCGCTGCTCGACACGCTGGCCGCCTATCTCGCGCACGCGTCGTCGGTCGAGGCGACCGCGCGGATGCTCTTCGTCCATCCCAACACGGTGCGCTACCGCCTCAGGCGCATCGCCGAGATGACCGGATACCCGCCGACCGACTCACGGGCGGCCTTCGTCCTGCACATCGCCCTCATTCTCGGGCGACTCGCCGAGAGCCAGGTGCCGTTGTAGGGGGTGAACAACGCTGCGCTGGGGAAGTTCGTAGGGTGATCCGCAGACCTGGTGACCTTCTACAGGCAAGGTAGGAATCGTGCTCGTTGTCGTCGCTCCCGGCCAGGGCTCTCAGACGCCCGGTTTCCTCACCCCTTGGCTTGGTCTTCCGCATGCCCGTGAGCGCCTGGCCTGGCTTTCCGCCGTGACCGACCTCGATCTCACCCGATACGGGACGACCGCCGCCGCGGACGAGATCCGCGAGACCTCGGTCGCCCAGCCGCTGCTCGTGGGCTCCGGTCTGCTCGCCGCTGAGGCGCTCTTCGGCCATCTCGGCGACGCCCCCCAGTGCGTGGGTGCGATCGCCGGGCACAGCGTGGGCGAGGTGACGGCGGCCGCCATCGCCAGGGCGATGAGCCCGGAGACGGCGATGGTGTTCGTCCGCGAGCGGGGGCGGGCCATGGCCGAGGCCGCCGCCGTGCACGACGGTGGCATGACGGCGATCCTCGGTGGCGACCCGGACACGGTCCACACGAAGCTCGACGCGCTCGGCATCACCGCCGCCAACAGCAACGGCGCCGGGCAAATCGTCGCCGCTGGCACCATGGAGCAGCTCGAGAGCCTTGTCGCGGATCCGCCAACCCGCACCCGTCTCCGTCCGCTGGCTGTCGCGGGTGCCTTTCACACCTCGCACATGAAGCCCGCGGTCGAGGCGCTGCGCCGGCTCGCTCCCGGTGTCCCCATGGCTGATCCCGCGGCCCCGCTGCTGTCCAACCGCGACGGGACGGTGATCGACCGCGGTGACGCGGTGCTGGACCGGATGGTCTGCCAGGTCAGCGCGCCCGTACGCTGGGATCTCTGCATGCGAACGATGGGCGACATGGGCATGAGCGCCCTCATCGAGCTGCCACCCGCCGGTACGTTGGTCGGTCTCGCCCGGCGCGCGCTTCCCGGCGTGGAGACTGTCGCTCTCAAGACACCAGCCGACCTGGATGCCGCGCGAGCTCTGGTCGCCACCCATGCACCCGCGGTGACCCAACACACACCGCAGTGGCGACTGCT
>JBOHCT010000061.1:0-20092 GCA_050699055.1 Streptosporangiaceae bacterium | reverse complement strand
GCCGCGATGGCCCTCGGCCACGGCCTGCAGGACGCGCAGAAGACCATGGGGATCATCGTCCTGGCGCTCGTCACGACCGGATACCTGCGGAGCTTCTCGATCCCGATCTGGGTGATCTTCGTGACGGCCGCCGTGCTGTCGCTGGGTACGTTCTCGGGGGGCGCGCGGATCATGCGTACGCTCGGGCGTCGGGTCATCGAACTCGACCCGCCCAAGGGCTTCGCCGCCGAGGCGAGCGCGTCCACCGTGCTGTTCGTCACCGCCTACATCTTCGACGCGCCGATCTCGACGACACACACGATCACCTCGGCCATCATGGGCGTCGGAGCGACCAGGCGGCTGTCCGCCGTCCGTTGGGGCGTGGCCGGCAACATCGTGAGCGCGTGGGTCCTCACCCTGCCAGCGGCCGGGATCGTCGCCGCCATCACCTATTGGATCGTGCACGCACTGCTCGCCCTGTGACGGGGACCATGGCTGGACCGATGACTGGACCTGCGACTGGGCCGCTCGACGTCGTGACCTTCGGCGAGGCGATGGTGCTGCTCCTCGCCGAGCCGGGCGTCCCGCTGCGGGCGGCCGCGACGTACCGGCGTTCCGTGGCCGGCGCCGAGTCGAACGTCGCCTGCGGTCTTGCCCGGCTCGGCCACCGTGTCGGATGGTTCGGCAGGGTCGGGGCCGACCCCTTCGGAGACATCGTGCTCGCGACACTGCGGGCCGACGGGGTGGACGTCTCCAGGGTGCGCGTCGACGGAGGGTCCCCCACGGGCCTGCTGGTCCGCGACTGCCACGGCGAGCGCGCGATCGACGTTTTGTACTACCGTTCCGGCTCGGCGGGCGGCCGTCTCTCTCCCGGCGACCTCGACAGCTCCTACATCGCGGCCGGGCGCGTGCTGCACCTCAGCGGGATCACGGCGCTGCTCGGCGCGGACGCGCGGGCGACCTCCCGCGCCGCGGTCGAGACGGCGAGGGCGGCCGGCGTCCCGGTCAGCTTCGACCCGAACGTACGTCGCAAGCTCGCCCCGCCCGCCCATGCCGCGGAGCTGCTCCGGCCACTCGCCGCCGGCGCCGACGTCGTGTTCGCCACCGCCGACGAGGTCGCCCTGCTCGCCGGCGAGGATGGACCCGGCTGGTTCCTCGACAGGGGCGCGGGGCTGGTCGTGGTCAAGGAGGGGGTACGTGGCGCGTACGCGACAGACGGCGCGCGTACGTGGCGGCGGCCCGCCACCGCCGTCGCACCGGCGGACCCGGTTGGGGCGGGCGACGGCTTCGCCGCCGGTTTCCTCTCCGCCTGGCTGCGCGGGCACCGGGTCGACCGGTGCCTCATCGAGGCTGGACTCGTCGCGGCCATGGTGGTCCAGGTGGCGACCGATCTCGACGGGCTGCCGACGGCGGCGCAGCGCGACGCCGCGCTGGCTCGCGAGGATCCCGAGGTGGGTGGGGACGGTGACGACACTGTGCGACGCTGAGGATCCGAGGAGGTCGAGATGTACCGATGGGAGACGTGCGCCGCGATCGCGAGGCGGAAGGTCATCGCGATCGTTCGGACCGCGGCGGCCGACGAGGCGTGGACGGCGGTCGAGCGGCTGGTCGCGAGCGGCGTGTTCATCGTCGAGGTCTCCTACACCACGCCCGGTGCCGTGGACGTCATCGAGCGCGCCTGCCGCGAACTGGACGCGGAGGTGGTCGTCGGCGCGGGAACCGTCCTCGACGCGACGAGCGCCAGGCTCGCCGTGCTCGCGGGGGCCCGTTTTCTCGTGGCACCGACCTTCGACCGCGGGGTGCTCGAGACCGGCCACCGGTACGGCGCCGCGGTCGTCCCTGGGGCGGGGACCCCGACAGAGGCGCTGGCGGCTCTGGAGGCCGGGGCCGACCTGGTCAAGCTCTTTCCCGCCTCGGCGTACGGGCCGGATGGCCTGCGCGACATCGTGCGCGCACTGCCGCAGCTGCCGGTCGTGCCGACGGGTGGCGTGACCGTAGAGAAGGCGTCGGCATGGATGCGCGCGGGAGCCGTCGCCCTCGGTATGGGATCCGCTCTCAGCCAGGGAAGCCAGAGCGAAGCCGTGTCCCGCGTCGGTGCCCTGCACCGCGCCCTTGGGGTCGTTCCCGCCGCCCGCCCCTGACCGCACCCCCTCTGTGCCGGCGATCGCCAGGTCAGCGGCGCGTAAGACCGCGGCGGAACATCACGTCGACGTCGAAGCGCGCGAAGCCGAGCGACTCGTAGAGGCGGATCGCGGCGGTGTTCGATTCGTCCACGTAGAGCATCACTTGAGAGAGCCCAAGGCTGCGCAGGTACCGCAGGCCGACGAGGGTGAGCGCGCGACCGAGGCCGCCGCCACGCGCGTCGGGGTCGACCCCGACGACGTAGACTTCGCCGATGGGGTCGTGGCCGTGGCTCGCACCTCCGTCGCCGTCGTGGACCTTGGTCCAGTGGAAGCCGGCGAGGCGCCCGCCGCGCTCGGCCAGGAAAAAGCCGGCCGGATCGAACCACGGTTCTCGTTCCCGCAGTTTCAGCTCGTCGATGCTCCAGGCCCCCTGCTCCGGGTGGTCGGCGAACGCGCGGGCGTTGACCTCGACCCATGACCGTTCGTCGCGTCCGATCTCGAACGTGCGCAGCGCGACGTCCGGCGGTAGTTCCGGTCTCGGCAGCGGCTGGAGCAAGGAGCGTCTCATCTGCCACAGCGAGCGGATCCGTTCGAAGCCCATCGACTCGGCGAGCGCTGCCGCGCCGGGGTGGCTGCCGTGGGCCCAGAGCCGGAGCCGTCCGTCGGGGGACTCGGCGAGCAGCGCCTCGACGAGCGCTCGCCCGTGGCCCCGTCCCCGGTGGTCCGGGCCCACGGTGAGCTCAGCGCTCGGCCCCTCCACGGGATCGGTCGGGTCGAGGTGGGCATAGCCCGCGAGCGCGTCGTCGGCGTACAACAGCAGATTGCGCGCGGGCGCCTCCCCGCCGTACCTGAGATGGAGCAGCACGTGCTCGGACAGCGGGCGTACACCGTCGCGGTCCGTGGCGTTCTCAACGATCCGCCGGACATCCCCCACCTGCTCGAACGTCGGCCTCTCCGTCACGACGAGACGTCTGTCGGTCATAGCGTCGCGTCACGAACGCGGCAGCGGGGCTGGGGAGCGCGGGCGGGCCCGCTCGGCGGCCACCTCGATCGGCAGCACGAAACGGTACCCGACGCCACGGACGGTGCCGATCAACGACTCGTGATCCGCGCCGAGCTTGGCTCGCAGCCGGCGCACGTGGACGTCGACGGTGCGGATGCCGCCGAAGTAGTCGTAACCCCACACCTCGTGCAGCAGCTGGTCGCGGGTGAACACCCGGCCAGGGTGTTGAGCGAGGTACTTGAGCAGCTCGAACTCCTTGAAGGTGAGATCGAGCGCCCGGCCGCGGAGCTTCGCGGTAAACGTGGCCTCGTCGATCGTGAGGTCGCCGGTGCGAATCTCGGAAGTACGCTCGGTGTCGGCGGCCATGTACCGTCCGGCGGCCAGCCGCAGCCGTGCCTCGACCTCCGCGGGACCGGCGGTGTCGAGCAGGACGTCGTCGGCGCCCCACGCGGCGGTCACCGCGGCGAGACCGCCTTCGGTAACAACAGCGAAAAGCGGACAGTCGACACCGGTGGAGCGGATGATGTGACAGAGGTTCCTGGCATGAACGAGGTCGTGTCGGCCGTCGACGAGGAGGGCATCGGGCCGTGCCGCATCGACCAAGGCGGCGGGCTCGGCCGGGACAACCCGTACGGTGTGCAGGAGCAGTCCGAGCGCGGGAAGCACCTCGGCTTGGGGCTGGGCCGCGTCGGTGAGCAGAAGAAGGGTGCTCAACGCTCGCTCCACCCGGTCTGAGGATCACGGGGCGTCGTCGTCCCGGTCTGTCGTAGGTGAGGATATCCGACATGGCCAAGGGCACCATGCGTTACTGGGCCGCCGCCAAGGAGGCGGCCGGCGTCGGTGAGGAAGGCTACGACGCCGCCACCCTTGCCGACGCCTTGTCCGACGCCCGTCTCCGCCACGGCGAGCGGTCGGAATTCGAGCGCGTGCTGGGGCGATGCTCCTTCGTCGTCGACGGCGATCCGGTCGGTACGCGCGATCCCGCGGGAGTGCCGTTGCGTGACGGCGGCACGGTGGAGGTGCTTCCCCCCTTCGCGGGCGGGGCCGCGTGACGCCCCCCTCACCGCCGCGCGCCCACTCGGGGGGCCGTGGCCGCCGCGCCAGACACGGGCGCGCGCGACCGCGGCGTGTGTACACGGGCATCGCGCCGCTCCTGACCGTCGTGCTCGCGGCGGGGCTCGGCGTGGCAGCCGGGCACGGTATTCGGGTCTTCGCGGTGAGTGTGCTCGTGGTCCAGTTCGGGGTCGTGTTCGGATGGTGGAGTACGGCGTCCACGCCGGGATGGCGGGGGGCGGCGTCGTTGACAGTCGCGCTCGCCGTGGGTATCGACGCCGCACTGATCCTCGCCGGGGGAGATCTGTGGGTCCCGGTAGCCGTCGGCCTCGCTCTCACCGTTGTCGCGGGCGTGGCCCACCAACTCCTGCGACGCGATGGGCGCGCTGCGGTGACCCAGTCACTGTCCGCCACCGTGGCTGGTGCCGTCCTTGTCGTGCTCGGGGCCGCGTGGCTTGTCACCTGGGACGGGCATCTCGGCGCCGGGGTGGTCGAGGCGGCGGTCGCCGGTGTCGGCGCGACGGCACTGCTGGCGGCCCTTGCCGCACCCCTCAGACCCCCGGCCACCGCGCTGGTGGCCTCCGCGATCATGGCGGCGGCTATCGCGGGAGCAGCGGTCAGCGCCACGGCCGGAGCGCTCGAGAGCACGGGCGGCCTCGCGCTCGGTGCCGCCGGAGGCCTCTGCGCGGCGGGAGGTCATGCCGCCGCGGGTCACACGACCACGGTGGGGTACGGCCGGCTGGTCTTCGCCGGTGGGCTTCCGCTCGTCGCGGCCGCCCCGGCGGTGTACCTCGTCGGCAGAATTCTCGCGGGCTGACGCGCCCTTGCGACGCCTGATCATCACGTTGCTGGTGCTGGCCGCCCTGTTCGTGGCGGTCGACCGGATCGCAGACGCGGTCGCGGAGCACGAGGTCGCCAAACGCGTACGGACGGCCGCCGACCTCCGTACGACCCCTGACGTCGAGGTGCGGGGTTTTCCGTTCCTCACTCAGCTCGCGAGCGGCCATTACCCGCGGGTCGACGTCTCTGTTCCGCGGATCTCCCGCGGCGGTGTCGCGCTCCGGCGACTCACGGCACACCTGCGCGGCGTCGACGCCCCGCTCGCCGGGCTCCTGCGTGGTGCCGCTGACGTCCGCGTCGACACCGTGGCCGCGGCCGTTACCATCCCGTACGCCGTCGTAGCGGAACGAACGCCGGGAGACCTCGACCTCGAGCCGGCGGACGGTGGGCTGCGCTTCTCTGGGTCGCTACCGATCTACGGCCGTCGGGTACCCGTCGACGCGCTCGTGGACGTGTCCGTGCGGGACCGTAGCGTCGAGCTCACCCCAAGAAGGGTCGAGCTCGCGGGCCGGCCGGTCGGCGGCGCTGTCGCCGGCCGGTTCGGCTTCTCCGTCCCTGTGGGGCGGCTGCCGTTCGGACTCGATCTCACCGGCGTCCGCGCCACGGCGCGCGGCCTGCGCGTGACCGCGTCCGGCCACGATCTGCACGTCAGCGGGTCGCCGTGACCTTCGACCGCGAGCTGCGTCCGGAGGCCCGCGATCGGGACCAGGTCCCACCTGCCCGTGAACCTGTGACACCCCGCGTTCGTGTTAGGTATGTGGGCGAGATCGGAGCCTCGGACGATGAGCTCATCCGTGCCTTGTACGCCGAGCACGCCGGACCGTTGCTCGGCTACGTGCTGCGGCTCAACGGCGGTGACCGGGGGCGCGCCGAGGACGTCGTCCAGGAGACGCTGGTGCGGGCCTGGCGACACCCCGAGGCGTTGCGGAGTGGGCGTGGGTCCATCCGTCCGTGGCTGTTCACTGTCGCCCGCAACCTCGTGGTCGACGCCCACCGCGCGCGGAAGGCGCGTCCGTCCGAGGCCGATGATCGCGGGCTCGTGGCGGTCGCCGGTGACGACGAGATAGACCGGGCGGTCGAGTCGTGGGCGGTGGCCGACGCGCTCGCGACCCTGCGCCCCGAGCATCGGGCGGTGCTCGCCGAGACGTACTACCGGGGACGCTCCGTGGCCGATGCGGCGTCGGCGCTCGGTATCCCGACAGGCACTGTCAAGTCGCGTACGTACTACGCGCTGCGGGCGCTGCGGCTCGCCCTGGAAGAACGGGGGTTCGCGCCATGAGGGACAGGAGGCGAGCGCGACCATGAGGTCCTGCGCCGAGGTGCGGCACACGCTCGGCGTCTACGTCCTAGGCGCCGTCGAACCGGCCGAGCGGGCCGAGGTCGAAGCCCATCTCGCCGAGTGCGCGGGGTGCCGGGACGAGCTCGCGGCCCTCGCCGGCCTGCCCGCCTTGCTCGGTCGTGTGTCCAGGGAGGAGATCGAGCGGGACCTGCGAGCGGACGACGCCGATCCGGGGCTGCTCGACCGGCTCCTCGTTCGCGTCGCGGCCGAGCGTCGCCGGTCGCGACGGACGCGTCTCGTGGCGGCCGCGGCTGTCGTCGCCCTGATCGGCGGTCTCGCGGGCGGTCTGGGTACCTCACTGGCCGAGGGAGACCGTGCCCCGACCGCGCGTCCGCCCAGCGCGGCGGGACCCCACGGGTCCGCGGAGACCTTCTCGCGGACCGATCCCCGCTCGCACGTCTCAGCGACCGTGTCCACGCGTCGCAAGGCGTGGGGGGCGAGCCTCACCACCACGATCTCGGGCGTCCCGCCTCACACGTCCTGCCACCTCGTTGTCGTGGGCGCCGGGGGCGATCGTGACGTGGCGGCGAGCTGGCGGGCCACGTACCGGGGCGGCGCGTCGGTGACCGGCGCCACCTCGATCGGCGTCAGCAAGATCGCGAAGTTCCGGGTCGTCACGAGTGAGGGTCGTACGCTCCTGACCATCCCCGTCACCTCGTGACCGCGCGCCTCGCGCTGGCGAACCGAATCGGCCCACCCCGAGATCTGCGCTTGCGGTCCAGAAACGCAGCACGCTGTCTGCGCCGACCGCAGGCGAGGATCTTCGACCCTTGCCGGGGCCGACACGGAGCGAGAGCGGCCGTTTACGCTGCCGGGAACAAATCGAGCCCACGGCGACTTGCACAGTGGTCGATGACAGGTGTTTACGCGCTGATCGCGGCACTGGTCGTGGCGACCGTCGCGGGTCTGGCGTGGCAGCGGCGCTCGGGGAAGGTCCGCGCGGTCGCGTCCACCGGCGAGCGGCTGAGCGCCGACGATATCGGTGCCCCGCTCGGCGAGCGAGCGACGCTCCTGCAGTTCTCGACGACGTTCTGCCAGCCCTGTCGGGCCACTCGCCACATCCTCTCCGACGTCGCCGGTACGGTCGAGGGCGTCGCCCACGTCGACGTCGACGCCGCCGCCCACGTCGAGCTCGTCCGCCGGCTCGACGTGGTCCGCGCCCCCACCGTGCTCGTGCTCGACGGTCACGGCCGGGTCGTCCGTCGCGCCTCCGGACAGCCACGCAAGTCCGACGTCCTCGCCGCGCTGGGCGAGGCGGTCGAGTCGTGAAGGGGCGGCGCGCGCCGCGGATCCTGATCTCGCGTGTGACATCGTTCCCATCTGGCCTTAGCATCAGTGGCGTGCCGTACGAGACGGAGCTGCTGACCAAGCGACGCGCGGTCGACTACTGCCGCGTCGCGACCTGCCTCTGTCGCCTTTCCTGACAGAGAGGCGTACGACCCGTCCGCTCTCGTCAGGAGCGTGCCCATGCAGCTCGACCCACGGGGCCCACGTTTCGCGGCGGCCATCACCACGATCGTCCTCGCTGTCGTGCTCGTGACCGGCAGCATGCCGCTGCTGGCCGCGCAGGCGGCCGTCTTCGGCGTGGGTGCGTTCGCGGGACTGCGTGTCGCACCGTACGGACTGGTTTACCGCTACCTCGTACGGCCCCGTCTTCGACCGCCTTCCGAGTTCGAGCCGGCCGAGCCTCCGCGCTTCGCCCAGGGCGTCGGCTTCGTGTTCGCGGTGATCGGGGTCATCGGCTACGCATCGGGCGTGACGCTCCTCGGGGTCGTGGCGACGGCGTGCGCTCTCTTCGCGGCGTTCCTCAACGCGGCCTTCGGTTTCTGCCTGGGCTGCGAGATGTACATCATGATCCGCAGACTGCTGCCCCCCCACTCCAACAGAGAGGTACCCCAATGAGTCGCTCCGACGTCCTCGTGGACGCCGACTGGGCCGAGGCCCATCTCGACGACCCCGACGTCGTTCTCGTCGAGGTGGACGAGGACACATCCGCGTACGGCAAAGGCCACATCCGTGGCGCCGTGAAGCTCGACTGGAAGCAGGACCTCCAGGATCCAGTCCGCCGCGACTTCGTCGACAGGGCCGGTTTCGAGAGGCTGCTGTCCGACAAGGGCATCGCGAACGACCAGGCGGTCGTGCTGTACGGCGGCAACAACAACTGGTTCGCGGCGTACGCGTACTGGTACTTCCAGCTGTACGGCCACGGAGATGTCAAGCTGCTCGACGGCGGCCGCAAGAAGTGGGAGCTGGACTCCCGCGAGCTTTCGACAGACGTGCCACAGCGCCCGAAGACCAGCTACCGGGCACAGGACCCGGACCTCGCGCTCCGCGCCTTCCGCGACGAGGTCGTCGACGCCATCGGCAAGAAGAATCTCGTCGACGTCCGATCGCCGGACGAATTCTCCGGCCAGCTGCTCGCTCCCGCCCACCTTCCGCAGGAGTCCGCGCAGCGTGGGGGCCATGTCCCCAGCGCGGCGAACGTGCCATGGTCCAAGGCGGCTCGGGAGGACGGCACGTTCAAGTCCGACGACGAGCTGCGCGAGCTGTACCAGAACGCCGGGGTCGACTTCGGCAAGGACACCATCGCCTACTGTCGGATCGGCGAGCGGTCGGCCCACACCTGGTTCGCGCTGCACGAGCTGATCGGTCAGCAGAACGTCAAGAACTACGACGGCTCCTGGACCGAGTACGGCTCGCTCGTCGGCGTGCCGATCGAGGTCGGGGACGGCTCCTGATGGGATGCGGCGCGTCGGACCCCGGCGACACCGCCCTCGCCGATCTCGGCGACGTCGGCGACCAGGCGGTTGTCCAGGGGCGGGTGCTCCGCGACGGCGGGCCGCTCACGCCCGCCTACGTTCGGCTGCTCGATGAGGGTGGCGACTTCGTGGGCGAGGTACCGGCAGCGGCCGACGGCAGCTTCCGCTTCTTCGCCGCTTCCGGCACGTGGACGCTCCGCGTCCTCGCGTCCGGCGGGGCGAGCGCGGAGCAGCGCGTCGTCGCCCAGCGCGGCGCGGTGGCCGAGGTCGAGCTCACACCCTGACCCGGCGTGCTGACGATCGCACGGAGGCCCAGACCGCACGCGGTCTGGGCCTCCGTCTGTCAACTGTCTGTCGCCGCACGTACTTCGCTGGGTATGGGATGGCCTATGCGCCGTCATCGAACTACGCTCGCTAGGGTTCGGGACCACCTAGGGAGCCGCGATGGCGATCGACAGTACGCAGCCGCGGGAGCGCGGCCGTCGCGGCCGCTACCTCATCCCCAGGGATCTGCAGGGCCGCCAGGAGATCGTCGCGGGCTGCTACGTCGCCCTGCTGATCGTCCACGTCGTCGCTCTTCAGGTGGCCGCCGTCCTCGGGTTGCTCTTGTTCGGCGTGATCCGGGCGGGCCGGCTCGGCCGCACCTGGCTGCTGGTGCCGCTTCTCGCGGGCGTCGTGTGGGTGCTCGCGCTCGATCCCGTCTTCGCGGTAGCCCAGCATTTCGCGGCCGCCCGGCAGATCCTGTCGTACGCGTCTCAGGCCCTCTTCCATCCGACACAGCCCCACGACCTGGGCCAGGTGCTCGGAGGCTGGCAGGCGTGGATCCCGCAGCAGCTCCCGCTCGCCCTTGTCATCGGCTCGGCGGAGGCGATGATCGCCGCGTGGCTCGCCTGGTTGCACACTGACGAGTGGCGGCGGCCGCCGACGCGGCCCGGCCCGCTCCTGCTGGTTCGCCGGTTTCTCACTGGGCATGGCTTGCGGTCCGGCCGGCTGATCACCCGTGCGGGCGTGCGCCTCGGTGTCGACGAGGCGACCGGCCGCGGCGTCGAGCTGAGCTGGCGCGAGATCGGCGGCCACGTGCTGTGCGTCGGCGGCGCCGACACCGGCAAGACCGCGACGTGCTTCCAGGTCGCGTACGCCGCCGTACGGCTGCGCAAGCCCCTCGTCGTCCTCGACCTCGCCGGCGACCGCGCACTCGTCGACCGGCTGCGGGCCGCGTGCGGGTCGACAGGAACACCGTTGTCGGTCTTCACCACGGGTGGCCCGGGCTACTACGAGCCCTGGAGCAGAGGCGACCCAGCGGCGCGTACGGACCTCGTCACGGGCCTGCTCGACTGGCACGGAGTCGCTGACCAGCACCGCCGGACCTGCGCACGGTACCTTTACGACACGTTCACCGTGCTCGACGCGGCGCCTGGCGACGGCGAGACCCCCGTCCTCGACGATCTCGTCCGACTCGTCGACCCGCGGGTGCTGCAGGCAAGAGCCGAAACGATCCCCGCCTACCACGCTGACCGCGACGCTCTGCTCGAACGCGTACGGGTCTCGACGAGCCTGGCCTCCGCCGACTCCCAGGTCGTCGAGGCCCTAGGCGGCCAGCTGCGAGAGCTGCAGATGTCGACGGCCGCACGCTGGCTGCGGCCCGCTCCACCCGGGGCCCAGGAGATCGATCTGGAGGCGGTCGTCCGCGAGCGGGGAGTCGCCGTGTTCTCGATCGACGTCTCAGCGCGCGGCCGCGGCGCCGGCCGGATAGCGCGCCTGGTCGCGCAGGACCTGGCCGCGCTCGCCGCCAAGATGATCCGCATGGACGTAGACGCCGACGGCCTGGTGTGGGTCGACGAGCTCGCCCCGATCGGCGCCGAGACCGTCGACCCGTTGCTGGCGAGGGGCGGCGAGGCCGGTCTCCCGGTGATCGTAACGTCCCGCCACCTGGCGGCGGGCTCGGCCGACGGCCTGCTCTCCCGCCTCGTCGACCAGGTCGGCAGCTACATCGTGCACCGGGTGAGCGACCCGCGGTCCGCGGCCGCCATCGCGCGCCTCGTCGGCGACGGGCCGGCTGTGCGGGAGCGGAAGGAGGACGAGCACGAGGAGCCGGACGGCGGGCTGTCGCTGACGAGAGAGCTGCGGCGGCTGGACGACTGTCGTTTCCTGCTCGTGGTGAAGACCCCGCGCTTCCGTGTCGTCCGGCGCGCACGTACTATCCCGGCCGTCGTCCCTGCCCAGAAGGGTGGCGCCGATGCCCAGAGACGCGACGCCGACGCCCGGTCGTGAGGGCGCCCGCCGAGCGGCGGGCGACCCGCGGCCCGACCGGGTCTACCTCGGCTGGGAGTACGCCCTTGTCCATCCGGACCCGGGTCCACAGCCGCGGCGCCCTACGCCTCCCGACTACGAGCGGCTGAACCCCGCGTGGCTGCAGGCTCAGCGGAGGGAGGAGAACCAGCTCCATCTGCCGCTCAAGCTGATCGCTGGGACGACGGGCGGCCTCGTCGTTCTCGTTGCGGTCCTCGGTGCGCTCGGCTTCGTCGACCCGGTGGTCACGGCGATCGCGGCGGGCCTGTGCCTGCTGCTCACCGGGTTCGCGGTCTACGGCATTTGGCAGGGCGAGCGCGCGCTCGACATCCGTGTGGGCGACGAACGCACCCGCCTGGAGCGGCTGCGCGCCGACCGCGACCGGCAGCTGTTCGCCGCCCAGGAGGAGCACGCGCGCCACGTCCAGGCCTGGCGGGAACGCAGGATCGCCTACGAGACCCAGCTGCAGTGGTACGCCGTCAGCCTGCCCCGCGAGGTCGACCGCGTCGACGTGGTGGGCGGGACTGCCGCCGGATGGTCCGCGCTCGTCGCGACCCTCGGCGCTACTCGGATGGACGCGGGCGCAGAGCTCACCGTCGTCGACCTGTCCGAGGGGGCGGTCGCGGGCGAGCTCGTGGAGCTCGCGCGGGACAGCGGTCGGGAGGCCGTCGTCTGGTCGCTGCCCGACGACCTGCCTCGACTGGACCTGGGCGCGGGCCTGTCCGCCGAGGCGTTCTGTGACGTGCTCTCGCTTGTCGTGCGGGTGATGGAGGAGCAGACCTCGACCCGTGACCTCGCGCTGGACAACGCGATCCTGAGCCGCGTCCTGGAGACCTTTGACGGCCATGCGAGTGTCGCCCAGGTCACCGCGGCCCTGCGGACGATCGCCCAGGTCGGTGACCCTCGCGACGACGTGCGACGAGGCCTGCTCACATCGCGCCAGGTCGACATGCTGCGCCGCACGTTCGGCAGGACCGCGGTCGAGCGGGTGGCGCTGGAACGGGCGTGGACGCTCGAGGCGGAGCTGCGCAGGCTCGACGCGCTGGGCGCGGCCGCCGTGCCGGCCCCCGCGGCGCAGCTTCGGGTTGTCTCGATGGGGCGCCGCGGCGACGTGCTCGGCAACAGGGTGCTCGGTACGTACGTCACGACGGCCCTCACCCACGAGCTGCGCGGTGCCGCCCCCCGGGACCCGTGGCAGCACACCCTTGTCGTCTGCGGGGCCGAGAGATTGCGCGGTGACGTGCTCGACAGGCTGTGCGACGCGTGCGAGGCGACGGGAACGGGCCTGGTCACGATGTACCGGTCGATCCCGCGGCAGTTGAAGGAGCGCCTGGGTCGCGGCAACGCGGCTGTCGCGTTCATGCGGCTCGGAAACGCGGAGGACGCCAAGGCGGCGAGCGAGCACGTCGGTACCGAGCACCGGTTCGTGCTCAGCCAGCTCACCGAGACGGTGGGGTCTTCGGTGACCGATACGACCGGGGACTCCTACACCCGTACCCACGGCACGAACGACTCCGTGGCGGCGTCGACGTCCACGACGAGGAGTCGGGGCGGCAGCCGCGACCGCGGGCGCACCGACAAGACGCCGTGGGCGGCGCTCGGGGACTCGTCGTGGACGAGAAGCCATGACCGCAACTGGTCGCGGGCGTCGAGCGAGGGCGAGACCCTCACGGAAGGCGTCTCCACCAGCTCGTCGTGGGGTCGTACCACCTCGCGGGCCACCGCGACGAACGAGTCGCTGGCGCGGACGATGCAGCGTTCGAGGGAGTTCCTCGTCGAGCAGCACGAGCTGCAGCGGCTGCCGGGGTCCGCCTTCATCCTCAGCCGCAACGCCGCCGAGCACCGGCGGGTCGTCCTGGCCGACGCCAATCCGGCCATCCTCTCGCTGCCACGAGTGACCATACGGGGGCTGGACGAGGTGCGGGCCGACGAGGTGCCGCGTCCGGTCGATCCCGCGCCTGCCGCGATTCACCCCTGGGATCCCGCGAAGGTGCCGCCCAACCTTGGGCCACCGTCCGAGCGCCTCGACTGGCGCCGCTGACCCCCGGGTGCCCCCTCTCTCCCCTCGCGCCGATCTTGAAGTTTTGACCTCTCCCGGGGCGCTGAGGCAGCAACAAGTTCAAGATCGGCGTAAGGGAAGGGTGGCGTGGGCGGGGGCGCGCGGGTGTCCGTCCGCGAAGCACGGCAAGGCCCGCGCTCCTTGGGTCGCCGGGGGCTCGGCCGTAGACTCGCGGCATGCTCGAGATCGCGTTCACGCTCGTGCTCGTGGTGCTGTTCGGCGCTGTGGCCGCGGGCGCGAGCTACGTCGTCTACCGGCTGTGTCGGGGCTGACCGGCGTGGATTTCTCGGTCACGCGGGAGCAGCGAGAGTTCCACCAGACCGTCCTGCAACTCGCCCGTGACGTCGTGGCCCCTGACGCGGCGGCGCGTGACCGCGATGGGCGTTTCGACCCCGAGGTGTGGCGCAAGCTCGCCGATGCCGGAATCATGGGGCTGCCGATTCCTGCGGAGTACGGCGGCTCTGGCGCCTCGATCCTCGACCTCTGCCTCGCGAATGAGGCCCTGGGTGAGGGCGGGCGAGACGGCGGGCTTGGCCTTTCCCTCGGCGCTCACTGGGCGATCGGCACGATGCCGATCTACCTGCACGGCTCGGCGGAGCTGAAGCGGCGCTGGCTGCCGGGGCTGTGCGACGGCACGTACATCGGCGCGTGGGCGTCGACGGAGCCCGAGGCGGGCAGCGACGCGGGCGCGCTGCGTACGACCGCCGAGCGCGGCGGCGACGACTGGGTGCTCTCTGGCACCAAGATGTTCATCACCAATGGGCCGATCGCGAGCGTGTGCAACGTCCTCGCGCGCACGTCGGAGCGCGGGGCGACCGCGTTCGCGGTGGACACCCGCACACCCGGCTTCACGGTGGGCCGTGAGCTGGACAAGATGGGCTGTCGTTCCTCGCCGACCGCGGAGATCGTGCTCGACAGCGTCCGTATCGGTGATGAGTGCCGGCTCGGTCCGGTCGACGAGGCGCTGTGGCGGGTGGCGTTCGAGTGCTTCGACTGGGAGCGCTCCGTCATGCTCTCCGGCATCGTGGGCGGCATGCGGGCGACGCTCGACGACACGATCCGCTACGCCAGGGAGCGAGCGCAGTTCGGCCGGCCGATCGCGCGGTTCCAAGCGATCCAGCACAAGATCGCCGACATGAAGATCAACATCGAGACGTGCCGTACCGCCGTGTACCGCGCGGCGTGGCTCAAGCAGGCCGGTGAGCCGCACGCCGTCGAGGCGTCTATCGCCAAGGCGCTCGTGGGGAAGCTCGCCGTCGACAACGCGCTCGAGGCGATCCAGATCCACGGCGGGTACGGCTACCTGCGCGATTTCCCGGCGGAGCGCGCGCTGCGCGACGCGAAGCTGGCCTCGATCGGTGGGGGGACCACCGAAGTGCAGAAGCTGATCATCTCCCGCGCTCTCCTCGGCGACGACTGATCCGGGACCCAGTTTCATGATCGCGAAGCGCTTTCCCCGCTATAGCCGGTAGAAGGCTTCGCGATCATGGAAGGCTGCCGGGTGCCAGCGGCTCGGGGTTCGAAGAGGGCCCGGTAGGGTCGGCCGGTATGGAGGCGCCCGAGCCACACCCCGACCTCGCGCCGCTGGCGTTCCTGCTCGGCACATGGCGGGGCGAGGGGGTCGGCGGCTACCCGACGATCGACGACTTCCAGTACGGCCAGGAGCTGGCGTTCTCGCATACCGGCAAGCCGTACCTCGCGTACTCCAGCCGTACGTGGGCGCTCGCCGACGGCCGCCCACTCGCGATGGAGACGGGTTTCTGGCGGCCCCAGCCCGGCGGGAAGGTCGAGGTCCTGCTCGCCCACCCCACCGGGATCACCGAGGTGTACGTCGGCGAGGTCACCGGCCGCAAGATCGAGCTGCGGACCGACGTCGTCGCCCGCACCGAGTCGGCCAAGGAGGTACGCGCGGGCCACCGGCTGTACGGCATCGTCGAGGACAGCGACCTCGCGTATGCGTACGACATGGCCGCGGTCGGCCAAGAACTCCAGCCGCACCTCTCGGCGCGCCTTCAGCGGGTCGGAATAGACCCTCCGGCAATGGGCGACCCCCGGGCCGCTCCCACGCATGAGGCGCAGGGCCGGCTGGACTAGGGCCGGCAGCCCGAGGGCCGGGTGACTGCCTGGGATTCGCCGACCGCCGCCGATGCGGCGCCGGTGAACACACCGGAGTCCGGAGGACGGCGGCTAGCGGACAGCCACCTCGCGAGTCCTATAGCTGTGCATGCTTTGGACCACCTCCTTTCCCGCGTACCCCGCACGTTACGGCACCCGCGCGGCTTTGCCAACGAGGTTTCGCGCCGGATCGCCATAGACTCGGCCCTATGGTGCAGGCGTGGCACGAGGAGCTGCGGGCGCGTGGTTACCGCGTGACACCCCAGCGGCAGCTCGTCCTCGAGGCGGTCACCGCGCTGCAGCACGCGACGCCGGAGGAGGTCTGCGAGGAGGTACGGCGTACGGCGCGCGGTGTCAACATCTCGACCGTCTACCGGACACTCGAGCTGCTCGAGGACCTCGGGCTCGTGACCCACACGCATCTCGGCCACGGAGCGCCGACCTACCACATCGCCGCTGAGGCCGACCACGTCCACCTGGTGTGCCGGGAGTGCGGTGAGGTGGCCGAGGTGAGCCCCTCGGTGACCGCTGGACTCGTCGGTACGCTCCGCGACGACTATGGCTTCGAGACCGACGTGCGGCATCTCACCGTGTTCGGCCGGTGCGCCCGTTGCCACGAAGAGACCTAGTGGCCGCGCAAATAGGGCGCCGGGCTCGCGGGCCCCTGAGCTTCGCCTGGCTGCGTTGTCGTCGGTCGACGCAGGACCCGCTGCGACTCCTTCCTCCGCCTCGCCATGCTCGCTCAGCTGACCCGCTCCCTAACCCACCGCCCTACTTGCGCGGCCACTAGCCTGGAGGCATGGAGAGTCCACTGCTTGACGTGCACGGTGCGGTGCCCGCGGATCCGCCCGACGCGGGGGTCGCCGCCCACTATGGCGACCCCATGCGCGAGCAGCGTGCGCTCGCCGACGGTATCGGCCTCGTCGACAGAAGCCACCGCGGGGTCGTACGCGTCTCCGGCCCCGACCGTCTCTCCTGGCTGCACGACCTGACGACCCAGCACCTCCGCGAGCTGCGGCCGCACGTCGCGACCGAGGCGCTGCTGCTCACCCCCCAGGGCAGGGTCGAGCACCACCTCTTCCTCGTCGACGACGGCGAGGCGACATGGGCGCACGTCGAGCCCGGTACCGCCCCCGCGCTGGCCGAGTTCCTGGAGTCGATGCGGTTCCTGCTCCGGGTCGAGCCGGCCGACGTCACCGACGCGTACGGCGTCCTCACCGTCGCCGGGCCGCGGGCCGGCGAGGTCCTGCCCGATGACGTGCTCAGCCGCCGTACCGAGCACGATGCCGACCTGTTCGTCCCTCGCGACCGGCTCGCCCAGGTCGCGGACGGGCTGCGGGAGAAGGGGGCGGCGCTCACGGGCACATGGGCGTACGAGGCGTTCCGCATCGCCGCCCATCGTCCGAGGATCGGACTCGACACCGACCACCGGACGATCCCCCACGAGGTCGGCTGGCTCGGAAACGCGGTCCACCTCGACAAGGGCTGCTACCAGGGGCAGGAGACCGTCGCCCGCGTCTACAACCTGGGGCGCCCGCCGCGGCGCCTGGTGTTCCTGCACCTGGACGGGAGTGTGGATCGGCTTCCCGCGCGCGGCGCGCCGCTCGAGGCCGATGGGCGCGAGGTCGGGTTCGTCGGCTCCGCCGCTCGCCACTACGAGCTCGGGCCGATCGCACTGGGGACGGTCAAGCGCACGACTCCCACGGACGCGGCGCTCCTCGCCGACGGGGTGGCCGCGGCCCAGGAAGTCGTCGTCGAGCCGCAGGACCGCCCCCGGGTGTCACGCCACCTCTGACTGCATCCTCACACTTCGACGATCAGCGTCACAGGCCCGTCGTTCACGAGCTCGACGTGCATGTGCGCGCCGAAGCGCCCCGTCTCCACCCGGGCGCCTCGTCGGCGCAGCGCGGCCACGAACGCCTCGACCAGGGGCTCCGCGATCTCGCCCGGCGCCGCCGCCGACCACGAGGGACGGCGTCCCTTACGCGTGTCGGCGTACAGCGTGAACTGGCTGATGACCAGCAGCGGCGCGCCGGTGTCCGCGCAGGACGCCTCCCCCTCGAGGATCCGCAGGCCCTGGACCTTCCCCGCGAGTTTCTCCGCCCTGGCGGATGTGTCGTCGTGGGTGGCGCCCACGAGCACGACGAGACCGGGCTCGTCGATACGGCCCACGGTCTCGCCGCTGGCCACAGACACGCGGGCGCGGCTCACACGTTGGACTACAGCACGCACTTCGGTGCATTCTGCCTGCGTGTCGATCGCTGACGGAAGCGTGCCCCCTGTCCTGGCCGAAGTCGTCCGGTCTGGTTTCGTCGAGTCGCGTCACCACGGCTCGGTCGTCGGCATCGCCGAGAGCGGCGAGCGGGCGTTCGCCATAGGTCATGTTCGTACGCCGGTCTTCCCCCGGTCGTCGAACAAGCCGTTGCAGGCTGCCGCGATGCTCTGCTGTGGGCTCGACCTCGACGGGGAGTTGCTCGCGCTCGCGGCGGCGAGTCACTCTGGCGAGTCGTTCCACGCCAGCGGGGTACGCCGGATCCTCGCCCGGGCGGGACTCGACGAGTCAGCGCTCGGCTGCCCGGCGGCCTTTCCCCGCGACGAGGACGCTCTCCGTGCGGTTCACCGGCAGGACGACGGCCCGCTGCCCGTGTACATGAACTGCTCCGGTAAGCACGCCGCGATGCTCGCCACCTGCGTCTGTCGAGGTTGGCCCGTCACCAGCTACCGCGAGCCCGACCACCCGCTGCAGGTGGCGATCAGGGAGACGATCGAGCGCATCACGGGGGAGTCCGTAGCGGCGGTGGGTGTCGACGGCTGCGGTGCGCCGCTGTTCGCGTTCTCGCTCGCCGGACTGGCCACCGCCTACCGCAGGATCGTCCGCGCCGGCCATGACACCCCTGAGGGACGGGTGGCCGACGCGATGCGTGCCCATCCGGTGCTGCTCTCAGGGACGACGAGGGACGAGTACCGCCTGATGGAGGGCGTCCCCGGCCTACTCGTCAAGGGGGGCGCCGAGGGCGTGAACGCCTTCGCCATGCCCGACGGCCGCGCCGGCGCCCTCAAAGTCGCCGACGGCTCCGCCCGTGCCGTCGTCCCCGTGACGGTGACGGCGCTGCGCACCCTTGGGGTCGAGGCGCCCGTCCTCGACGATCTGGCATGCACTCCGGTCCTCGGCGGGGACGGTCGGGTAGGGGACGTACGGGCGGTGGCCAGGGACTACGACAGAAAGATACGTGCCGGTAGCTAGCACGAGCCCATAAACGTAAAGGTTGCCTGGGGTGGGTAGTTAGCTGAGGCGTTTGCAATTGCTAGCACATTGGCGCATTCTTGGGGCATGGCCAACCTGAACGTCGGCTCCCTCGGCGACTACATCAGGGAGCAGCGCCGGCAGGCGCAGATCTCGCTGCGTCAGCTGGCCGAGACCGCGGGCATCTCCAATCCGTACCTCAGCCAGATCGAGCGTGGTCTGCGTAAACCGAGTGCGGAGATCCTGCAGCAGCTCGCCAAGGGCCTGCGCATCTCCGCGGAGGCTCTGTATGTCCAGGCCGGCATCCTCGAGGACCGCGAGAGCGACACCGACGTGCCGGCGGCCGTCCGTGCCGACGTGGCGCTGAGCGAGCGCCAGAAGCAGGTCCTCCTCGAGGTCTACGACTCCTTCCGCAAGGAGGACGGCGGGACCCGGGGCCCCACGCCACAGCAGGGGCGGACACCGTCAGACCGCGGCAACGGGGCGGCGCACGGTGCCGAGCGGTCCGCCGGCGGTCAGAAGAGCACCACGAGCAAGCAGAAGAGGAAGGACACCACATCGTGATGTTGGGCACAGACGTGCGGGACGGGGTCAGGAAGCTGACCGGCAGCAAGGCGTTCTACGCCGTGGCCGGGGCCGGCGAGCTCGCTGTCGAGAAGCTGCGCGAGATGCCGGGGCGCCTCGAGCAGGTGCAGGGCCAGCTGCGGTCCCTCGACCGCGCCGATCTGCAGACCAGGGCGGTCGGCTACGCCGACGTCGTGGGCGCGCGCGCCGGTGGGGCCTACGACGACCGGGCCCACCGCGGCCGTAACGCCGTCCGCCGCGTCCGGCGTCAGGTCGCCGCCCAGGAGCTTGAGACCGAGACGCGGACCACCGCCCGTCAGAGCCGCTCGACCGCGGCCTCGGCGAAGCGTACGGGCGCGGCCGCGACCAAGGCCACCCGCGACGGGGCCAACAGGCCGCGCGGATAGGCGATGGACCAGGGAGCGCGTTACCCGCGCGCGAGCGGCAAGGCTGAGGAGGGAGTCGCAGTGGGCCTGCGTCGACCGACGACCCCCGGGGCCCCCGCGGAAACGCGGCAGCGTTTTCGTGGGGATGGGGTGAAGCCGGTCGCGATGCGGGGGCGCGCGAGCCCATCAGTCCTATCTGCGCGACCTGTTGGGGTAGGCTGACCGCGCCGTGAAAGAGCCCGCCCGGAGCTCCCGCCCGGGCGGGCTCCTCCTACGAATGACCGATCGCGCCGGGAGGACGTACCGCGCGCGGAACACGTACTCTGTACCCAGCGGGGC
>JBOHCT010000060.1:0-20103 GCA_050699055.1 Streptosporangiaceae bacterium | reverse complement strand
GTCTGAGCCCCCGCGTCGCCCATGACGCGGGGGCTCAGACGCCGGAAGGGTGGCGCTGGCGGTGTCAGAGGTATCGGGCCACGGGCGACGTGTTCCTTCAGACGCGGGGCGGGCGGCGGAGGCGCGAGGGCGGCGGGCGAGGACGAAGTCAGCCGACCGAGGAGTAGGCGACCACGCCCCGGCGAAGCTGGTCGATCGCCGCGACCGTGACGGCGTGCAGCGGCTCGTCGGCGGCGTCGGCGATCTGGCCGAGCAGGTCGATGAGCTGCTTCGCGTGCCGGACGAAGTCGCCCGCGGCGGTGCCGCTCTCGGAGAGCACCGTATCGAGGGAGTGCCCCCGCGCCCAGCGGTACGCGGCCCAGGCGAATCCCGCGTCGGGTTCACGGAGGAAGGAGAGCCGATGATCCTTCTCGATCCCGTCCAGCTCGCCCCACAGCCGGGCCGTCGCGGCGATGGCCGACTCCGCGCGCCCGCCCGGCACTCGCGGTGGCCCTTCCTCCGGCCGCCGCGACTCGTACACGAGTGCCGAGACACAGGCGGCGAGCTCGGCGGAGCTGAGCCCCTCCCACACGCCGTGGCGCAAGCACTCGGCGGCCAGCAGGTCGAGCTCCGTGTACAGGCGGGCGAGGCGGGCTCCCTCGGCGGTCACGGCCTCGCCATCGAGGTACCCGAGCCGCTCGAGCACGGTACAGACCCGGTCGAAGGTGCGCGCGATCACGTGCGTGCGTCCCTCGACCCGCCTGCGAAGCCCCTCGGTCTCCTTGCGCAGCCGGGCGTACCGCTCGGCCCATCGCACGTGCTGGTCGCGGTCCGCGCAGCCGTGGCACGGGTGGCGGCGGACCTCCTTGCGCAGTCTCGCCACCTCCGCGTCGTCACCGAGGCCCGGAGGGCCTACGTCCGCCCGCGTCGGCGAACGGTCGCCGACCTTGTTGCGTACGGTCGAGGCGAGGTCGCGACGGGAGCGCGGCGAGCGCGCGTCGAAGCTCTTGGGCACGCGGACCCGCTCGACGGCGTCCACGGGCACAGGAAAGTCGACGAGGCTGAGCCGCCGTACCTTCCGATCGGCGGTGAGGACGGTCGGCCGCGGCCCGTTAGAGCCGGTTCCAGTACCGGTCCCGGGGTCGAGCACGACCGCGAGCCCGGCACGTCTCCCCGCGGGCACGTCGATCACGTCGCCGACCCGCAGGCGTTCGAGCGACCTGGCCGCCTCCGCCCTGCGGACCTCTCGCCGCTCGCGGCCCAGCGAGGACTCGCGCTCGGCGAGCGCCCGCCGCAGTCGGTCATACTCCCCGAAGTCGCCGAGATGGCAGGTCATGGCCTCGCGGTACCCTGCGAGCCCCTCCTCGTTGCGGTGTACCTGCCGGGCCAGCCCGAGCACCGAGCGGTCGGCCTGGAACTGCGCGAACGACGCCCCGAGCATGTCGCGCGCGCTTTCCCGTCCCACCTGGCCGACGAGGTTGACCGCCATGTTGTAGGACGGGCGGAAGCTGGAGCGCAGCGGGTACGTGCGGGTGCTGGCGAGACCGGCCACCGACGTCGGGTCGACGCCCGGCTGGTAGAGGACGACCGCGTGGCCTTCGACGTCGATCCCCCGCCTGCCAGCTCGCCCGGTGAGCTGGGTGTACTCCCCCGGCGTGATATCGGCGTGCGTCTCGCCGTTGAACTTGACCAGCCGCTCCAGTACGACCGTACGCGCGGGCATGTTGATGCCGAGCGCGAGCGTCTCTGTGGCGAACACCGCCTTCACCAGGCCACGGGTGAACAGCGCCTCCACGACCTCCTTGAACGTCGGCAGCATGCCGGCGTGGTGGGCGGCGACGCCCCGCTCCAGGCCGGCGAGCCACTCGTCGTAGCCGAGCGCGGCGAGGTCCCCGTCGGGCAGCTCCGCGCACGCCTCCTCGACGTGCGTCTTGATCTCGTCACGTTCCTCCGGCGTCGTGAGCCACAGCCCGGACAGCAGGCACTGGCGTACCGCCTGGTCGCAGCCGACACGGCTGAAGATGAACGTGATGGCGGGAAGCAGGGCCGCCCGGTCGAGCCGCTCCACGACCTCGACCCTGCTGGGCACCCGCATCCGTCGGGTACGGCGTGGGTAGCGTCCTCGTGAGCGCTGAAAGCGGTCGCGGGACAGCCGCGCGTCCTCGCGGGAGATCCGCAGCAGATCGGGGTTGACCTTCTTGCCCTGACCGTCGACGAACAGGTCGTACAGCCGGGGGCCGGCGAGCATGTGCTGCCACAGCGGTACGGGCCGATGCTCTTCGACGACCACTCGGGTGGCCCCGCGCACCTGAACGAGCCAGTCGCCGAACTCCTCCGCGTTGCTCACGGTGGCCGACAGGGCCACGACGCTGACGGCCTCGGGGAGGTGGATGATGACCTCCTCCCAGACCCCGCCGCGGAACCGGTCGGCGAGGTAGTGGACCTCGTCGAGCACGACATACCCCAGGCCTGCCAGGGTCGGTGACCCGGCGTACAGCATGTTGCGCAGGACCTCGGTCGTCATGACGACGATCGGTGCCTCGCCGTTGAGGGTGTTGTCCCCCGTGAGCAGGCCGATCGCGTCCGGCCCGTAACGGTGGACGAGGTCCGTGTACTTCTGGTTGGACAGCGCCTTGATCGGCGTGGTGTAGAAGCACTTCTGACCCCGGGCAAGCGCGAGGTGGACCGCGAACTCGCCGACGACGGTCTTGCCGGCGCCT
The DNA here is from genome assembly GCA_050699055.1 of Streptosporangiaceae bacterium. Classification (GTDB taxonomy): domain Bacteria; phylum Actinomycetota; class Actinomycetes; order Streptosporangiales; family JBOHCT01; genus JBOHCT01. Next base: position 17,404 of record JBOHCT010000060.1, on the reverse strand, counting down.
GTCGGGGCGGCGACGAGGGCGCCCTCGCCGTCTTCCAGCGCACGGCACGCGTCGACCTGGAAAGGGTCGAGACTGAAGGAGTAGAGACCGCTGAACGAGGCGAGGGCCGTCAGTGCCTCCGCCTGCCGTCGCCGGAACGCGGTGTAGCGCTCGGCGGGCGAAGTCATACCGCCAGGCTAGACGTTCGGTGCCGCCGAGATATTCCCCTCGGGTACGAACACGCGCCAGGCGCCGGGGACGGTCTCGCAGGTCACCGGCAGCCGGGCGGCCGGCTCGCCGTCGGCGTAGGCGGTCAGCCCGGGCGCGGTGAGCGAGACGATCCTCGCCCGGGCTGTAGTGACCGCGGGATGGCGGACGTGACCGCCGGTGTAGATCAGGGGGAAGACCCGGACCAGCTCGGCGCGTGAGACCCGACCGACGACGGTCACGTCGAACGTTCCGTCGTCGGGGCGGGCCTGGGGGCAGACACGCATGCCCGCGCCATATGTACTCGTGTTGCCGACAGCGACCAGCATCGCCTCGGTCCGCCACTCCTCCCCGTCCAGCTCGATCGCGAACGGGATCGGTGCAAAGGTCTTGAGCTCGGCGGCGAGGCCGGCCAGGTAGCGCGCGCGGCCGTGGAGGCGGGTCATCCGGTTGACCCGCGCGCTGACGCGGGCGTCGAAACCCGCACAGAGCACGCTCGCGAACCACTCTCCTCCGCAGCGCCCGGCGTCCATGGCACGGACGACGCCGTCGAGGATGATCTCCGCCGCCGCGACCGGATCGTCGGGAACGCCGAGTACCCGGGCGATGTCGTTGCCGCCCCCGGCCGGCACGATCCCGACCGGTACCTCCGTATCGACGGCGGCCTGCAACGCGAGGTGGACGAGTCCGTCGCCGCCCACGATGACCAGGGCGTCGGGCCGTTCGGAAACGGCCGCGTAGGCGAGGTCGCGGGAGTCTTTCTGACCGTGCCCGTGCAGGACCCGAATACGGGCACCACCGTCCGCGAGACGGTCGACGACCGGCGCGAGCACACGCAACCCGCGGGTACCTCCGGCGATCGGGTTGACGAGGAGAACGATGTCACGCGCCACCCAGGTAACCTACCCGGGACGTACCCCACAGGTCTGCTGTCCTACTACGCGGCGGCCGAGACCTACGGGGCACGTCCGTCAGCGGTCCTCATCTTCGAGGTCGTAGGTGTCCTCGAGGCCGAACTCCGACGTCTCGTCGTCGGAGAGCTGGGCGTACGGCGCCTCCGCCTCCCTGCGCGCTCTGCGTCTGTCGTTGAGGAAAGCGACCAGCTCGGCCAGCTCGAACAGCACCACCATCGGAACGGACAGGGCGAGCATTGTGACCGGGTCCTGGCTCGGCGTCGCGACGGCCGCGAAGACGAAGACCCCGAACAGGATCGCGCGTCGGTGCTTGGCGAGTTGCTCGTGGCTCAGGATGCCGACCAGGTTCAGCATCACGACCAGGAGCGGCAGCTCGAACGACACGCCGAAGACGAGCACCATGAGGGTGGCGTACTTGAGATAGTGCGTGACCCCGATCAGCGGGATGACGCCCGTCGGGGTGAAGCTCAGCAGGATGCGAAGGCCCTTGTTGAGCATGAGGTACGCGAGCGCGGCACCGCCCAGGAACAGCGGTGTCGCGGTCCCGACGAACGCGAGCGCCCAACGCTTCTCGTTCTTGCGCAGCCCGGGGGTGACGAACCCCCAGATCTGGGACAGCCAGACCGGCGAGGAGATGACCACGCCGATGATCACGGCGACGCGCAGCTGCAGGAAGAACGCCTCGAAGATGGTGTGAACGACCAAGTCACACTGGGGACCCGGCAGGCGATGGGCTATGGACAGCTGACAGTACGGCTGCTTGAGCACCGCCCAGATCTGGTCGAAGAAGATAAAGCCGACGATTGTACCGGCGAGAAGGCCGAGAAACGCCTTGAACAGCCGCCCCCGCAGCTCCCGCACATGCTCGATGAGGGGCATCCGTCCCTCAGGGTCACGGGGAGCCCGCCGATGCAGCTTGGGGGAGGTCATGGCGCGCTCCGCCCCTCAGCCCCGACGCGACGGTCGTCAGCGACGGTCAGCGCTCTCCGGGGCCTGTTCGGACGTGGACATGGACTCACCGTTGACCGTCGTCCCGTCGCCGCTAGAGCTAGAGACCGGGAGCTGCTGCGGCTCCTTCTGCGCGGGCCGCTCCTCATCCTTGGCGTGCTTGTCATCGTCCTTCTCGTCGTCGCGCAGGCCCTTGGTCTCGGACTTGAAGATGCGCATGGAACGACCGATCGCTCGCGACGCGTCCGGGAGCTTCTTGGACCCGAACAAGATCACGATGACGACCGCGATTATGATGATCTCCCACACTCCGAGGTCAGGCATAGTCGTCCTTCTCAGCAGGTGTCCGTCACGCACGATCGTACGCCGTGCAGCCACAAAACGTGAGGGTCATGCTCTTGGCCGGTCATCGCTCGGCCCCGTCCGCCCCTCCGCGCAACCGGTCGAGGCGCGGCTCGAGATGCTGCTGGGCACCGCGCAGCGCTCTGTCGAGGGTACGAACCGCCGCGTGGACGCGAAGAGCGAAGACCCCGATCACGACGAGACCCGCCATTCCCAGAGCCACCGCGGCAAGGACCCATACGAGCCAGAACACACCCGTATCTTATGCGTACGGGCCCGGGGTCCGCTCGTATCCCCGCAACGCGCGGAGCGCCTCGTCGCGCACCTCTTCGGCCAACGCGGGGGGCGCGACCACACGTCCCGTCCCGCCGAGCCGCAACGCGAGCCTGCGCACCCAGCGGGTGTCGGGCGTACGCAGCGACACCCGCAGCCCGCCCGTGATCTCCTCCACCCGCTCGCACGGGTAGTAGTCGGCCACCCATCGGGCGGCGTCGGACAGTTCGAGGGTGACGAGGGGGTCATCGGGTGAGGGCGTGAAGATCCCGTCATCGAGGTCGCGGGGACGGGCCTCAGCGGGCGGTGCCGAGGCGACGTCGAGTACGTCGACGTCGACCACGCGGTCGAGGCGAAACAGGCGTACATCCTCCGCGCGACGGCACCACGCCTCGAGATAGGATCGCCCCTCGACGATGAGCAGCCGCATGGGGTCGACGTCGCGTTCGGTCGTCTCGTCGCGCGTCGGCACGTAGTACCGCAGGTGAAGACGGCGGTCGCGGTCGAGCGCGTCGCGGGCCGCGGCGATGGTCTCGGCCTCCCCCTCGACGTCGACCGCCACCTGCTCGCTGGCGACGGCGGCGGCCTCCCCGGCCGCGCGCTCCAGCTTCGCGATGACCCTGTCGAGCGCGTCGCGGTCCTCCAGGCCCGGCACCCGCGCGAGCATACGCAGGGCCACGAGCAGCGCACTCGCCTCGTCGACGCCCAGGCGCAGCGGACGGGCGATCGTGTCGGCGTTGCTCACCCAGATCGCGTCGCCGTCCCACGTCACGTCGATGAGGTCACCCGGCATGTGGCCAGGCAGGCCGCACATCCAGACGAGCCGGAGGTCGTCGTCGAGCTGCTTCTCGTCCACCTCGAAGGTCCTTGCGACCTGGGCGAGGCTCGCTCCTGGCCGCGCCAGCAGGTACGGGACGAGGGTGAGCAGGCGGGGCAGCCGGTCGCCGGCGCGGCTCATGGCATTGCCCCCTCAACGCCGTCTTCCACGTCGGCCGCGCCCCGCAGCCGACGTACCAGCGCGTCGCGGGCCTCCGGCGGGTCGAGAACGACCGCGTCCGCCCCGAATCCCGCGACGAAGTCGGCGAACCGTTCCGCGTCGGAGATGGAGAACTCGAGGATGTCATGCCCGTCGCCCTCGGGCCGACGGCTGCTCGCGGCGTGCCGCAGACCCTCGCCCCCGCCTTTGCGTACCCGCAGATGAGCAGTACGCCGGCCGGTCTCCTCCGCGCTCGACACGACGATCGCCCGCATGTCGGTGCCCTGCGGGATCGCGACGCTGCCGGGCTCACCGATACGGCGGACCTCGCCCAGGATCCGGCCGACGCGGAACACGCGTACGGCCTGCCGGTCGAGGTCGTGGCCGGCGACGTACCAGTGGCCGTGCCAGCTCACCACCCCCCAGGGCTCCAGCCGGCGGCGCCTGGCCTCCCCGGAGCCGGCGGGGCGGTAGTCGAACGTCACCGGCTGCCGGTCACGAACCGCCGTCCACAGCCCCGGGAACGCGGCCTCGCTGGTGCCAACACGCGGCTCGATGCCGGACAGGCTCGCGTCGGCGGTGTCGACCCCCGCGGCGCGAAGTTTGAGCAGCGCGGTCGAGGCGGCTTCCCCCAGACTGGCCCGCTGCCACACCCGCGCGGCGAGACCGAGGACCGCCGCCTCGTCAGGCTCGAGCACGATCTCCGGCAGCTCGTAGTCGGCCCTGCGGATACGGTACCCGGGCTCGTCGTCCCAGACGCTGTCGCTGCCCGTCTCGATCGGTACGCCGAGCTCGCGCAGCTCATCCTTGTCGCGCTCGAACATACGTTTGAACGCCTCGTCGGACTCCGGGTACCCCGGCACGGCCTCGCGAATCCGCTCCGCGGTCAGGTGACGCCTGGTCGCGAGCAGGCAGATCACGAGGTTGAGGAGGCGCTCGGTCTTGCGACGCGACATCGTCGTCATCACTCCCCTCGGAAACGCTACCCTGCCTGGGTGATCCGATGGCGGGCGGGCGAAGTTACACGCGTCCGCCGCGAGTGGGCCGGCTCGGTCGAGCTCGAGGTGCGGCTCGATGACCCTGAGGGTACGTGCCGCGCGCTCGCTTACCCTACGCTCGTCGGATGTCCCGAGCCCGGCGACCGCGTGCTTCTCAACACGACGGCGCTGGCCATGGGGCTGGGTACAGGAGGCTACGCTTTCGTGGCCGCGATTCCCAGCAGGACACCCGAGGACCCCCGGGGCCTCGGACATCTCGTGAAGGCCCGCTACACGCCGCTCCAGGTCACGGTCGAAGGCGTCGAGGAGCAGGGCTCGCCCCATCACGAGTCGCTGAAGAACGCCGACGACGTGTCCCTGATGCCCGTGGTGGTGGCGGACCTGCACTCCGCGCTCCCCGCTGTGGTCGCGGGTCTACTGTGTGAGCGGCCCGGAGTCCGCGTCGTGTACGTCATGACCGACGGCGGTGCGCTGCCGCTCTGGTTCTCGCGTACGGTCGCGGCGCTGCGCGCCGCGGACGCGATCACCGGCGCGGTGACCACCGGCCAGGCGTTCGGCGGCGACCTGGAGGCGGTGACCGTGCACACCGGCCTGCTCGCCGCAAGGCACGTGCTGAACGCGGACGTCGCCGTCGTCACACAGGGGCCCGGCAACCTCGGGACGGATACCCGCTGGGGCTTCTCCGGCGCCGCCGCTGGCGAGTCTGTCAACGCGGCGGGCGTCCTCGGCGGGCGCCCCGTGGCCACACTGCGGGTGAGCGAGGCCGATCCGCGCGAACGCCATCGCGGCGTCTCCCATCACAGCCTGACGGCGTACGGCCGGGTCGCGGTGGCAAGGGCGGACGTCGTCGTGCCGGAGCTCACCGGGGCCTTCGGGGCGCGGGTGGCGGGTCAGGCCGCCGCCTTGGCGGAGCGACACACGCTCGTACGAGTTCCCGTCGACGGCCTCGAGGACGCGCTGCGCGCCTCGCCGGTACGGCTGTCGACCATGGGTCGCGGTCTCGACGAGGATCCCGCCTACTTCCTCGCGGCCGCGGCCGCCGGCCGTCACGCCGCCCGCCTCCTCACCGATACCACCGCAAGCGTCTGAGTGAACGCGCCACCGGCGACCCGGATGCTCAGACGCCTCCCCCGAGGTCCCCAGGGTGTCTGAGCGAACACGTCACCGCTGACCCGATCCTTCAGACGCAGCGTGGGTGGCGCGAGACAGGAACGATGCCTTCAGTGGATCGCGGGCTCGGGGACCTCTCCGGGCTCGGCGAGGAAGTCGAAGTCGCATCCCTTGTCGGCTTGCGTGACGTGGCGGGCGAAGAGCCGGCCGTACCCGCGTACGTACGGCTCGGGACGCGGATCCCACTCCGCCCTGCGGCGCTCCAGCTCGGTCGCGTCGACGAGCAGGTCGAGCCGGCGGCCGGGTACGTCGAGCGAGATCGGATCGCCGTCGCGTACGAGCGCCAGCGGCCCGCCGACGTGTGACTCCGGGGCGACGTGCAGGACGCAGGTGCCATAGCTCGTCCCGCTCATCCGCGCGTCGGAGATCCGCACCATGTCCCGGACCCCGCGGCGCAGCAGCTTTCTGGGTATCGGCAGCATCCCCCACTCCGGCATGCCGGGCCCGCCGAGCGGGCCGGCGCTGCGGAGCACGAGCACGGAGTCCTCGGTGACCTCCAGGGCATCGTCGTCGACCCGCGCGGCGAGGTCCTCATAGTCGTCGAACACCACGGCCGGCCCGGTGTGACGCAGCAGTTCCGCACTCGCCGCCGTGTGCTTGATCACACAGCCGTCCGGCGCCAGGCTCCCCCACAGGACGGCGAGCCCGCCCTCCGGCGACAGCGCCTCGTGAGGGCCACGGATCACGTCCGGGTCGTGCGTCTCCGCGCCGGCCAGGCCCTCGCCGAGGGACCGGCCGGTCACGGTGAGCGCGGAGCGATCGAGGAGGCCGCCTAGATTGCTCATGAGCGCCCGCAGCCCGCCCGCGTCGAAGAAATCCTCCATCAGGTACGCGCCCGAGGGACGGATATTGGCGAGGACCGGGACCCGCCGCGCGATCTCGTCGAAGTGCGCGAGCGGCAGCTCGACCCCCGCGCGCCCCGCCATCGCCACGAGGTGGATGACGGCGTTGGTCGAGCCGCCCAAAGCCATCACGACGGTGACCGCGTTGTCGAACGCCGCGGCAGTAAGGACGCGGCTCGGCCGTAGGTCCTCCCACACCATGCCGACGATCCGGCGCCCCGCCGCGGCCGCCATCCGGGCGTGATGTGCCAGGGCGGCCGGGATGGATGACGCGCCGGGCAGGGTCAGCCCAAGCGCGTCCGCGGCCGCGGTCATCGTCGACGCCGTACCCATGGTCATGCAGTGGCCGGGCGAGCGGGCGATCCCGTCCTCGATCTGTTCCCACTCGCAGTCGCCGATCTCGCCGGCGCGCTTGCGGTCCCAGTACTTCCAGACGTCCGAGCCGCTGCCGAGCACGGTCGTTCCCCATCGGCCCTTCAGCATCGGCCCGCCGGGTAGGTAGATCGCGGGGACGTCCATGCTCGTCGCGCCCATGACAAGACCGGGCGTGGTCTTGTCGCATCCGCCCATGAGCACGGCGCCGTCGACCGGATAGGACCGCAGCAGCTCCTCGGTCTCCATGGCGAGCAGGTTGCGGTACAGCATCGCGCTCGGCTTCTGGAACGGTTCGGCGAGGGACAGGGCGGGCAGCTCGAGCGGAAACCCCCCGGCCTGCCAGACGCCGCGCTTGACGTCCTCGACCCGCTCACGGAAATGCGTGTGACACGGGTTGATCTCGCTCCAGGTGTTGAGGATCGCGATGACCGGCTTGCCGGCGTAGTCCTCCGGACCGAAGCCCATTTGCTTCGTGCGCGACCGGTGACCGAACGACCGCAGGTCGCGGACGCCGTACCAGCGGTGGCTGCGCAGCGTTTGCTGGCGAACCTCGCGGGCGTCGGCCTCCTGGGCCTCCTGGCTTCGGTTCCGCTCCGGCGGCAGGTTGGTCACGAGCGTTACATCCCCGCGATCAGCTTCTCGACACGTTCGTCGACGGCGCGGAACGGGTCTTTGCACAAGACGGTGCGCTGCGCCTGGTCGTTCAGCTTCAGGTGAACCCAGTCGACGGTGAAGTCACGCCGCTTCTCCTGGGCCCTCCGGATGAACTCTCCGCGCAGCCGCGCCCGGGTGGTCTGCGGCGGGACGGACTTCGCCTCGAACACGTCCAGGTCTCGCGTCACACGGTCCACCATGCCTTTGCGCTCGAGGAGGTAGTAGAGGCCGCGCGCGCGGTTGACGTCGTGGTAGGCGAGGTCGAGCTGGGCGATCCTGGGAGACGAGAGCGGCAGGTCGTACCTCCTGCGGTACCGCTCGGTCATGCGGTACTTGATGACCCAGTCGATCTCGCGGTCGACGAGCGAGAGGTCATCGGTCTCCACGGCCCGCACTGTCCGTTCCCAGAGGTCGAGGACGCGTTTGGTCACCTCGTCGCCGCCCCTGCGATCTACGAAGTCCTGCGCCTTGGCGAGGTACTCCTGCTGGATCTCCAATGCCCCGGCCTCACGGCCGTTGGCGAGACGTATCTTGCGCCGGCCGGTCATATCGTGGCTGACCTCGCGGATCGCCCGGATGGGATTCTCGAGCGTGAGGTCGCGCATCACGACGCCCGCCTCCAGCATGCGCAGCACGATGTCTGTCGCGCCGATCTTGAGCAACGTGGTCGTCTCGCTCATGTTCGAGTCGCCCACGATGACGTGCAGCCGACGGAACCGCTCGGCGTCGGCGTGCGGCTCGTCGCGGGTGTTGATGATCGGCCGGGACCGCGTCGTGGCCGATGACACGCCCTCCCAGATGTGCTCGGCCCGCTGACTCACGCAGTAGACGGCGCCGCGAGGAGTCTGCAGTACCTTCCCCGCGCCGCAGATGATCTGCCTGGTCACGAGGAACGGGATGAGCACGTCAGCCAGCCGGCCGAACTCACCGTGGCGGCCCACGAGGTAGTTCTCGTGGCACCCGTAGGAGTTGCCGGCCGAGTCTGTGTTGTTCTTGAACAGGTAGATCTCGCCGGCGATGCCCTCCTCGCGCAGCCGCCGCTCCGCGTCCACCAGCAGGCCCTCGAGGATCCGCTCGCCTGCCTTGTCATGGATGACGAGGTCGACGACGCTGTCGCACTCCGGCGTGGCGTACTCGGGGTGGCTGCCCACGTCCAGGTAGAGTCGCGCACCGTTGCGCAGGAAGACGTTGCTGCTGCGGCCCCAGGAGACGACACGGCGGAACAGGTAGCGGGCGACCTCGTCCGGGGACAGGCGCCGCTGCCCACGAAAGGTGCACGTGACGCCGTACTCGTTCTCGAGGCCGAAGATCCGCCGATCCACGCTGACCACAGTAACCGTCTGGTCAGGCCGGGTCGTCGTTCGAGTCGTCCTTGCGGACCCAGTGGTCGTGCTCCGCGAAGGCGTCCGTCGGTGCCTCGGGCTCCGCGGCCGCCGCCTCGGTCGGGTCGGGTACGATCTCGCGAGGCTCGGGCGGAGCGGCGCTCTCCCCCTGACCGCCCTCGGGCCCGGTATCCGTAGGACGGTCGTCACGGCGGTCCTCGTGTGCGGACATGTGACCGTCGTGCCCGCGCCAGGACCTACGAAACGGGGCCGGTCGAGATCCGGCGGCCGGCTACGTCCCCTCCGCACCAGGACTTTCGCTCGGCTCCGCACCCTCCTCCACGGGCTTGCCCGGCGCGGCTGTGGTCGGGGGGGTGCCGGAGACCGCCCTCTCCGCACGCCGGCCCTCGGCGAGCAGGTCGTCGAGGCGGCGCCCGCCGAGGCGGCGGAACTTGCGGCCCGAGCGGCTACGGTCGAGCACCGCCACCTCGAGCTGCCCGCCGGGCAGCTCCTGGCTCTCACCGTCGTGCCTGCCCAACACGTCGACCGCGGCGGCCAGGGCCTCGGCAAGCACCATGCCGTCCCGGTGGCGTTCACGCAGGGCGTTCGCCACCTGCTCGGCCTGGCCACCCATGACGACGAAACCCCGCTCGTCCTGTACCGATCCGTCGAAGGTGAGGCGGTAGATCTGGTCACTCGCGGCGTCGTCGCCGACCTCGGCCACGACGAGCTCGACCTCGTACGGCTTGTTGGTCTCGGTGAAGATCGCGCCCAGCGTCTGCGCGTAGGCGTTGGCGAGGGCTCGGCCCGTGACGTCACGCCGGTCGTAGAGGTACCCGTGGGTGTCCGCGAAGCGCACGCCCGCCAGACGGAGGTTCTCGAACTCGTTGTACCTGCCGACCGCCGCGCAGGCGATCCGGTCATAGATCTCGCTGATCTTGTGCAGCGCCCGCGACGGGTTGTGCGCGACGAACAGGACGCCCATGTCGTACTGGATCACGACGACGCTCCGGCCACGCGCGATGCCCTTACGGGCGTACTCGGCCTTGTCCTTCATCGCCTGTTCGGGCGACACGTAGAAGGGCATGGTCACGGTGACGATCCTTTGCTCTCGCTGAAGGCCTCTAGCGCAGGGGAGCCTGCGGTCCGCCGGGGCTGCTCATCCGCTCGTCGACGACGGACTGGACGGACCGGCCGACCTCATCCTCGTCGAGGCGACGGTACCCGTCCGGGTCAACGCACGCGACCACCGGGTAGATCCGGCGGGTCAGATCGGGCCCGCCGGTGGCGGAGTCGTCATCCGCGGCGTCGTAGAGGGCGTGAATCGCGGCGAGCACGGCGTCCTGCTCGCTCATGTCGTCATGGTGGAGCTTCTTGAGGGCACCGCGGGCGAACGGCGCGCCGGACCCGACCGCGTGGAAGGCGTGCTCCTCGTAACGGCCGCCCGCGGGGTCGTAGCTGAAGATACGCCCGCCGTTGGTCTCCTCCTCGTAACCGACGAAGAGCGGCACGGCCGCGAGGCCCTGCATGGCGAGGCCGAGCATGCTGCGGATCATCGTGGCCAGGCGGTTCGCCTTGCCCTCGAGCGAGAGAGCGCGGCCCTCGATCTTCTCGTAGTGCTGGAGCTCCATCTGGAACAGCCGGACGACCTCGGCGCCGATGCCGGCCACGCCGGCCATGCCGATACAGGAGTACTCGTCGGCGGGGAAGACCTTCTCGATGTCCCGCTGGGCGATGAGGTTGCCCATGGTGGCCCGCCTGTCGCCCGCCATGACCACCCCCCCGCCGTATGCCAACGCGACGATCGTCGTCCCGTGGGGAAGTTCGTCAGGGGAGGCGGAGCCGTTGACACGCACCCGTCCGGGCAGCGCATCCGGCTGATAGGCCGTGAGAAAGTCCACGAACGACGAGCTGCCGGGGCTCATGAACAGAGCTGGTAGACCCCCGGGGCGATCTGGGTTGGACGCCACACGACTCCTTCCACGTAGTCGGCGGCCTTCTGTACGTCTGTGTCACTCGCTTGCCAGCTTCATCTCACCACAGTCTGGACACCTTCTCGTAGAGAAAGGACGAACCGGATATAACAGGTCACTGGCCTCCTTTCTGCACATACGAACGGACAAAGTCCTCGGCGTTCTCCTCTAGGACGTCGTCAATTTCGTCGAGAATGTCGTCGACGTCGTCGGAGAGCTGCTCGTGCCGCTCCTGGACGTCCTCGCTGGGCTCGACCTGGGGCTCGTCGGTCTCGTCGGGCCGGCGGGTCTCACGCCGCTGGTCGCCGGTGTCCTTGGTGGCCATGCTCTGCCTCCCGCGAACGTCTGGCCGTTCGCTGCCGAGACTACCCCGGGCGGGTGACATTCATCCGCCCACGGCGGTGGTACGCGTGAGTGACGGTACAGGTTCCCGCGGGGCGTACGCTCACGTCACGCCCGCAGCGAACACCGCCGACCGTTGCCGGCAGCCGCCCGTCAGCCCTCGTCGCCGGTGAGCGTCGCCACCAGGTCGGCGGCCGTCTCGCACCGGTCGATCAGGTCGGCGACGTGGGCCTTGGTGCCACGCAACGGTTCGACCGTCGGAACACGCTGCAGCGACTCGCGCCCGTGGATGTCGAAGATCACCGAATCCCAGGAGGCGGCGGCCACGGAGTCGGCGTACTTGCGCAGGCAGCGGCCTCGGAAGTACGCGCGGGTGTCCTCCGGCGGCTCATCGACCGCCCGCTCGACCTGCTCGTCGGCCACCAGCCGCTCGACCCGCCCCCGTCCGGCGAGCCGATTATACAGCCCGCGCTCCGGCCGGACATCGGAGTATTGCAGGTCGACGAGCTGTAGCCGCGGGTGGGCCCAGGACAGGCCGTCACGGCTGCGGTAGCCCTCGAGCAGGGAGAGCTTCGCGACCCAGTCGAGCTCCCTCGAGAGGCTCATCGGATCGTCGGCCAGGCGCGTGAGCACGGACTCCCATCGGTCGAGCACGTCGGCCGTCATGTCGTCGACGTCGCTGCCGTAGCGGTCCTCGACGTACTTACGGGCCTGCTCGAGGAACTCCATCTGCAGCTGGACGGCGGTCATCCGCCGGCCGTCGTGCAAAGTGAGCTGGTGGCGGAGGGACGGGTCATGGGAGACCGCCCGGAGCGCGGCCACGGGGGACTCGACCGACAGGTCGACGGAGAGGAAACCGTCCTCGATCATCGCGAGCACCAGCGAGGTGGCGCCGAGCTTGAGGTACGTCGCGACCTCGCTCATGTTGGCATCGCCGACGATGACGTGCAGGCGGCGGTACTTCTCCGGGTCGGCGTGCGGCTCGTCTCGGGTGTTGATGATCGGCCGCTTGAGTGTGGTCTCGAGCCCGACCTCGACCTCGAAGAAGTCGGCACGCTGGCTGAGCTGGAACCCCTCGCCCCGGGCGTCGGCACCGACGCCGACCCGACCGGCGCCGCAGAACACCTGCCGCGAGACGAAGAACGGGGTGAGGTGGCGCACGATGTCGGCGAACGGCGTCTGGCGACGCACGAGGTAGTTCTCGTGGCAGCCGTAGGACGCGCCCTTGTTGTCGGTGTTGTTCTTGTAGAGCTGAATCGGGGACGTGCCGGGCAGCGAGGCCGCCCGCCGCGCGGCCTCGGACATCACCCGCTCCCCCGCCTTGTCCCACGCGACGGCGTCGAGCGGGTTGGTGCACTCCGGCGTCGAGTACTCGGGATGGGCGTGGTCGACGTACAGGCGCGCGCCGTTGGTGAGGATGACGTTGGCCAGCCCGAGATCCTCGTCGGTGAGCTGGGTCGGATCGGCCATCTCGCGGGCGAGGTCGAACCCACGGGCGTCGCGCAGCGGGTTCTCCTCCTCGAAGTCCCACCGGGCCCGCCGGGCGCGCGCGCTGGTCGCGGCGAGATAGGAGTTGACGATCTGCGACGACGTCACCATCGCGTTGGCACCCGGCTGGCCGGGCACGGCGATGCCGTACTCGGTCTCGGTGCCCATCACCCGCCGCACGCTCATGCATCCACCCTAGGAAGGAGAGCCGTACGCCGCCGTCGCCGGTCTCACACAGCTCCGCTCACAGATACTGCCCGGTGTTGGGGACCGTGTCGATGGACCGACCGGTTTCCGAGCCCTCCTTGCCGGACACAAGCGTACGGATGTAGACGATGCGCTCGCCCTTCTTGCCGGAGATGCGGGCCCAGTCGTCGGGGTTGGTCGTATTGGGCAGATCCTCGTTCTCGCTGAACTCGTCAACGCAGGCGGCGAGAAGGTGCTGGACACGCACCCCCTTCTGGCCGTTCTCGAGGAAGTCCTTGATCGCCATCTTCTTCGCCCGGTCGACGATGTTCTGGATCATGGCGCCGGAGTTGAAGTCCTTGAAGTACAGGACCTCCTTGTCGCCGTTGGCGTAGGTCACCTCGAGGAAGCGGTTGTCCTCGGTCTCCGCGTACATCCGCTCGACGGCGCGCTGGATCATCGCGTCGACGGCGGCCTGCGTGGACCCGCCATGCTCGCCGAGATCGTCGGAGTGCAGAGGGATGCCGGTCGTGACGTACTTCGAGAAGATGTCGCGGGCGGCCTCCGCATCGGGCCGCTCGATCTTGATCTTCACGTCCAGCCGCCCGGGACGGAGGATAGCCGGGTCGATCATGTCCTCGCGGTTCGATGCCCCGATGACGATGACGTTCTCGAGCCCCTCGACGCCGTCGATCTCCGAGAGCAACTGGGGCACGATCGTGTTCTCCACGTCGCTGGAGACCCCGGAGCCGCGGGTGCGGAAGACCGAGTCCATCTCGTCGAAGAACACGATGACGGGCATGCCCTCGCTGGCCTTCTCTCGGGCCCGCTGGAACACCAGCCTGATGTGTCGCTCGGTCTCCCCCACGTACTTGTTGAGCAGCTCCGGGCCCTTGATGTTGAGGAAGTAGCTCTTGGCCTCGGACTTACCGTCACGGCGGCGCGTGACCTCGTGCGCAAGGGAGTTCGCGACGGCCTTGGCGATGAGCGTCTTGCCGCATCCGGGTGGCCCGTAGAGCAGCACGCCCTTCGGCGGGCGCAGCTTGTGCTCCCTGAACAGATCAGAGTGCAGGTACGGCAGCTCGATCGCGTCGCGGATCTCCACGATCTGCCGACCGAGACCGCCGATGTCGGTGTAGCCGATGTCGGGGACCTCTTCGAGGATGAGCTCCTCGACCTCCGCCTTGGGAATGCGCTCGTAGACGTACCCGGACCGGGTCTCCAACAGCAGCGAGTCGCCGGCCCGGAGGGTGGTGCCGACCAGGGGATCGGCCAGGCGCACGACACGCTCCTCGTCGGCGTGACCGATCACGAGAGCGCGATCCCCGCCCTCCAGCGGCTCCTTGAACATCACCACGTCGCCGACGCTCTCGAAGTCGAAGGCGTCGACGACGTTCAGCGCCTCGTTGAGCATGACCTCCTGGCCATGCCGCAGCGCGGACACATCAACGTTCGGGCTGACGTTGACGCGAAGCTTGCGGCCGCCGGTGAAGATGTCGACCGTGCCGTCATCGCGGGCCTCGATGAAGATGCCGAAGTTCGACGGCGGCTGAGCGAGCCGGTCGACCTCCTCCTTGAGCGCGACGATCTGCTCCCTGGCCTCCTTCAGTGTGGAGACCAGCCTCTCGTTTTGGCTCGTGACAGCGGCGAGGTTGGCCTGCGCCTCATGCAGCCGCTCCTCGAGGATCCGTACCTGTCGGGGCGATTCGGTCAGCTTTCGGCGCAACACGCCGACCTCCTCCTCAAGGAAGGAGACCTGCGTCGTGAGGTCGTGGACCTCCTTCTCGTACTGCGCGGCGCGCGCCTCAGCGTCGTCGCGAGCAGCCACGCCCGTCACCTCCTCCTGCGATGAGGACTAACTCAGACCCTACCTGCGGATCGGGAGTCCGTAACCCGCCGGGACCGCGCGTCGGGCACGTTTCGTGTGACGCACCCCACTCAGGTGAACCCGTTGGGGTTCCCCTCCCCGCTCGTCTGCCCGCTCGCGAGGGTCTCCCAACCTTCGCCGTAGGCGCCCTTCGCGGGACGGCGGCGGCGGCCGAGGGGTTCGGCCCCGTCGGCGAGACGACGTGCGGTGACGAGGAAACCCGTGTGGCCCACCATGCGGTGGCTGGGACGTACGGCTAGGCCCTCGACATGCCAGGAACGGACGAACGACTCCCAGGCCATCGGCTCGTCGAATGCCCCGTGGGCGCGCAGGCCCTCGACGATCCGGGCGAGTTGGGTCGTCGTCGCGACGTAACAGCACACGACACCGCCGGGGACGAGCGCCTTGGCCACAGCCTCCAGACACCCCGATGGGGACAGCATGTCGAGGATGACACGGTCGACAGGGTCGGCGGCGGGGTCCAACCGATCCAACTCAGCCACGTCGCCCACCGTCAGCCGCCACGACGTGGGCGGCCCCCCGAAGAAGCGCTCGACGTTACGTCGGGCGATCCGCGCGAAGTCCTCGCGGCGCTCGTACGACGCGACCACCCCGTCGTCGCCGACGGCACGCAGCAGCCAGCAGGTGAGTGCCCCCGAGCCTGCGCCCGCCTCGATGACCCTGGCTCCGGGGAAGACGTCGGCCATCGCCACGATCTGGGCGGCGTCCTTGGGGTAGACGACCGTGGCACCTCGCCGCATCGCGAGGGTGTAATCGGCCAGTAGCGGTCGCAGGGCGAGATAGGCGGCGCCCGTGTTGGTGCGCACGACGCTGCCTTCGGCCGCGCCGATCAGGTCGTCGTGGTCGAACGTGCCGCGATGGGAATGGAACGATCCTCCGACCTCGAGGGTGATCATGTGGCGGCGGCCCTTGCGGTCGGTGAGCTGCACCCGGTCGCCCGACTGGAAGGATCCACGGCGGGGTGACGCCGGCCTCGTCTCGTTCATGCCGGCCAGCGTATCGGCGCTCGAGAACGCCTCTCGCGCAGGCGCGACCGGCTGGTTGTCAGGGGTGGAACGCCCGCGAGGTTCACAGAAAAACTTAGACGCCGGTGAACGCCCGGTCGACGTCGCTCGTGGCGAGCACGCCGTAGATCTCGCCGCCGGGCTCGACGAGAAGGTACTCCGACGAGGGAGTGGTACGCATCCGCATGAGCAGGTCGCTGCCGACGAGGTCGGCGGGCAGGATCATTCCCGGCTCCATGGAGCGCGCCATGCCGCCGACGTTGACCCAGGGCCTACGCTCGACCGGGGTCGCACGGACAGACGCTTCGTTGACCAGTGCGATGGGCTTGTCGGCGCCATCGACGACCACAAGGGCGCCCGCGCCGGCGTCGTACGCGCGACGGAGGGCCTCCGCGAGCGGCACGTCGGCGTGGACGGGCACTGCCCGCCTCGCGAGCGCACGGGCGTGCACCTGCGGCAGCCGCTCGTGCACCCGGGCGGTACGCAGCGACTGACTCGCCCCGAGCCAGATGAACGAGCCCAGCAACGCCCCCCATGCGATATTGAACAGGCTCGGCGTG
Source organism: Streptosporangiaceae bacterium (assembly GCA_050699055.1). Classification (GTDB taxonomy): domain Bacteria; phylum Actinomycetota; class Actinomycetes; order Streptosporangiales; family JBOHCT01; genus JBOHCT01. The sequence continues at coordinate 963 of JBOHCT010000060.1, read as the reverse complement.
TCCCCGCGCAGCGGGGCGAGGGCGAGCGGCGTGATGAACACGAGCGCCCCGAGTCCGCGCCCCGACCACGCCGCCACGAGCGTGCCGGTGAGCGGACGCCTGGTGAGCTTCCAGACGCCGGCCCGTAGCAGTCGTCCGCCGTCGAGCGGCAGTCCCGGCAACAGGTTGAACACTCCGACCAGGGCGTTGGCCAGGGCAAGCTCGTAGGCGAGCAGGTTCACCACCGCGCCCAACGGGGCCAGCCTGTAGGCCGCGAAGGCGCCCACGGCGATGACGATCGACAGCACCGGGCCCGCGAAGGCGACGAGGAACTCGCGACCAGGGGTGTCGGGCTCGCGCTCGATCTCGGACACTCCGCCGAGCATGTAGAGCGTGATACGGCGCACGGGCAGGCCGAAGGCGAGTGCCACCACGGAGTGGCTCAGCTCGTGGATGAAGACCGACAGGTAGAGCAGGACCGCGAACGCGAAGGCCACGAGGTAGCCGAGGTTGCCGAGCCCTGGCAGCCTCCCTTCGACCAGCGGCTTGTAGAGATAGGTGATAACGGCCGCGACGATGAACCAGGTCGGCGAAACATAGACCGGGATACCGAAAGGCCGTCCCATGACGAGACCCGACGGGCCGCCCTGCTGGCCTTGTGGGGGCCCGGCGCTTGCGTTCACGCCTTGATGCTACGTGCTGCCCGAGGTGAAGACGCTGACCTTCGGCTGGATCGGGACACGCCGCGATCACCCCCACAGAATCGTCGGAGCCATCCCGTACGCTCCCAGCATGGCAGCGTATCCCGGTGTCCTCCTCCGTTCCGCTCCTCGCTCGCTGACGCTCACTTCGATGCTCGCTTTGGAGGCCACCTCATGGACAGAGCGGCGAACCGGGCGCGCCCGATGAGTGACGACCCAGGCACCACGAGCATCGGAGCGCTGTCGCCGTCGCGCGCCGGCGACTTCATGACCTGCCCACTGC
>JBOHCT010000059.1:0-20240 GCA_050699055.1 Streptosporangiaceae bacterium | reverse complement strand
CCCACCTCACCCGCATCGACACCGACATCCAAGCCGCCGTCGGACTCCAAAAACTAAACGAGCACTTCTCCGAAGCCCCGCGCACCTGGGACCGCGTCAAGAAGGCAGTTTCCGAATGACTCCCTGGTCTGACCACCGCACTTCTCAGGTTTGGGAACGAAGGACGTCGCGCCAAGAACATACTAAACCGGTTCCACTGTGAGTGGACATCGCGGAGGCGACGGTGGCAGCGCCTATGGGCCGTCCGTGCGGGACCCTTAGAGGCTCCGAATAAGTCATCTGCACCAGTTTTCCAGTCGCCGCGGATCGACTACCCGCCAGGGTTGCTACGACCGATCATCATCAGGGGAGGGTGGCAAAGGTCCGGATGAGGTCGCGTTCTCCAGAACGTCGGACCTGCATCTCGTAGTCGCCCACCTGTGAGGGGTGGCCACGGGCGCGCGACACCGCATCGAGAAGGAGCCGCCGCAACTCCGCTGGGTTGCGTGGATCGGCTTCGGCGCTGAACTCACGCACCACAACCCCGCCGCGGACAAGAGTCAGGTCCAGGAACTCCCGAGCCTTTTCTGTCGGTTCAACGGAACCGTTCGCCGGCCCTTGCGGAATGGGCTTCGAGGATGGCGGCGGATCGGATCCCCGCCTGGTCTGTGGCCGGCGGCCTGGTCTAGATTCGATCAAGCCCCAGGTCTTGAGCAGCGTCATCGCGCGGTGCGCGGTGCCGATAGCGACCTGATGACGGGCAGCGATCTCTTTCTCTGTCGGCACGGGCGAGCCGTCCGCGAACGCACCGGACACGATGTCCTCTCGAAGACCAGCGGCGATCCTTTCGTATGGGCTTCGAGGATCAGCTTTGGCTCGCTCCCCCTCATCCAGCTCCGGAGGAGGGTCTGGTACGCGGGAGAGAAGGCCTCTTGCGGCGCGTTGGTCCGCCTCCGAAAGCCAAGCCGCATATGTTCTCAGCGTGGTCGTTCCGCCGCCGGAGTGGCCGAGCCGCCCAGCGACGGTGCGAACGTCGACTCCTGCCCCGATAAGCGCGGTGGCCGAGTAGTGGCGCAGCTTGTGAAACGTGGTGTCGATGCCCAACCGACGTACAAGCCTGTCGTAGCGCTGGGTAACGCTATCCGGCGTAACAAAGCTGCTGCCGTCCGGTGCCGGCGAGAAGACGTACGCGTGGTGGTCCAGTTCGATGCCCAGCGACTCGGCCCGTGATCGGCAGCGCTCCCGGTGATCGTCGAGGACGGCTGCGGTCTTGGGATCGAGCGCCACACGCCGCTGCTGATGCGTCTTCGTATCCCCCTCCACCCAGCCGTCCGCCCCATGCTTGACCGCGCGGCGCAACCACAGGACCGGGCCCTCCGGGTCGAGGTCCACATCCAGCCACCTGAGCGCGCACAGCTCACCGCGCCGCGCGCCGGCGGTCATCGCTAGCCAGATGAAGGTACCCCAGTCCGGATCTCTCCATGCCTCATTCACGATTCGCGCCGCGTCCTCGGCGCTCGGCGGCTCTGGCTTGGGCGCCGGCGCGGCCGGTGGGGTCGCTTGACTGACGGGATTGGCGCTCACCCATCGCCACCGCATCGCTCGACGAAAGGCTCCCGACAGCAAGAAGTGCATATGGCGAATCGTGGTGGCTCCGAGCGGCCTGCACCGGTGCGGGGTGCAGCGATCGTCGCATTCGTGTTGCCGCTGCGTTCGGTGCTCCACGTACGGGCGTCCGGAACAGTGCCTACGACACCGCCGCAGCTCGGCGTAGAACGAGTCGAGGATGTCCGCGTCGAGGTCGCCGACCTTGATCGTCCCCAGGTAGGGGGCGACGTGCCTCTTGACGTACTTCCGGTACAGGGTGAGCGTGGCCGGAGCCCCGTCGAACTGGTCGAGGTACCGCTCGAGCAGCTGGTTGACGGTCGCGTTGGTACGGGGGTTTCGGCGCTCCTCGACCTGGCTGACCAACCTGCTCTTGGCCTTGCGCACCTCTGCTGCCTGCTTGGGGCCTGGCTTCACCACGGCGAACAGATCGTGCCGACGCTTCGTGACCGGATCTTCCCCCGCGTAGACGCGAACGCGGACACTGCCGCTCGGCAGCTTCTCAACGCTGCCACGCTCCCGTGGACGACGCGACATGGCCGCATAGTACCCCGGCTCGCGCCATACGTCGTACCACGACGCTACAGATCGTAAGTAGCGAACCCACGTTTCCGCTGGTCAAAGGGGAGCCGGCGAGGGGACTCGAACCCCTAACCTATCGCTTACAAGGCGATTGCTCTGCCAGTTGAGCTACGCCGGCACGACGTCCACATGGTACGCGGGCGGACCGGAACGACGCCGGTGTCGGGACAACGCGCCACGGATCACAGGAACCATCAGGCTCCGCAGGTGACACGTCCTACTGGGCACGTCTGCGGCGGGCGATCTCGTACAGCGCGATGCCGGCCGCCACCGAGGCGTTGAGCGACTCCGCCCGGCCGGCCATGGGGATTGTGACAAGGACATCGCAGGCCTTGGCGGCCACCCGCGAAAGTCCGCGCCCCTCCGCGCCCAGGACGAGGACGAGAGGGTCGACCGCGACCTCCAGCTCGGCGAGCGACACCGCACCTGTGGCCGCCAGCCCCGCGACGAAGAGGCCCCGCCGCTGGTAGCGCTCGAGAACGCGGGTCAGGTTCGGGGCCCGCCCCACGGGCACGTGCGCCAGAGTGCCCGCGGACGCCTTCCACGCCCCGACCCCCACACCAGCGGACCGGTGACCGGGAACGACGACGCCGTGTCCACCGAACGCCGCCACCGAACGTACGACCGCACCGAGGTTGTGCGGATCGGTGATGCCGTCCAAGGCGACGACGAGGGGCGGCTCCCCGGCCTCCTCCGCCCGTAGGAGCAGGTCGTCCGGGTCGGCATAGCCATGCTCGCGGAGGCGCATCGCGACGCCCTGGTGGTGCCCGCCCACCAGGGCGTCCAGCTCCTGCCGAGAGGTCGCGACCACCGGAATCCCGGCACGCTCCGCCGCACCGACCGCCTCGCGGATCCGGGCGTCCCGCACGCCCCGGGCAACGTACAGGTCGGTGGCTGGCACGCCCGCACGCAGCGCCTCGACGACCGGACCGCGCCCGGCGACCGTCCCGCTCCGGTTTCGCCGCATCAGGAGGCTAGGCGGGAATCTGAGGTGTGTCAGTCATGCCGGAGCTCCCAGCGAGAGCCGTGCGGCGTGTCCTCGACGATGACGCCCGAGGTCCTGAGCCGATCGCGGATTGCGTCCGCCGTGGCGTAGTCCCTGCGGGCCCGGGCCGCCGACCGTTGCTCGAGCGCGAGTGAGACCAACGCGTCGACGACGCCGGCCAGTTCGCCCCCGCCGGTCGAGCCGCTCCACTGTGCGGAGATCGGGTCCAGACCGAGCACGTCGAGCATCGCCCGGATCTCCGCGAGCCGACGAGCGACTGTCTCCTTGTCGCCGCCGGAGAGCGCCGCGTGCCCGTCGCGCACGGCGCCGTGCACGGTGGCGAGGGCCTGGGGGACGTTGACGTCGTCGTCCATGGCCAGAGTGAACGCTTCGGGCAGCGCCGTCGATGCGATATCGGCAGTGTCGCCGACGACCTCGCGCGCCCGGGTCACGAAACCCTCGATGCGCCGGTACGCCGCCGCGGCCTCGTACAGGGACTCTTCCGAATAGTCGAGGACTGTACGGTAGTGCGGCGCGGCGAGGTAGTAGCGCAGCTCGACCGGGCGCACCCGCTTCGCCAGCTCGGAGATGAGCAGCACGTTGCCTGTCGACTTGCTCATCTTCTCCTCGCCGAGGCTCACCAGGCCGTTGTGCATCCAGTACCGCGCGAAGCCGTCCCCGGCCGCGCGGGACTGCGCCTGCTCGTTCTCGTGGTGGGGGAACACGAGGTCGAGCCCGCCGGCATGGATGTCGAACGTCGCACCTAGATATCGCGTCGCCATCGCCGAGCACTCGAGATGCCAGCCGGGCCGTCCCGGGCCCCACGGCGTCTCCCACGACGGTTCTCCGGGGCGTGTGCTGCCCTTCCACAGCGCGAAGTCGAGCGGGTCGCGCTTGCCGCGGTCGGTGTCGTCCGGCTCGGTCGACCGCATGTGCTCGAGCCGCTGACCGGACAGCGAGCCGTACTCCTCGAACGACCGCACGTCGAAGTACACGTCGCCGCCGGTCGCGTACGCGTGTCCACGGTCCACAAGGCGCTGGATCAACGCGACCATCTCCGGCACGTGCCCCGTCGCCTGCGGCTCGATCGTGGGCGGAAGGCAGCCGAGCAGCTCGTAGGCTCGGATCATCGCGTAGATGTTGCGCTGGGCGACCCGCCACCAGGGAGCGTCCTCGGCGGACGCCACCCGGATGATCTTGTCATCGATATCGGTGATGTTGCGACAGAAGACGACGTCGTACCCGCTCGCGACCAGCCAGCGCCGCAGGACGTCAAAAGTGACCTTGGAACGCGCATGGCCGATGTGCGGCGGCGCGTAGACCGTGTCGCCGCACAGGTACACGCTCACCCTCCCGGGGGTGAGCGGCCTGAACTCGCGCACCTCACGGGCGCTCGTGTCGTGGAGTCGCAGGCTCACCCGGCCCAGCTTAGAACCTGTGTGTGAATCGCCCGGGAAAGCGGGCAGGCTCCCGAGCGAAGCGTCCGAGGGCGAGTGGGCAGCGCGCAGGCGCTCCCGACATCGGCGTGCCGGTGCGTCGCGTCGGCGACATGAGCTAGCCTCGCTCCCGTGCCGAGTGATCGACGATCGAAGGGAACCGCCCGAGTGAGCCGCGGGGGCGCGCGATTCGGTGTGTCCTTAGCGGCCGGCACCGTCGCCGGACTGGACACGTCATGAGCGGGGTACACCCACGAAGGCCTCGTCCGCCTCTCGTGGGAGAGGGCGAAGATCACGGCTCGTCGCAGCCGCGACAGACACGATCCGACCCCGTGCGCCCGCGTCCGCGCAAGGCGACCTCGACCAGCTCGGACCCAGGGGGGAGGAACACCTGTGGCGCTCACATCCTGGCTGTCCATACCTGAGGACAGCGACTTTCCCGTGCAGCACCTCCCGTACGCGATCTTCTCGCGGCGGGGTGAACTGCCGCGTGTCGGGGTCGGGGTCGGTGACTACATACTCGACCTCGCCGCGCTGAGCGAGGCCGGCCTCATCGAGAACCGACGATGGTTCGCCGCGGGCTCGCTGAGCTCGTTCATGGGTGCGGGACGGCAGGCTTGGCAGGCCAACCGCGAGCGCCTGACGGAGCTGCTGATCGACGAGCGGTACGGCCCCGACCTCGAGCCGCGCCTCTTCCCGCGCGCCGAGGTCGACCTGCACATGCCCTTTCACGTGGCCGACTACATCGACTTCTACTCCTCACTCGAGCACGCGTCCAACCTCGGCCGCATGTTCCGCCCCGACGCGGAGCCGCTCCTGGCCAACTGGCGCCATCTCCCCGTCGCCTATCACGGCCGGTCAGGCACCGTCGTCCCCTCAGGCACCCCGGTCGTGCGTCCTTGTGGCCAGCGCAAGGCCCCGGACGAGCGGACGCCGACCTTCGGTCCGTCCGCCCGGCTCGACATCGAGGCCGAGGTCGGCTTCGTCGTCGGGGTCCCCTCGCCACTCGGCCACCCCGTGACTACGGCCGACTTCCGTGAGCACGTCTTCGGCTTCGTTCTCGTCAACGACTGGAGCGCGCGCGATATCCAGGTGTGGGAAGCGAGACCGCTCGGCCCGTTTCTCGGCAAGTCGTTCGCGACCTCCATCTCTCCGTGGGTAGTGCCGGTGGCCGCGCTCGAGGCCGCGCGCGTCGAGCCTCCTGCGCAGGACCCGACGCCACTGCCCTATCTCCGCGTCGACGAGCCGTGGGGACTCGACCTCACGCTCGATGTCAGCCTGAACGGCAGGGTCATCGCCCGGCCTCCGTTCAAGGACATGTATTGGACCCCTCCGCAGCAGCTCGCCCACGCGACGATCGGCGGGGCGTCGCTGCGTACCGGCGATCTGATGGCTTCGGGCACCGTGTCGGGGTCCCAGCGCGGCCAGCGCGGTTCGCTGATCGAGCTCACATGGAACGGCGAGAAGCCGCTCAAACTCTCCGGTGGCGAGCCGCGGGTGTTCCTGGAGGACGGCGACGTCGTCACCATGCGGGCGACCGCGCCGGGTGCCGACGGGGTACGCATCGGGTTCGGAGAGGTCACGGGTACGATCCAACCCGCGGTCGAGTAGTCTCCCTCGCGCCCTAACGGTGTACGACGAGGGCTGTGGCGACGGCGGCCACACCCTCGCCGCGCCCGGTGAGGCCGAGCCCGTCCGTCGTCGTGGCGGACACGCTCACGGGCGACCCCACCGCCTCGGCGAGTGCTGCCTCGGCCTCGCCCCGTCGCGGACCCAGACGGGGACGGTTGCCGATGATCTGAACCGCGAGGTTGGCGATCTCGAAGCCGTGGACACGGACGCGGCGCGCCGCCTCCGCGAGGAGAACGGCCCCCGTGGCACCCGACCAGCACGGGTCGCTCGTACCGAACTGTTCGCCGAGGTCGCCCATACCCCCTGCCGAGAACAGGGCGTCGCAGCCGGCATGGGCGGCGACGTCACCGTCGGAGTGACCCGCGAGACCCGTCTCGTCCGGCCACTCGAGCCCGGCCAGGAACAGGTGGCGACCTTCCTGGAAGGGGTGGACATCGACCCCGACACCGACGCGCGGCCCCGCGGCCGCCCCCGCGGACGTGTCGGCGCTCAGGAGCTGAGTACCTCGTCGAGCAGTGTCTCGGCCTTGTCTTCGTTGGTCTTCTCAGCGAGGGCCAGCTCGCTCACGAGAATCTGCCGAGCCTTGGCCAGCATGCGCTTCTCGCCGGCGGACAGACCGCGGTCGCGGTCACGCCGCCACAGGTCTCGAACGACCTCCGCGACCTTGTTGACGTCCCCGGACGCGAGTTTCTCGAGATTGGCCTTGTAACGCCTGGACCAGTTGGTGGGCTCCTCGGTATGCGGCGCGCGGAGCACGTCGAAAACCTTCTCGAGTCCTTCTTGGCCCACGACGTCGCGGACGCCGACGATCTCCGCGTTGTCCGCGGGGACGCGCACGGTCAGGTCGCCCTGGGCGACCTTCAGCACGAGGTAGGCCTTGTCCTCGCCATTGATCGCGCGCGTCTCGATGTCTTCAATTCGGGCAGCCCCATGATGGGGGTAGACAACAGTCTCGCCGACCTTGAAAGTCATGTGCCAAGAACCCCTTCCGCTGAGTCAAGGATAGCACGCGGAGCGCCCGCACAGGAACGCCGCGCTCGTCATCTATGCAGGTCAGAAGGATAATTGGGGGTTGACAAACGCTCCTTTACGTGCAAGGGAGGAACGTGTCCACCTGCCCGCGGGCCGGCTACCTCACGTTCGTCCCCGCGGGCTGAAAAGGAACCGGTCGAGGGGGTCGGCGGGCGGCGCGGGCGGGCTCATACTGGAGGTGTAGTAGCGGCGAGCGGGAGGTGCCGCGTGGTTCCCGGCCACGACCCCGAGTACGACGACGGTGGCCTGCCTCCGGTCGACGTCGTCATTCCCGACGATGCGAGGGAGCTGGACCCAGATGTCCAGACCTACCACCGGGAGGTACGCCAGGAACGCCGTCGCGCGCTGCTGCGGAGGCTCTCGCGCCGAGTCCGCCGCTTCGGCGTCATCCCGCCGATCAGCCTCGCCATTCTGCTGGTCGTCGCGACCTGCGGGACGCTCGTCACCGTGCTCACCCCGAACGCGCCGAGGCAGCCCTCGAAGTCCCCGCTCGCCCGTCCGCTCACCGCGCGGACCGGACAAGTGGGTGGTTTGCTGCCGGACATCCGCGTCCGCACCGGCCGCCGATGGACGCCGCTCCGCGTGCTGCGTCCGGCCGTGCTCGCACTTGTCCCCGAGCACTGCCGTTGCGCGGACGCCGCCGACACCCTCACCCGGCAGGCCGGGGAGATCGGGGTTCCCGTCTACTTCGTCGCTGCCGGACGCTCGGCTTCGCGGCCCGACACGCTCGCCTCGACCGCTGCGCACGGCGCACACGTGATCGCCGACCCGAAGCGCACACTCGCGCGTACCTACGACGCCAGCGGCTTCACCGCGATTCTCGTCCGCACCGACGGCATCGTGCGGGGGGTGGTGCGGAACGTGCGGGCGGACATGCGGCTCGAACCGCGCCTGTCCCCGCTGGTCGAGTCGCCCGCCCAGATGAGCAGCGCCTCCTGAGTGCCGGGCCGCGCCAAGATCCGCTCAGGTGACCGGAAAGCGCGGGACACTGGGCCTCGAAGACCACGGACCCGGATCCTTATGAGGTCACACGGAGCAGGGCGGCGTACAGCGTGAGGCCCGGCCCGAAGGCCATCGCCACGACGTGGTCGCCCGGCGCGAGGGAGCGAGTGTCGCGAAGGTGTTCGAGTACGAGGAGCACGGTCGCTGAGGAGCAGTTGCCGTATTCGCGCAAGATGTCGTACGCGGGCGCCATCGCCGCGTCATCCAGGTCGAGGCGCTCGCCGATGACCTCGAGGATCCGTCGCCCGCCCGGGTGTACGGCCCAGCCGGCCACGTCGCCGACCGCAAGCCCGTGTCGCTCGAGCAGCCCGGAAACCACAGGACGGACGTGCCGGGCGAGAACGTCGGGCACCCACGGTGACAGCCCCATGCGGAATCCGAGATCGGTGACGTCCCAGCTCATGTGGTCGCTCGTCGCCGGGTCGGTATGGGCCACGACGTCCACGACGGCGAGCCCCCCGCCGACGCCTGGCTCTACCACCGTGGCCGCCGCCGCGTCGGCGAACAGCGCGTGTGCGACGACCTGTTCCAACCCCTGCCGATCGAGGGGTACGCCCTCGCCCGCGGACGCGGGCGGCGGTTGCAGGTGGAGGCTGGTCAGCTCGATGCACAAGAGGACCGCGGGGCGTGCGCGTGCGGTGACGTAGTCCGCGACGGCGCCGAGCGCGGGTACGGCCGCGTAGCAGCCCATGTGCCCGACGAGCAGCCGCTGGACGTCAGGGGCCATACCGAGGTCGCGCGCGAGAAGGATGTCCACACCGGGCGTGGCGTAGCCGGTGCACGTGGCGACGCCGAACAGGCCGACGTCACCCGCGTCGAGACCGGCTCGCGCCAACGCGGCGGCGAGCGCCTCCTTGCCGAGCGGGAGGGCTTCGGAGACGTACCGTTCCATGCGCGCGCCGGTACCCCAGCGCGACACGTCGACCGCCGGCGGCATGGTGACGCCGTGGCGGGTGCGGATACCGGCCGCCCGCCACACCCGCTCCGCCATGTGGTCGCCCGCGAAGTGAGCGCGAAAGTAGTCGTCCCACAGGCCCTGGTGGCTCACGGCCGGCGGCACCGCATGCGCCTGCCCAGTGACGACCGCGGTCACCATCGGGGCACCTCCGCGTCGCGTTCGGGGTCGAGCCCGCACGCCGCGTAGCCCAGCCAGTCGGCGCAGACGTCGCTCGTCGCCGGCTGCAGCGAGCCGCACCTGGCGTCGCGGTAGAGCCGCTCCAGCGGGTCACCGCGCCGCGTGGCGGACGCGCCGCAGGCCTCGAGCATGGAGGCGGCGACGTCCATCGCGGTCTCGCCGGCGAGCAGTTTGGCCCGCCAGATCCAGCGGTTGGTCTCCGGGGTTCCGGTAGCGGTGTCGACGCGCCGCGCGGCCTCGCGTACGACCTCACGCGCGGCCGCGACCCGCGCGTCGGCGCGACCGAGCCGCGCTCTGACCGCCGGCAACCGGGCCAGCCCACGGTCGGCCGTCCGCGCCGCGGCGGCGTCGAGTGCGGCCTGTGCCACGCCCACGTAGACCGCGGCGTACGATGCCACCAGCCACTGCGGCATGACCTGCGCGAGCAGGAGCGTCAGCCCCTCGACGCCGAGCAGCGCATCCGCCGGTACGACCGTGTCGAGGTGCAGGTCATGGCTGGCGGTGGCGCGCATGCCCAGCGCGTCCCACGTCCGCTCCACGGTGACCCCGTCGCCGGCGGGCGCGAGGAAGTAGCTGACGCACGGGTCCTGGCCGGCCCCCACCTGGTCAGATTGGTCCGTCCGCGCTCGGCGGGCCGCGACGAGGTACGCGTCGGCGTGGCCCGCGCCGGAGCAGAACGCCTTCGCACCCTTGATCCGCCAACCGCCGTCCACCGGCTCGTACGTCGTCCGCACCCGCGAGAGCCGCGACCCGACCCCACGCTCGGACATGGCGACGGCGTAGAACGCCGCGTCGTGCACGGTCGCGCGCAGCACCCGGTCCCGCATCACGGAGAACGACTCCGGCGCCCCGAGCGCGCGTGCCACGTTGTCGGGGGTGAGGGCGAGCGCGCCGGTCACGGAGGCGTGCATGTTATAGACGAGCGCGGTCGCGCCGTTGCCAGCGGCGAGTGCCATGGCGACCTCGGCGTAGTCAGCGAAGCCCGCACCGGCCCCGCCGAGCCGGCACGGAGCCATCAGGCCCATCAGCCCGGCGGCCTTGATGTCGGCGAAGTCCTCGGCGGGGAAGGCGCCGTCACGGTCGTACCGCTCGGCCCGCCCGGCGAGGTGCGGAGCGAGCGCCCGGGCGGCCTCGACGGCCCGGGCGGGCGTGGGCTCCTGTTCCGGTGTCACTCGCCCTCCTTCACTCCCGCCCCCTGAAAGAGCACCGCCGTCGACCGGGTCGCGATCATGCGCACCGCCCCGCGCCGCCGGGCCAGCCACCCGATCAGGTCTACGGCGCTCGGCCGCAGACCGTTCAGCCGCAACGCCACGCCATGGCTCGCGCACGTGCCCACGAGCGCGTCGCGGTCGACGAAGAGCCCGGGATCGTGCAGGCGGGGTGGGGCGCCGCCCGGCACGCGTTCCGCGACGTCTACGACGAGGAAACGCGCGAGGGGGGTGGCGGCGATCGTGTCGATGACGAGCGTGCCGCCGGGCCGGAGCACGCGGCAGCACTCGGCGACGACGCCACTCACGTCCGGAACGTGCTCCAGGATCTCCCCCGCCACCACCACGTCCACGACCGCGTCCGCGTACGGGAGGTGGCGGGCGTCGGCCACGGCGACCGCGGGGATGCCGTGGTCGCGGGCGATCCGTGTCGCCGTCGCCGAGAGATCCACCCCGACGTGCAGGTACCCCTTGCCGCCCAGATGCGCAGCGAGCAACCCGCCGCCGCAGGCGACGTCGAGAAGCAGCGCCCCCGGGTGGCCGGCGGGCGGCACGAGGGCCGCGCGGGCCGCGGCGATCCAGTGCAGCATCGCGAACGCGCCGCGTGGGGCCCACCACTCTCCCGCCAGCTCGTCGTACTGGCCTGGATCGTTACGGGCCCGACGCGCGGTCGCCTGCCGTGCCACGCTCCCCACACTGACACACTCGACCGAAGACGCGGTTATCGAACCGTCGCGCACACCGCTCCGTGGGGAGGGGCGAGAGAGGGGGGCAGGTGGGGGCGACGTGATGACCGCGGGTGCCCTCAGGGGACTCGCGCGCGCGTGCCATCCCGAGCCCACGGTCGCGGTCACGGCCGTCGTGACGGCCCTCGCCGTCTCCGCGGGCAGGGGCAGCGGTGCGGTCTGGGTCGGTCTCGCGGTACTGGCCGGACAGCTGTCGATCGGCTGGAGCAACGATTATGTCGATCGAGAGCGGGACCGTCGCGCCGGGCGTGTGGACAAGCCGCTCCTCCGCGGCGACATTCACCCGGCGGCCGTGGCCATCGCGTGCGCGTACGCGCTGGTCGCAGCCGTTGCCCTGTCCTTCGCGAGCGGGTGGCGGGCGGCGCTCGCCCACCTCGCGGGCGTGGCCGCGGCGTGGGCGTACAACTTCGGCGTCAAGACGACGGCGTGGTCGCCGTTGCCGTACGCGGTGGCGTTCGGCCTGCTGCCGGCCTTCGTCACCCTGGGCCTCCCGAACCACCCGTGGCCCGCGTGGTGGGTGCTCGCCGCCGGAGCGCTTATCGGGGTGGGCGCCCACTTCGCGAACGTCCTGCCGGACATCGACAGCGACCTCGTGCTCGGCGTGCGAGGCCTGCCGCAGCGGCTGGGCGCCGCTCGCTCGCGCCTCGGCTCGGCCGCACTGCTCACCGCCGCCTCTGTGCTCCTCGCGGCCGGTCCTGGCATCGACCCGCTGGGCGCGGCCGGCGCGGGCGTCGCCGTGATACTGCTGGGCGCCGGCGTGGCCGCGCGGCGGTTGGGCCGTACGCCGTTCCTCGTCACGATCGCTGTCGCCGCGCTCGACGTGGTCCTTCTCATCGCGCGAGGGGGTGGGATCAGCTGACACAGCGGGTCCCGCTACGCTGGCCAGCAGCGTTCCTCACCGCAGATGTCACGCCGATCCGAGAAAGGGCCGAGGCCGTGATCCACAGCGTCCGCCGCGGTGCGACCCGTGCGGCTGCCGCCGCCGCGCTCGTCGCGCTCATCGCCGGCTGCGGTGGGTCCGGCTTGTACAGCTACCCCCTGAAGGACGTCCGGCAGGTGACGTACGGTACCTCCACCAAGGTGGGCGGGATGCTCGTCCGCAACGCCTTCGTCCTCGGCCCGCGTCCCGACAAGACGATCCAGCAGGGCGGTCACGCCAGCCTCTACCTGTGGCTGTTCAACCGCAAGCACCGCCACGACCGGCTGGTCGGCGCGACCGCGGGGCAAGCCGCCCGGTCGGTCACGATCTCGGGTGGGTCGATCCCGGTCCCGCCGAGCCGGCTCGTATCCGTCGGCACCTCGGGCAGGCACGTGATCCTCAAGGGTCTCGCCCATCCGCTCAGCGGTGGCGAGCGCGTCCGGATCACCCTGCAGTTCGCGCACGCCGGCAAGGTGACCTTCAACGCCCCGGTCATCACCCGCACCGGCTCCTACGCGACCCTGACACCCGCTCCCGTCGGCACGCCGCCGGTGACGCTGACGCCGGGAGGTTCGCTGTCTCCCACGACGAGCCCCTGACCATCGGCGGGCTCGGCCTCTCGAAACACCCGGCCCACCCAAGATCCCCGTCTGCGAAGCGCCTGACTCACCCAGGATGCCGATCTGCGGTCGGAGAGCGTAGGAAACCGCGCTTCTGGACCACAACGGCGGATCTTGGAACTCGGGGCCCTGAGGGTCAGGGTTCTCCGGGCTCAGGGGCCGGGCTCAGCCGCGGCCCTGGTTCTTGACCGTCTCGATCGCCTCCGCCGCGGCGTCGGGGTCGAGGTACTCACCGCCCGGCTTGAGCGGCTTCAGGTCCTCGTCGAGCTCGTACACGAGGGGGATCCCGGTCGGAATGTTGAGACCGGGGATCTCCTCGTCGCTGACCTTGTCGAGATGCTTGACGAGCGCGCGCATGGAGTTGCCGTGAGCGGACAGCAAGACCGTACCGTTCGCCCTGAGATCGGGCACGATCGACTCATACCAGTACGGCAGCAGCCGGTGGAGGACGTCCTTCAGGCACTCGGTACGCGGGACAAGCTCGGAGGGAAGGTGGCCGTACCGCGGATCGTGGACCTGCGACAGCTCATCGTCGTCGGGCAGCGGGGGCGGCGGCGTGTCGTAGGAACGCCGCCAGGTCATGAACTGCTCCTCGCCGAACTCCTCACGCGTCTGCGCCTTGTTCTTGCCCTGCAGCGCGCCGTAGTGGCGTTCGTTCAGCCGCCACGACCTGCGCACCGGTATCCACAGCAGGTCGGCGACGTCGAGTGCGATATCGGAGGTACGGATCGCCCGCCGAAGCACGGAGGTGTGTACGACGTCGGGACGGATGTCGGCGTCAACGAGCAGATCGCCGCCGTTCTGGGCCTCGTCCTCCCCCTTCGCGGACAGGTCGATGTCGACCCAACCGGTGAACAGACCCTCGGCGTTCCACACGCTTTCGCCGTGACGGAGCAGCACCAACGTGGTCAAGAGGGGCCTCCAAAGCGAGCATCGCAGCGAGCGACGGCGAGCGAGCCGCAGGGCCCCCACGGAAACGCGAAGCGTTTTCGTGGGGTGCAGGAGCGGAGGAGGACACCGGGACACGCCGTCATGCGCTCGACCTTACTCACCGGCGCCTGGGGTCGGCGAAGCGGGCGAAGGCGCGGAGGTTCGCGAGGCTTTCGCCCCGCTTCTCACGCCATTCCCACTCGCGGCGGATGCTCGACGCGAAGCCGAGCTCGAGTGCCTTGTCGAAGTTCTCGTCCGAGTAGGTGAGCACACAGCCGAGCACGCGGTCGATCTCCTCCGGGGTGACCGACGCGAGCGGCAGGCGGCCGACGAGGTGCACGTCGCCGAGCCGATCGACGGCAAAGTGCACGCCGTACATACGCCCGCTGCGTTCCAGCAGGAAACGGTAGAACTCGCCGGGGTTCTCCTGCGGCTGCCGAACGAAGAACGCCTCCACGTGCACGCACTGCTCTCCGACGATCAGCCACGTCATAGTGGCGAGTTTGTGCTGGCCTTCGAGCTTGACGAGGTATGCGCCCGCACGCTCACGGTCGTAGTCGAGCCCACGCTCGTCCAGCGTCTCCTTGATGACGGTGTCGTGGTGGCCGACGTCGGCGGGCTGCCCGCGGCTCGTCATCGACTGACCGCCGTCGCGCTGTCGCTCCGCTTCTGCGCCATGGCCCCGGTATACACCTCGGTGATCCGCTCGGCGGTCGTGTCCCACCCGAACCGCGCCGCGTGCGCGGCCGCCTGCCCCCCAAGCGTCGACCGCCACGACGGGTCGGTGACCAGACGGCGCAGCGCTTCGGCGTAGTGGGCGGGGTCATGGCGCTCGACCAGAACCCCGGTGAGCCCGTCCCGCACCGCCGTCCGCAGGCCGCCCACCGACGCCGCCACGACCGGCGTTCCGCAGGCTTGGGACTCCAGCGCGGCGAGGCCGAAGGACTCGCTGTAGGAAGGGACGACCGTCGCCGTGGCCGCGCGGTACCAGTCGGCCAGCCAGGTGGAGGGTCCGGGGTCCTCGAATCGGACGACGCTCTCGATCCCCAGGTCGGCGGCGAGTCTGCCGAGTCGAGCCCGCTCGCCCAGGTCGCCACCGCTCGGGCCGCCCACGACGGCGACGACGAGGCGGCGCCCGAGCGCGGGATCCTTGGTGAGAAGCCGCGCCGCGGCCCGCAGCAGCAGATCGGGTGCCTTGTGCGGCTGGAGCCTCCCGACGAACAAGAGGACGGCGGCGTCGCTGGCGAGCCCGAGCCTGCGGCGCGCCTCCGCGGCCGGCCCCGGGTGGTAGGCCGACAGGTCGACGCCCGGCGGCACCACGCGCACCCGGTCGGCGGTCGCCCCGTACAGCGCGACGAGCTGTGCCGCCTCCTCCCCGGTACTGGCGACGAGCCGGTCGGCGGCGACCGCGATGCGTTCCTCCTCGCGCTCACGCGCAGGCGGCTCGGGGATTTCTCCGGCCACGTGAACGGCGTTCTTGACCTTGGCCATCGTGTGCATCGAGTGCACGAGGGGTACGCCCCATCGCTCGGCGACGAGCCTGCCTACCTGCCCAGACAGCCAGTAGTGGGAGTGGACGAGGTCGTACGCGCCGGGTTCGCGGGCGGCCTCGGCCGCGAGCATCTCCGCGGTGAACGCACACAGCTGCGGCGGCAGTTCCCGCTTGCCGAGCAGGCCGTACGGGCCGGCGAGCACGTGTCGCACGAGTACGCCGGGCGCCAGCTGGACGGTGGAGGGGAGTCCGCTGGACGAGGCACGAGTGAAGATCTCGACGTTCACGCCGCGCCTCGCGAGCCGTTTGGCGAGCTCGACGACATACACGTTCAGGCCTCCGGCGTCGCCACCGCCCGGCTGGTCGAGGGGGGAGGTGTGGACGCTGACCATGGCGACACGACCAACCGCCGCTCGTCCCCACACCCGACACCACCTCCGTGGACGCGAGCGCGGACAGGACTGCTGCGACGCCATCCCACGGCTCGCCGGGCCCTGAGCCGCTCTGCGATCCAGTACCTATCCGCGCGGTCTCTACGCTCCGACAGCACAACTCCACGGGACACCAGGGCGATTCCCCGATGTGGCCGACCTCGGCCAGCGATGTGGCCTCGGACTCAGCTCAGGACACTGGGACGCAGAGCAGGACGGCGGCCAGCGCGACGAGCACGACCGCTGCGGCGAGGGCCGCGGCACGCAGTCGCCCGGGCAGTGCGGGCGGCGGTTCCAGAAGGCGCCGCACGCGTGTGACGACGGCCGTGTCGACAGCGTCCGCGATAGCGAGCGCCCCAGAGGGAACGCCCGCCGTGTCCGAGGTACCAAACCGCAGCAGCGCGCACGCGAGAAGGCGGTCCGCGTGCTCCCGACGCGCGCGATCGTCCGCGCACATCTCCACGAGCAGCCCGACGGTATCGAGCGCCTCGCGCACGACACGGAAGCGCGGCAGCACCCGGCACAGTGCGCTGAACGGCAGCAGCACGAGATCGTGACGTTCCCGGGCATGTGCACGCTCGTGGGCGAGTACGGCCCGGAGCTCGGCGGGGTCGAGGAGCCGCAGCGCCCCTTCGCTCACGACCACCCGCGCGCGAACGCCGGGCAGGCAGTATGCCGCGGCGGCGGGGTGGTCGAGGACAAGGGCGCCTGGCGCCTCCGGGTCGCCGTGCCCCACGAGGGCGAGCAGCGCGCGGTGGCGCCGGCGCGCGGCGACGACGTCGAAGAACGAGGCGACCAGGGCACTCACCAGGCTCGTGATGAGCAGTGCCCCCACTGCCAGCGCCGCGACGTGAGAGTAACCGAGCTGGGTTTCGAGGTGTCCGCCCACCCCCTCGGAGGCAAGGTCGGAGGCGAGGCTAGCGAGGCCGAGCGTCACCCCTCGCCCGTACGGCGCGAGGCCGGCGGCGAGCGCGGCGCCGATGAGGGCGAGCCCCCAGGCCAAGCCCAACGCCTGCCATAGCGCGATCGCCGAGCGCGGAGCGCGCAGCGGCCACCGCGCGCCGGCCAGGGCCGACGCGCCGACCGTGCAGAGGACGGCCAGCAAGAGGAAGGCCGCGGCCAGGGTCATGAGGCGGCCTCCCCGGTGTTGATCTCGCGACCGCTTCGCGCGAGCTCCGGGGGAGCTTCGCGTTCCACTCCTTCGCTGCTGAGCATCGCAGCGCAGCGAGGAGCGGGTGCGGCGGCGGAACGGCGGCGGACGCCGGGATACGTTGTCATGACCCGCCCTCCAGCTCGTCGAGCGCCCGGCGCAACGCGCCCGCCTCCTCCCCCGACACCGAACGAGCGAACCTGGTCAGGGCGGCGTCGCGATCGCCGGTGAGGTCGAGGGCGTCCAGCATGAGCTCGGTCACGTACGCCTCGCGGCTCGCGGCCGGACGGTAGCGCCAAGCCCTGCCGTCACGCTCCCGACGAGCGAACCCCTTCTTTGCGAGACGATCCAGGACTGTCATGACTGTCGTGTGCGCGAGCTCGCGCTCGCTGGCCAGCGCCCGCGCCACATCCCGCACGGTCGCGGGCTCGTGCCGCTCCCACAGGACCTCCATGACCGAACGTTCGAGTTCGCCGAGCCGGTTCACGTAGATAGTCTACGCCTCGTAGTACTACGCTTAGTAGTACTACGAGGCCGACGCCACCTGCTATCTGCTCTTCGGTGGCGCCGACCTTGTTCGCGGAGTGGTGCGGCCAGCGCATGGGGGATCGGGCCTACCGTCCGCTCGCCGAGCCGCCCGGCGAAGGTGACGGGCGGGCTGTCCTCGAGGTTCTGCTCGTCGCGCTCGCGATCGGAGCGGTCGTCCTCCTACCCTCCTTCGCCTGGCCGTACACCCTGTTCCAGCGCTCGCGATGACCCCGGGATGATGGGGTTCATGAACATCACACTGGTCAAGGGCGACATCACGGAACAGCGGGTCGACGCGGTGGTCAACGCCGCGAACTCCTCGCTGATGGGCGGCGGCGGGGTCGACGGCGCCATCCACCGGCGCGGCGGCGGGACCATCCTCGAGGAATGCCAACAGGTCCGGGCCGACCGCTACCCGGACGGCCTGCCGGCCGGCGCGGCCGTCGCCACGACAGCGGGCGACCTGCCGGCCAGGTGGGTGATCCACACGGTGGGGCCTGTGTACGCGAAGAGTGCGGACCGCTCCCACCTCCTCGCGTCCTGCTACCGCAGGTCGCTCGGCGTGGCCGACGAGCTGGGAGCTCGTACGGTGGCCTTCCCCGCGGTGTCGGCGGGCGTGTACGGGTGGCCCACCGACGACGCCGCCCGCGTCGCGGTGGAGACCGTGCGGTCGGCGGACACGCGCGTCGAGGAGGTCCGCTTCGTGCTGTTCACCCAGGACGTCTACGACGCGTTCGACAACGCGCCCAAAGCTGGGTCGTGAACCTCGCGGGCGCGGCCCTCCGGGCCTCCTGGCTCCGGTCAGCGCTCGAGGCTGACGCCGGTCACGCCGGGCAACGAGCGCAGCTCCTCCGCCACCGCCACGAGATCACGGCCCTTGAGCATGCGGATGCTGCCGACGAGTCGGTGCCCACCGTCGGGGGCCGGCGTCACCTGACGCAGGTCGACCGGGCCGACCACGCGGCGGACATCGTCGAGTGCGCCCTCGAGCCCGATATCCCTGGTGAACGCGACGGACAATGACTGTCCGCGACGCCGTGGGAAGAACTCGCGCTCGATCCACTTCAGGATCGTGAGCACGACAAGGGCGAAGATCGTGACGACCCCGACCCCGACGTAGGCGCCGATGCCCGCCGCCACGCCGATCGCGGCCGTCACCCACAGGGACGCGGCCGTGGTGAGGCCGCGGACCCGCTGCCGGTCCTGCAGGATCGCGCCCGCGCCGAGGAAACCGACGCCGCTCGCCACCTGTGCGGCGATGCGTGAGAGGTCGGCGTGCATGACCTCGAGTCCCGCGAGCGCGAACAACGCGGCGCCGAGCCCGAGCAGCACGTGAGTACGCAGCCCCGCCGGCTGCGAGGCCAGTTCTCGCTCCAGCCCGATCACCGCGGCGGCACCGAGCGCGAGCAGCACCCGGAGGATGATCTCTATCCAGGTGAGGTGGATCATCTCGGCAGTATCCTCTCCAGGGTCAAGATCCGCGCTGGTGGTCAGAAACTGCCAGGAAACTGCTCTTCTGGACCCCAGGAACGGATCCCGCGTCAGCGGAGACGCCCCAGGCGCTCGCCGCTCAGTCGCGGACGCGGAGGCGCACCCGCCGGAAGCCCTTGCCCTTGTTCTCCACCTTCGCCACCTCGACGGCGCCGATCTGACGGGTCGACGCGACGTGGGTACCGCCGTCGGCCTGGGTGTCGAGCCCGACGATGTCGACGATCCGTACCTCGGTGAGGCCGGGAGGCAGAAGGTTCGAGGCGGTGCGGACGATGTCTGGGATCTCGAAGGCCTCCTCGCGCGGCAGTACCTTCACGTCGACGCGCCGGTCGGCCGCCACCTCGGCGTTGCACGCGGTCTCAACCGCCTCCTTGAACCCCGGCGGCACCTCGGGCAGGTTGAAGTCCATCCGCGCGGTGTACGGCTCCATGTTCCCGCCGGTGACGAGGCAACCGTAGTCGCGGAACACCACACCGGAGAGCAGGTGCAGGGCGGAGTGGGTGCGCATCAGGCCCGTGCGCCGCTCGTCCTCGACCGCCCCCCGTACGCTCGTGCCCGGCGGGGGGATCGGATCGCCCTCGGCGGGCAGCAGGCAGAGATCATCGCCGCGGCGGACGTCGACGATAAGGGTCTGGACACCGCCCCAGAGCAGTACACCCTGGTCGGGCGGCTGGCCGCCGCCTCCGGGATAGAACGCCGACCGGTCGAGCACGATACCCTCGGGCGAGGCGTCGAGGACCGTGGCGTCCCATTCCCGCAGGGTGGCGTCGGCGAGCGCGAGCCTGCTTGTCCTGCCGTGCGCGTCGCGGTGCATGAGGGAAGCCTACGAGGTCGCGCCCACCCATCCGCGCGCCCGGTCAAGATCTGTTTGGCGCGCACGGACCCTGCCAGAGATTGCGGTTTCGTTACCGCTGAAACGGATCTTGTCGCGCGGTCGCGCGGTCGCGCGCACGCGCTCGGGGTCACCAGGGGCCGTACGGCCCGGTGCTGCTCGACCCGCCGCCACGGCGCAGTTGCCGCACGGCCGGGCGGACGTCGACGAGGTAGACGGCGGCGGCGATGAACGCGGCGATCTGGAAAATGCTGAACAGTCCCCGGCCGAACAGCAGGCTGACGAGCACGGCGATGCCGAGGATGACCAGCCACACGGCCTTGCTCTGCTTGTCGGCCGCGAGGTAGGCCTGAGAGGGCCGAACCGCCGCGTCGACCAGCGCCCAGACCTTCACCACGAGCGCTGCCAAGACGAGGATGCCGAAGAAGCTGTACAACGGCGCAAGAAAGCTACCCATCTGCCTCTCCCGTCAGCCGGGGCGGCCCCGCTGGGTACAGATTACTTG